>JBEKTF010000067.1:0-27075 GCA_049516355.1 Bryobacteraceae bacterium | reverse complement strand
GCGTCCCACCGCCCTTCAAGTTTCAGAGAATCTGTTTCTGCCGCAAATGCGCCGACGCTCGTTCCGAAACTGGCGACGATGGCGGCAAAAGCGAAAATTCGAATGGAAAAGCCTTTCATGCGATGTTCCTTTCTGTCTGACGTGAATTAGTTGGTGAGCCTTTTTGGCATAGGTTGAATGCCGGCGCGGGTGGACTGCGATTGCGTCTTGTACTGACCCCACTCCGCAGGCAGTCCTGGCTTCGTGGCCAGCAGAATTTCGAAGATCGCGCGCCGGGTATCGCCAGTTAATCGGGCGAACGCGGGACTTTGATCACGACCGGTCAGAACTTCGAACAACCGGTGGTACACGTACTCCTTCGCCTGAACGGGCAAGAAGTCAAACGCCTCGGAGTAGACGAGGTAGCTGCAGGGATATTTGAAAATACGGGTCCGCAGATCGAAATCACGCAGGGAGCGCCCTTCTGGATCGCGGGGACCACGCGCTGTGAACTGTTCGGCGTAGCCGGATGTCCCTTTGATCGGATCTTCGAGGGGTGCTTCGTCGGCGAAGAGCAGGTAACGGAGCAGTTCTTCGGCCGGCTTCTGGTACTCCTGGCGGACGTCGTCGGGGATCGAATCGGCGCGCGTATCCGCAGGCAGACCAGCCTTATACAGGGCCAACCTGGTTTGGTAGTTCGTCAAGGTGATCAGGTTGTGCATCTGGGTCTGATGCGCGAGCACAAGATGCGCAACGATGTCGCTCTGACCCGAGAGCTGCGCTGAGGTGTCAAACTTCTTTGAGAGGTCGGTCAGATTGGCTCCGGCCGCTCTGTCAATCTGTTCGGGGTGCTCCCGGTCTTCTACCACCACGTTGCCCATGTGAGTCTGGGAGCCATGGGTGCCGGTGACGTACCACCCTCCCCATCTTTCTTTCAAAGGGCTCTCCTGCCCCGTGATGAACGATTGAGTCATCGTCGCCTGGGTGCCGGTTGGTGTCGTAAAGACCGACCGGAGCAGAACGCCAGGCACGTTCCGCGTCCCAGCCGCCACGTGACACTGCGTGCAATCGAGTTCGGCGCGCTGGAAGACCGGGTGATCACTTTTTTGCTCGTCGAGGATATAGAAGATCGCCCCCTGCGTCGGGTCGAAGGAAACGAACTCCAATACTTTTCCGTCGTGAACTTGCCCGACGTAAACGTCGTCGTTGAAGTACAAAGCGCGGGGCGCTTCGGGTGAGATCTTCTTGTATTGGAAGCTCGTCTTTGAAAAAACCAGGGTTTGCGATTCAATGGGGATCGCGAGTCTATCGAGAACGGAGCGCAAGTAGCCGTGTTTCGGCTCATACTCGAGCTTCACTTCGCCCCGGTCGATTTTTTTCTGGAGGAAGGCTACCGGGTCGCTCAGATTCTCCGAGCGGTAGTTGATCGGCTCCTCGCTGAACGGGACGTATCCCTGGTTCTTGACCGCGATCTGCCCGTGCGCCGGAAGCGCCAGCCAACCGGCGACGAATGCACAACCAATCGACGCAAGAATCCACGGGTGTTTCGGGCTTTTGAGTTCCACAGTTTAATATCGCCCTTTCAAGATACTATACTAATTTAGTATAGTATATCAATTTAGTCATGATTTTGCCGTTTGAAGGGTGTGTCGGTGTTAGATTAATTACGCCGTTTGCCAGCGTCTAGTCGTGCCCGCCTGTACGCGGGTTTCGATGATCTCCCGCGCCAGTTCAGCCATCGGCAACCTTCGGCGCCGGCTATTGTTGCGGAGCAGGAGATACGCCTCTTCTTCAGATATTGCCCGGCGTTCCTGGAGAATCCCTTTGGCACGCTCCATGAGCTTTCGTTCCAATAGCTTCTGCCGCAGAGAATCGCGTTCAAATAAGGCCGTCAGCAACCGGCCGGCGCGCTGAGCCGCATCGATGGCTTTCGGTTCGAAGGACGTTTCGGCGGAACGGCCGAGGGTCAGCAACCCCAGCAGACCGTCATCCGTTCGGAGCGGGACCACCATCAGGCGTTTCAGTTGGTACTGGAGGACTTCCGGAAACTTTTCGAAATTCGGCTCGCCTGCGTGGGAACCCTGCACTGGATGCCTTAGAGACTCAATCCACTCGCTGGTTGCCGGGCTGAGTGTGACACCTACCTCCTTCACCCGCGATTGCACGGTGGATCGCGCCGCAATTGCATTTATCGCGGACATCTCCGGCTGCATTTGATAGAGCACCGCGGCTTGAGAACCTGTCCGCGGACGAACCGTGTCGAGTAGCAGCGCTTGATCCGTTTCGGCCTCTGCCTTCGCTGAATCCAGACGGACGTAGTAGCGCGCTTGGGCTATGTTTTGTAATGCGAATGCCGCCATTTGAATCTCTCCTTTGGCAAATACGTTGTAGTCTGCGGTTGGGAAATAACGCGTCCGGCACAGTGCCGGTCAGGCAGAGATCAGCGACAACAACAACTGCGTTGTGGGCACGGGGAAAGTGAATCGGGCTTGAAACACCTCATAGTCTATAGACATTATAATCTATTTTGGGATCAGTCAAGAGGCGGCGGCAGAAGTCCTCGATATCTACTTATAGTTACTCCGTGGGCCAGAGGATAAACAGGGGTAGTGACTGTCGAACTCGGGGCCTGACGATCAATTTCGCATCAAGAGCGGGGATGGGGGTGCGGGGAAAGGGGGCGGCGTTTGAGGCCCCTTTCCCCGCTCAACAATGCAGTACCCGGCGGCGCAGCCGCCCACCACATTCGCTTTCCAGGGGGACATGATCAGGGATAGCAGGCCTCCCGCTGCTACGAGTTGCGCTACTAAACACTCGATGTTTTGGACGAGTCTCTCGAGCAGCGGGAGCTGCTTTGTTTCCAGAACGAGATTCTCAGATGCCGTTCGGAACAACCAGAACTTTCCTATAAGTATTTCGCGGAAACAAAGTGCCTGTCAGTTCGAGGAGGTCAGTAAAAATGAGTCAAGCGAATTACGATTCAGAACCTCGGTTTGCCGCCTTTGTGGCGATCGATTGGGCGGACAAGAAACATGTCTGGTCGCTGCAGGCCGCCGACTCGACGAACGCCAACAGGGCGAGATCGAACATCGCCCCGAGGCAGTCGAGTCCTGGGCGGCTATGCTGGCGGCGCGCTTTGGCGGCCAGCCCGTCGCCGTGGCAGTGGAACAATCGCGCGGGGCACTGGTGTTCATGCTGGGCAAGTATGAGCATCTGCACGTCTATCCGATTCATCCGCGGGCTGCTGCTCAGTTTCGCGGGGCCTTATATCCGTCCGGGGCCAAGGACGACCCTGCGGACGCGGACCTTCTCCTGGATCTGCTGGTGCATCACCGTTCGCACCTGCGTCGTCTGGACCCGGACACCGAACAAACCCGTTTGGTGCGCCATCTGGTGGAAGCGCGCCGCAAACTGGTGAACGAAAGAACGCGGCAGAGCAATCGCCTCACGGCGCAACTGAAGGTCTATTTCCCGCAGATCCTGGACTGGTTCGACGACATTAACTCCGCGCTGGTGGGGGATTTGTTAAAACGATGGCCTACCCTGGAAGCTTTGCAGAAGGCCCGCCCCCAGACCGTTCGCTCTTTTCTCGCTGCCCATAATTGCCGCAGAAAGAAACGCCCTCGGTGGCCGTGACGAAGATTCTGGTGGAACTGATCGCTGCTTTGCGCGACGGGATCGCGGAGCTGGACCGGCAGATTGAGCAGGCAGTGGCGGCGCACCCTGATTTCGCGATTTTCGATTCCTTCCCCGGTGCCGGCCCGGCGCTGGCGCCTCGCTTGCTGGCCGCGTTCGGTTCGCGGCGGGACCGCTACGGAACAGCGGCGGAGATGCAACAGTTCAGCGGGATTGCTCCCGTCCTCGAACGCAGCGGAAAGAGCCATTGGGTCCACTTCCGCCGGGCCTGTCCGAAGTTTGTGCGGCAGACGTTTCACGAATGGGCGACTCACTCCATCGCTTTCTGCGGCTGGGCTCGTGCTTACTACGAACAGCAGCGCCAACGGGGCAAGAATCACCACGCGGCGGTTCGCAGCCTCGCGTTCAAGTGGATTCGGATAGCGTTCCGTTGCTGGAAGGACGGCGTCCACTACGACGATTCCCGATACCTTGAGAGCCTCCGCCGTCGCGGCTCACCCCTGGCCCAGACCGTCGTCCCATGAATAGAAAAAAATCGATTTTATTCTTGACTGGACCTGCTCAGATGACTCGTCCTATGTTTCTGGGTTCGTTTAATATGTGTATTTCATGTTGAAAAAATGAAAGACTAATATAAAATGGCGTCAAGCGCCTTAAGATAGGCGTATAAGAGAGGTCATCGTGCGCAGAAATCAATCGGCATCCTCAGTTAATCGTTACTCCTTCTATTGGATCGGCGTGGTCATGGCGGTGGCATGCTTCGTTCTCGCCTTTGCCAGCAATACCGCGCTCGTCGCGCGATTCGCGACTGCGGGTATCCCGTTATCGTGGATGGCCGGAGCTGTTGCGATCATCGCGTTCCTGGCGTACGAATTCAGCGACTCGGAACCCGCGATTTCATCCGAGACGGAATATCCGGTAGAAGTATTTGAAGAAGCGGAAGAGGTAGCGTAAGTACTTCGATGGAGCGTCGGCAGCGAGGCCGCGGGCTCCGCTACTTCTTGACTTCGTTATAGACAACTTCCGAGAAGCTGGCAAAGTTAGCAGGGCGGCGCTCTCCGCCCGCAGGTGAGGGAGAGTTATCGTCCACTGCCGCCTTGATTTCGTTGAGCGACTTCCCTTCCTTAACCATGGCGACGATCTTCGCGCGCTTCTCCTCTACCGCCTTCAGGCGTGCCTCGACAGCGGCCCTGGTCTGCACAACGCCGTGACCCGGCACAATCTGATCGGCGTTGAGTTTGACAACGCCCTGCATGGTTTTGATCCAGCCCTCGGAAGACCCGCTCTTGTTCTCGTGAATAACTGGATCCGGGCCTTGCACGGGGATGAGATCGCCCCCGAAGACAATGCGCTCAGTGGGGAGGAAAACGACCAGGTCGCCACTGGTGTGAGCGGGCGCCCAGTGGTAGAGCTCCACCTTCTCGCCGTCAATCGTGAACGCTTCCTTCGTCTTCGTTACGACCTGAGTGGGCTGGTGATCGGCCGGAGGAGCGCCGGGGCCGCCCTTTACCAGCGCTGCATCCTGCTCCTTCTTGTTGTTTTCGTGCGCGATGATCGTCAAACCGGTGGGGAATGAAGCCAAGCCGTTGACGTGGTCGCCGTCGCTGTGGGTCTCGATCACGTGGGTGATCGGCTTGGGCGTGATCTTTGCGACCTCCTCGATGATCATCTTCCCGAAGGCCGGCGTGGTCTTTGCATCAACGATGATGACGCCGTTCGTGCCGACAATCACGCCTGTATTTCCACCTCCGCCTTCCAACCAGTAGACGTTGGGTTTGATCTGGTGCGGCGTGAGGCTCTGAGGCCCTTGCGCGAGCGCGCTCGCGGCAATGGCCGCGGCGGCGAATCCGAGTTTGATCGTTGACATGCTCAGGACAGTCTATCTCATCAACTGGCTCAGGTCAGGCCTTCGCAAGCGCGGCTTTCACTCGCTCGGCCGTGAAGGGCACGGTGCGCAGTCTGACCCCTGTTGCATCGAAAACAGCGTTGGCCAAGGCTGCCGGAACCGGTGCGCTGGCCGCTTCGCCCGCGCCGAACGCGGTTTGATCCGGCCGGTCGATGAGCGAAACCTGGACGATGGGCGCCTCGGGAAACCTAAGGAGGGGATAGCTACTCCAATCCACGGTGGTCACGCGCGACCTGTCGAACTTCACTTCCTCATGCAGTGTCCGGCTCAGCGTCTGCATGATGTTGCCTTCAACCTGGTTCCGCAACCCATCGGGATTCACGACGAGTCCGCAATCATGTGCGCAGGTGACGCGGCGGACCGTGATTCTTCCCGTGGTTTTGTCTACCGCCGCTTCCACCACGATCGCAACATAGTTCTCAGCCTGCTTGTAGCGCACGTAAGAGATGCCGCGGCCAATACGCACGTTGCCTTGGCCAGGCGCAGGGTTCGGCGAAGGACGGGTCTGCCAATCCATCATCCCGGTAGCGCGTTTGATGACGTCGATAGCGCGCGTGTCGGTGAGCCCGCGGAGTCGGAATGCGACCGGGTCCATTGAAGCAGCCGCAGCCAATTCATCGGTGAAACTTTCGATCGCGAAGACATTGGCGAGTTTGCCGGGCGCACGCAGATTCGAGAGACGCAACGGCGTGTCTTTAAGATGATGCGAGATCACTCGCAAATTGGAAACGGGATAGGGCGGGTCGAGATTCAGAGTCATCAGGCCGGCGCCCTGACCATGCGACTGCGCCATGCCCGCCGATTCGGGCCCAGCCAGCGCGCGGTTTCCCTGGGGACCGTCCGGCAACCACATCTGCGTTTCCCACGCAAGGATGTTCCCGCTCGCATCCACGCCGCCGCGTAACTGGTGAAGCTGCGCGGGACCTTTCGGGTCCCATCCATGTTCGTCCTGGCGCATCCACTGGACGCGCACGGGACGGCCGACGGCGCGAGAAAGCAGCAGCGCATCCGCGGCGGCATCATCGGCGCCATTGGTCCCGTAGGAACCGGAGCCGTCCAGGTAGATCACGCGCGTCTTTTCCTGAGGAATACCGAAGACTTTCGCGAGGTTGGCGCGCAGACCGTAGGGATTCTGGGAGGAACTCCAAACGGTTGTTCCTGATTCCTTAACGTCGGCAACGGCGCAGGAGGGGCCGAGTGAGGCGTGGCTTTGGAACGGCCAATAATATGTTGCGGACAATTGTTTTTGAGCTGTGGAGAGAGCTGCGTTGACATCGCCCTTATCGGCTAGCGTCTTTTCGCTTTGCATGGGAGCCTGACGCAGGAAGTCGTCAAGCCCTTCGCTGCCGGGGAGGCCTTGCCAGTCGCTCCACTGCGCTTTGATCTCTCTTGCCGCGCGCACGACCGCCCATTCGTCTTTCGACACAACGCCCAGAAAACTCTCGATGCGGACGACGCGGACATCGGGGATACCACGAATCGAGGACTCATCGACAGACAGGAGCTTTGCGCCGATGGTAGGCGGACGAACCACGCGGCCATGCAGGATATCCGGCAAAGTGAAATCCTGGAGGTACGGATGGCGCGCCGTGCACTTGGGAGGAACGTCCGTGCGAAGAATTGGTTTACCGACGACGGTATAGGCAGCAGGACTCTTCACCGGAGCATTCGGGTTGACCTTGAGATTGAAGCGCTTTCCCGCGACGAGCGATGCGACCGTGACCTTTTGACCGCTTGAATGCGTGACTTCGCCACCTTCTATGGTGAGCTCGGATGCCGGACGGTTGAGTTGCTTTGCGCCGAGATCGAGCAGTGCCAGGCGGGCGGTCGCCGCCACTTTGCGAATATCCGCGGCACCACGCGGAATGCCTGAACTGCCGCCCGTTCCGCCGTGGTCGGGAACCAGCGCGGTGTCGCCTTCGATTACGGTGAAGCGCTCGACCGGGATTCCGAGTTCTTCAGCCGCGGTCTGGCGGAAGGCCGTCGCCAAACCGGTTCCGACATCGACTTTGCTGGTGTAGATCGTGACCGAACCATCAGCCTGGACAGCGAGGAAGCTATCGACCTCGCTTGGATCGATTGGCTTGCCGGGGTTCGTGGTAGCGCCGGTTTGCGCCGACGCGCGGGACGGGAAACCGCTCAAGCCGAAACTCACGATGAGTGCACCCCCGGCCTGTTTCAGGAGTGCGCGCCGGGAAAAAGACGTAATCGATTCCATGGCTATTTCTCCTATGCTTTCGAGACGCGCATTACAGCGCTCATGATTCGGGTGTGAGTTCCGCAGCGGCAGAGATTACCGCCGAGCCCTTGTTTCACCTGGTCAAGAGTGGGATGGGGCGTCTGACGCAGCAGCGCTTTCGCGGTCATGATCATGCCGTTAGTGCAGTATCCGCACTGCGCAGCCTGCTCGGCGATGAAAGCAGCCTGAACAACGTCGGGTTTCTCCGGTGTTCCGAGCCCCTCGAGAGTCGTAACAATACGCCCCGCCACTTGCTTCACCGGCGTAATGCAGGAGCGCACTGCCTTCCCGTCGAGCATCACGGTGCAAGCGCCGCACTGGCCAAGCCCGCAGCCGAATTTCGCTCCATGAAGCCCGAGCGTATTGCGAAGAATGTAGAGGAGCGGCTGGTCGGGGTCCCAGGAATCGACTGTTACCGGGCCGCCGTTGACGCGAAACTTGTAATCCGGCATGAAACCTCCTGCGATGTTGTCATTTAATCACAGATGGAGGGCGACAAGCCTTCCGGCGTGTTCCCCCGGAATGTGAGATATAGTTTTCTCTATATGAAGCGCCTCAAACCGGTAGACGTAGTGATCGTGGGAGGGGGATTTACCGGCCTCCTTATGGCCAAGGAGATCACTTCCCGCACGTCACATTCGGTGGTCATCCTCGAACGTGGCCCAGCCCGGAAAAACGGCCAATACTCGGCTGGCATGGACGAGTTGGACTATGCTGTCCGGCTTAAGATGATGCAGAACCTCGCCAATGAAACGCTGACGCATCGGCATTCGAGCAAAGCGAGCGCGGTGCCCGTCCGGCAATACGGATCTTTCCAGCCTGGCACTGGTACGGGCGGTGCCGCCGAGCATTGGGGCGGACTTTCCTACCGCTTCGGACCGGAAATTTTCCGGCTTGGCAGCGAGTTGCGCGAGAGGCACCCTGGATCGAAGATCACCGAGAACGTGACGGCGCAGGACTGGGGCGTTACTTACGACGAGCTGGAAGCGAACTACTGGCGTTCCGAACAAATGATGGGCGTATCGGGCAAAGCCGGGAATCTGCGTGGCGAGAAGATCAAAGGCGGCAACATTTTCGAAGGGCCGCGCCAGCAGGAATATCCGCTGCCGCCTCACAAAACGTCGTACGTGACGTCTCTCTTTCAAGCCACTGCGCTCGACGCCGGTTACCATCCTTATCCGCTCCCGGCCGCGACCTTGAGCCAGTCTTACAAGAACCCGGATGGCGTCTCGCGCGCCGGGTGCGCTTATTGCGGTTTTTGCACGCGCTTCGGGTGCATGATCGGGGCCAAGGCTCAGCCGACTAACTTACTGCTGCCGCTCGTCGAGCATAAGAAAAATTTCACTCTTCGCGCCGGGTGCCAGGTAAGGCGCGTGTTACATCGCGACGGAATGGCGGAGGGCGTAAGCTACACCGATGTCTCCGGAGAGGAATTCGAACAGCCTGCTCGCATCGTTATCCTCTCTTCGTGGACTCTTAATAACTCGCGTCTGCTGCTTCTCTCGAAACTGGGCGAACCCTACGATCCGAACACCGGGAAAGGCACGCTGGGCAAGAATCTGACGCACCAGGTCAGCGCCAATATCCGATTCTTCCTCGATAAGCACCTCAACAATTTCATGGGCGCGGGCGGACTCGGTTTTGGTATAGATGACTTCGATGGCCACAACGCCTTCGATCCGGAACGCGGTTTGCTGCGCGGCGGCACGATGCGCGTGCAATCTTCCGGCGAAGGTCCGCTGCAGGGGTTCGGCCGGATTCCTCCCGAAGAGACAAAAGCGCAGTGGGGCTCGGAATGGAAGAAAGCCTCGCTCCGGTGGCACGATAAGTCGGCGCAGATTGCGTTTGAGGGCGGTCACTTTCCTTATCGCCAGAACTATATGGATCTCGATCCCACTTATACGGATGCATTTGGCGATCCGTTAATCAGGCTGACTCTGGATTGGACCGATCACGAGAAAGCCCAGGCAAATATGGCGATCCGCGTCTCCTCCGAACTGGCGCGCCGGATGGGCGCAAAAGTTGGAGAAGAGCGAAATCTTGGTACGCGCTACTCGGTCACTTTCTATCAAAGCACTCACGTGCAGGGTGGCACCATCATGGGCGCTTCGCCGGACCAGAGCGTAGTCAATCCCTGGCTGCAGCACTGGAAGGTGCCGAACCTCTGGATCACGGGTGGTTCGACGTTCCCGCAAAGCGCGTCCGGCAACCCAACCCTCACGATACTCGCGACGACTTACCGGGCCGCCGATGCACTGATCGATCGTTACCTCAAACATCCAGGAGCTCTGGCATGAAAAGACGCGAATTTCTTACCGTACCCGCAAAGAGCCTGGGCGGTTTGCTGGTTTACAGCCTCGCTGGTGAAGTGATCCGGCTGCAGGCCCAGGAAGGTGTAGTACACGTTCCTCTCCGGTTCTTTACCGAGCCGGAAGCGCGCACGGTGCAGGCAGCTTGCGCTCGGATCTTCCCGAGCGATGAGAGTGGACCCGGAGCCACGGAAGCGAACGTGATCGTATATATCGACCACCAGCTTGCCGGTCCGTGGGGAAGCGACAAGTACCGTTACACGAAAGGTCCGTGGGTGGAATCGTTCCCGGAGCACGGATATCAAGGCAGGGAAAGCCCGCAAGAGCTCTATCGGGCGGGCATTCCGAAGCTTGGAGAAGATTTCGTCAGCCTTCCACCGGAGCGGCAGGATGAGCGGTTGCGCGCCATCGAGCGCACGACGTTTTTCCGGTTACTTCGAACGCACACGATCGAGGGTATGTTCAGCGATCCTCTGCACGGCGGGAACGCCGGACTGATTGGCTGGCAGTTAGTGGGCTTTCCCGGTCCGCAGATGAATTATCGCGACGAGATCGAAAAGTATCATGGGCTTCCGTACGAAGGTAAGCCGAAGAGCCTGGAACAGGTGCTGGGCCGGAAGGTTCAAGGCTGGGAAGACGAGAAGGGCTAAGGAACACAGACTGAAGTCTGTGGCACCAGGAGTCGCGGCTCGGTAACAGCTTGCACTTCATCGAAAGTCACGCCAGGCATCAGCTCATCGAGTACAAGTCCTTTGGGAGTAACCCGTATCACGGCGAGTTCGGTTACGATCGTATCCACGACCCGCAGGCCGGTGATGGGCAGGCTGCACCGCTTCAGAATCTTTGGTGCGCCGGATTTTGTGGTGTGCTCCATCGTGACGATCACGCGGCGGGCACTGGCGACCAGGTCCATCGCGCCACCCATGCCTTTGACCATTTTGCCTGGGACCATCCAGTTTGCCAGGGTACCTTCTTCATCGACCTCCATCGCGCCGAGGATGCTGAGATCGATGTGGCCGCCACGGATCATTGCGAACGATTCGGCGCTGGAGAAATAAGATGCTCCAGGAAGTTCGCTGACCGTTTCCTTGCCGGCGTTGATCAGGTCGCAGTCTTCGGTTCCCTCGATCGGATATTCCCCAACGCCGAGCATGCCGTTTTCGGACTGCAGCACGACCTCGACACCAGGAGGCACATAATTCGCAACCAGAGTGGGCATGCCGATTCCGAGGTTGACGTAGTAGCCGTCACGTAATTCCTGCGCGGCACGCTGGATGATGCGGATGCGTTTCTGAGCGTCAGAGATCATGCCTGCCGTACCGTACGACGCTCGATGCGTCTTTCATAGTGCTCCCCTTGAATGATGCGTTTGACGTAGATGCCCGGCGTAATCACATGGTCGGGATCGATCTGGCCGGGCTCGACGAGATGTTCCACTTCGGCGATCGTGATCTTCGCCGCCGTCGCCATCATGGGGTTGAAATTTCGCGCGGTCTTGCGGTAGACGAGGTTGCCGAGGCGATCGCCTTTCCACGCTTTGATCAGCGCGAAGTCCGCAGGGAGAGCGCGTTCAAGCAGGTAGGGCCGCCCGTCGAATTCGCGCATCTCTTTCCCTTCGGCCACGATGGTGCCCACACCTGCCGGAGTATAAAAGGCCGGGATGCCCGCGCCCGCCGCACGGATACGCTCGGCAAGGGTGCCCTGGGGAATCAGAGTGAGATTCAGTCTTCCCGCGATCACCAGAGTTTCGAGGAGCTTGTTCTCGCCGACATAGCTCCCCATGTGGGAAGAGATCTGGCCGGCTTCCAACATCAAGCCGGTACCCACCCCGTCGACACCGACGTTATTCGCGATCGTATGGAGGTTTTTGACGCCCTTGCGCACGAGCGCCAGGATGAGGTTATCGGGGACGCCGCAGAGACCGAACCCCCCGATCATAATTGTGGCGCCGTCAAAAACGTCGGCGACTGCTTCGTCCGCCGTGGCGATGGTCTTATTCACAAATTTGGGTAATGATATACTTGACAGACTATACAAACAGCGGTAGCCTGAAAACAGCGTGACAGGCTACAATAGCGAGCATAGTCCCGCACCGTCGCAAGCCGGTGCGGGGATTGATGCTCGATTCAGTTTTCAACTACTTCATGGTGGTTCGATAATGGACCTCTCATTCTGAATGCCCGACGCGCGAACGTCGGGCATTCGGCGTTTCCGTGCGGCAAGCGGGTTTCGCACAGGAACGCGAACGTCGCTTGGCCGCCCGATCTTTCGATCTTGTTAGGTTGTCCTGCTTTTCAAATCCCATTTCCCGTCCTGGGTGCGCACAAAGTGTTTCGCTCCCCGGCGCAACGCTGAACCGATACGATCTCGATCCCGTTTTTCAGTTCCGGTTTTTTCCCAATTCGGAAACGAACGCGTCTGCGCCAATATGCCGCTCACATCCATAGGAGCACCATGGACATGCAAAACCGCTCGCACAACGTCGGTCGTATCCGCCGCTTTCATATCGGGAATCCATACGTCTTCTGTGGGCAACCCATTGGACGGTTCCGGCGAGACCGTTGAGTCGGACGCTTGCGTTAGTTCCGACAGGGCGGCCAGATATTTTCGAAGCGATGCGATCTCTGATTCACATTGGGCGATACGCTTTAAGACATCGCGCGCGGTAGGTGGCGAGTCGAGATTCCAGCGGCCCATGAGGGAATTATCCGTCGCGGAGCGTCGCATGTCAAGCCAGAGCGCCGCCGCATCGCGTCGCCAGCGACGGTTAGTCGCATGGCGGCGTCTATTTGCGTCGTTGCCGCTGGCTCGTGGCACGGCGCTTTCGTCCGGGCGCGTTCGGATTGCCATTGCGTGGGGATGCGTCCTTCGACGCCTGGACCAATCTATCGAGTTCCGTCTTTGGAACTGCGATCACCTTGCGCATTACGTTCTTGAAGTGGTGAAACTCCGGCGTCGAATTGAAGGGAACTGGATCGTCCACGGCTTCATTCTACTCTTGCTGTGCCGTTATGGACTTGGGTTTTCGTTTTCCTCGCCCCTGCCGTCTTACTGCAAGGGGAGTGTCTGTGGTTGGATGCTTGCGTCCTTGCCGGTCAGTTGATCATAAGTGATCCGCTTGCCGACGATTTGCTTCATGACCATCGTGAAGCGTTCAGCGTCGGTCGCTCTGCGCTCATTGAACCGGAAGGTTTGTTCATCGAGATAACGGAATAAGTGAAACGGCTCAACGCTTACATAAGTGCCCTTCAGCGCGCGTTTCAGAAGACTCCAGAAGTTCTCCATGCCGTTTGTGTGGACCCTGCCAACGGCGTACTCAACGGCATGGTCTACAACCTGGTGCTCGAATTCGCTGAGCCCTTCATATGACTTTAGTGCGTCGGTATAGATAGCCGATCCCGCTTCGACGTGCTGGCGAATCTCAGCCTGTAGGGCTTTCTTCTTGCGGTTCCCTACTACGGTGGTGCGGACTTTGCTAGTCTTGCCGTTCTTGCCGCGTTCCAGAATTCCCATGACCATGGTCTTGTCTTTTCCGCCGGTGCCCGTGATCTTGCGGGCGCGAACGTCCTTATGCATGTTGCGGGCCTTCTGGCCGATGAAGGTTTCGTCCGCTTCAACATACCCCGACATCTTTTCGAACGTCCCGTCGTGCATCGCCAGTCTAATCCGGTGGAGCATGAACCACGCGGTTTTTTGGGTAACGCCGATTCCGCGGTGAAGCTCCCACGAGCTAATACCGTTCTTACAACCTACAATCAGCCATGCGGCAGGCAGCCACTTTTCCAGAGCAATCGGGGAGTCCTCGAAAATGGTGCCTGTCTTAAGGGAAAACTTCGCGTGATCGTGCTTGCCGTAGCACTTCCATACGCGTTCCTTCTGAATGTAGAAGACCTTCTCAGAACCGCATCGCGGACACTTCACGATGCCATCCGGCCAGCGCAACTCCATCATGAAATCGCGGCAGTGTTCGAAGTCTGCGAACCAGATGATTGCATCGCGGAGAGTGTCGGGCGCTTCCATATCTCAAGCATCGCAGATTTCGCGTAGTCTGTCAAGTATATCATTGCCCAAATTTGGGGCTCGTTGACTCAAGAGTTTTGAATAACTATCATAGACCTGTCGAAATTGCCAAGCTTGAAAAATGAAGTGGATTCCCGTAGTGCTCTTCTCCGCCGTGTTGATGTTGGCCGCGCATCCCGCCTTTGCGCAGGGGAAGCGGCCGGCTGACCTGAGCGGCAACACTGCCGTCACGGTTCCGCCGGTTGCAATCTTCGACAATCTCTATTACGTCGGCAACAGCTACGTTTGTTCATACATCCTGAAGACGAGCGACGGGCTGATCATGATCGATACGCTTTATGGCGATTTCAGCCGGAAGACAATCGACGCGATGAAGCAGCTGGGGTTGAATCCGAAAGATATCCGCTACGTAATCATCACGCATGGGCACAGCGATCATTACGGCGGCGCAAAACTTGTGCAAGGCATCTCCGATGCTCGTGTGGCTTTAACGGAAGCTGACTGGACATTGATGGAACATTCAAGCCGTGGCGATGGCGACGCGATTGTCCATCGGGGCGCTCGCGACATTGTGATTAAAGACGGCGACACGCTCACACTGGGCGACACGACGTTGAAGTTTTATATCACTCCGGGGCATACGCAGGGTGTCGCTTCTATGGAATTCCCGATCTATGACCAAGGGAAGAAATATAAGGCGTTTCTCTTCGGCGGACACAATGTGACGTCGAATCAGCCAGAAGCTTTTGAGATGTTCATCGCCAGCGTCAAGCGTCTTCAGGCTACGCTTACCGGCGTGGATGTGAGTCTGACGAGCCATCCGTGGGCGGTCGAGATCCTGGAGCGCATAGAAAAACTGAAGACACGCAAACCGGGCGACCCTAACCCGTTTGTGGCGCCTGAGGAATTCAAGGCGTTTTTGCAGGAACGCCTTGAGGACGCGCAAACGAGGCTCGTGCAAGCCAGGAAGACGACGGGAACCAGATAAGCATCGAGCCGCGCGCCGCGCTCACTGCCGCCCCGCCGGGAACAGCCCGCCCATCATCCTTTGGCCCCCCTTTGACCTCCCGCTCTCATCCGTAAATGTCCTATGTTGGGTTCACTCTGTTTGGAAAAAATCATCTTTTCCAATGGAACCCGAGAGTGGAAGCCAGGCCGCCCCGAGGAAAGCCGAGATAGCGCACCCGGTCGTCGATCGATATTCGATTATCAAACAACAGTCGAGAATTGGTCTTTGACACATATTCCCGCGAAATCACCCGGCATCAGTTTAGCGGCATCGAAATGCCGTTCCTCGGTCATTTGGCTGCAAGTGCTGTGCCTTCAACGTGAAGATTCCTTCTGGCGTGGTGACCGCGACTCGTGGTGCCGCTGGCGGTCGCGCTCCGTACACTTCAGCGGTTCGCCGGCGATGGGAACTCCAGCCCGCTAGCAGCAGGATCGCGCCGGGGCGTCATTGATTCAGAAGCGGAATACTCTTCACCGGGGGCGGAGCCTTAATGGTTCCCAGGTACGCGCGAATATCGGCCAGTTCTTTATCCGGCAGAACCTTGGTTGTGTAGGGCGGCATGACGCCGGTGGGTTTGCGTATGTATTGAATTCCCGCCGTGGCCGGCCGGGGAGCGATTCTCGGCCCTGCTCCCCCGCCCTGCCCCGCGTAACCGTGACATTGGTAGCAACCTTCTTCGGTGAACAGCCGCTTGCCGTTTTCCGCATTACCGCCCTCTTGCGCGCGCAGCACCGGTACCCACGCGATGGCGGCCGCTACCAGTCCAGTTGTCAGAATTCTCTTCACGACATTTCCCCTTAAGTTCAGCGCGGCTGTGTGACTACATCGATCAATGCAGGTTCGCCGCGTTTCACAACATCAACCGCCGCGCGCAAGGCCGGGCCCAGATCGTTCGGATTCGTGATGGGACCGCGGCTGAAAACGCCCATACCTTTCGCGACGGCGGCGTAGTCGATGGGCGGGTTGTTGATCGTCAATCCGGCGGTGATATTGGCGACACCCCGCTGGTGCTCGTTCGCGACGCGCTGCACGTGCATCAGCTCCTGGTGATAGCCACGATTGTTGTGCATCACGCTCAGCAACGGAATCTTGTGATGCGCGGTGGTCCAAAGGATACCGGGTGCATACATAAGGTCGCCATCATCCTGGATGGTGACGCTCAGACGTCCGTATTTCCTGTTCGCCAGCGCGGCTCCGGCCGCCGCGGGAGCGCCGTAGCCGATCCCAGCGCCGCCCTGCCCGCCAATGAACTGATGATGTTTGGTGAAATCCCAAAGGCGCAAGGGCCAGCGGCTGAAATGCTCGGTGTCGGATAACAACGACCAGTCCTCGTCCTTGATCACGTTCCAGATTTCGGAGGCCATGCGCGCGGTGCTGACGGGGCTCGCGTCCCAGGCGTAAGTGGCCTGCTCGCGCGCAGCGGCGAGTGCGGCGAGCCTTGCGTCGGCGAGCTTCTTTCCGCGGGCTTCATAAGCGCGCTTGCGGTCCCCGGTCACCAGCTTCCGGCAGGCTTCGATGAGTGACGGAAGCGTTTCCTCGGCATCGGCGGCGATGGCGATATCAACTTCGGGTAGCCGCTGGAAGTCCTGATAATTGGAGTGGATGAAGAGGTCGCCCGACGTGATGCTGATCATCTTCGTCCCGGGTTTGGTGATGGGTGTCGAGTGCCGGACGAGAACGTCCTGATAATTGTTGACGGTGCCCCAGAAATCGCCAAGTTCCAACCCGAGGACGACATCGGCGTTCGCGAGAGCCGCGTTGCGGCGTTCGGTCTGATTGAGCGGATGCCGCGACGGGAAGTTCATACGGATGCCGGCATCGATCACCGCGGCTTGCAGCAGCTCCGCGAGCTCAAGCAACAGCTTGATGCCATTCGGCGTCCGGGCGCAACGATCGGCGACGATCACGGGAAAATCAGCGTTCACCAGGATACGCGCTGTATCGGCAATGGCTTCCGCATCGCCCGCGGGATAGGTGGGCAGGATGGTTTTGGGAATGTGAAGCGCCTTTTCGTCCTTGATTCCCCCTTCCTGAAGGCCAAGGTCGGCGACCAACAGCACCGGCGCGCGAGGCACGGTCATTGCGGTCTTATAAGCGCGCACGGCGGATTCAGAGAAGTGCTGAAGCGAGGTGGGGTTATCGTCCCACTTCACGTAATCGCGCACCATCGCGGCGGCGTCCTGGACACTGTGCGCCCACTCGGCGCCGGGACGCCGGAGGGTCAGGTCCAGCGTGTTGCCCAGAATAATGAACATCGGCACGCGATCGCACCAGGCGTTGTAAATCGCCATGGAGGCATGCTGCAGGCCGACGGTTCCATGCGCAAGCACCAGCAGCGGTTTGCCTTCGATCTTGAAGTAGCCATGTGCCATGGCCACGGAAGATTCCTCGTGGCAACAAGTGATGAATTCAGGGCTCTTGTTGCCGCCGTAATTGAGCAGCGACTCGTGAAGCGAGCGGAAGCTGGATCCGGGATTCGCACAGACGTATTCAAATCCGAGCGATTTGATGACGTCAACCATGAAGTCCGATCCGGGACGCTGATTTTCGAGGACGCGGACGTCGGTGGGCACGACGCCTTCGGCCTCTTTGGTCATCAAGGGCGTTGTGGGACGGGCAGCCTGCGCCACCTGCTGTTGCTGCGCTTCGGCCGCGGTGGAACCGGTCACCAGGGCGGCGGCTCCCGCGCCGGCGCTCTTCAGAAAATTCCGGCGACCTACCTTTGGTTTCCGCGACTTAGCCGTCGAGCCGGGATCTTCATTTTGGCTTTGCATACTTCGGTATTGTATACCCGTTCGCGGCCAGGAGACGTAGCCGCGAACTGCCGACAAGAGGTCAGTTTGAGATATCGTATCCAGTAGCGAGGAAATTCATGATGAAGCCTCGACTATGAGTTTCAAGGGACTACGATTTGCAAAGCGGCGCAGCAACTCGGGTGGCGACGATACGTGATGCCTCTTAGACGCCGCAACCGTCGCGAGCCGCAACGGAGCATAACCAGGAAGGTCGCGACGTCCTTCGGCCTGACGCTTTTGGGGATTGCGGCAGCCGCGCTACCTGTCCACTTCCTGCTGCGCCGGGAATTGCGGGATGCGCCGGAAGATATTCGGTCTCAGGGCTGGCCGATCCGTCTGGTGCAGGTTCTTTTCCTGAAGTATGTCATCCGGTGGCTGCGCGTGGAAGGTCTTGAGAACCTGCCGTCGGGCTCGTACCTCGTCGCTGCCAACCACGGGTACAAGTCGGGGGTGGACGGATTTATACTGGGCCATCTCCTGGCTACGCAAGCGCGCCGCGTCCCGCGCATCGTGATGACGGGGGAAGGTCGAAGCCTGACCGTCACCGTGGAGCGCTGGGTGCTTCACCACTACGGAATTGCTCTTCTGGTTTCGGATGAAACAGGAAGCCGGGCGTCGCGGCGACGTGGGCTGACAGACATCATCGCGAGTTATCTTCGCGAAAGCAACGAGCACTCGGTCATCATCTTTCCCGCGGGCCGCGCCACAGCCGATCCCGCGCTGCAACTGCAGGACTGGAGTACCGGCGTTGTGGTCTCCGCGCAAAAGAGCGGTTGCCCCATCGTTCCCGTCGCGATCGGGGGGCTCCCGATCGGCTGGACGCCGGAGACCGTGCTTCTCTCCGCACTACACGCTGAGGGGGCGGCACCACCTTTCCAAATCCACCTCCGCATTGGTAAGCCGATTACGCCCGTGGGTGAGCCTTCCGAGGCACTGGAACAATTGCGGTCCGCGGTGGCGGACCTGATGCTGAGCATACCCGATTTGCATCCTGAGCCAGTGAAATCCGACGGAGCGTTGGCAACGTAATAGAAGGTGCCCGTCCGCGCGCTGCTTGCTTCGCAGCTTTCACGTTGTCCGGGTGGCGTCTCTCGGCGTAGCGCGCCTGTCAGGGGCGCGGAAGAAACGCGAACACAGAATGCACCGGTATTTTCGTCTCTGCGTGATCAGCGACAGGAATCGTTCGAAGCCGACGCGCCGGCGGACTTCGAGTTGGGAACTCCTGCACTGAGGGCAATACACCATGAAATATCCCGATTCTATACCAACTCACCAGCAATTATTGCTTGTTTTTTCGGCTGCCGGCAGGCGGCACGTCGGTTGAAATCAACTCTCCCTGGCGGTCCAATAAGCCGGGAGGTCCCGTTTCGTTTCGCGAACGATCTCAAGGATGGCTGCCCGATCCTCCGCCGACCGGCGCGCGAATGCCTGGCTGCGGTCTTTACCGGTGAGAATGTCGAAGAGGCGCCGGTAGACGCGATCGCGCACGATCTGCGGCATGCCGTCGAAGGCTGCACTGTAGATCATGTACGACAGCGGATAACGGAACAGGCGCGTTTTGAGATCGAAGTCGCGCAATCCGCGGCCCTGGCGGTCGCGGGGTCCGCGTTGCGGAAATGTCTGAGTGAAGGTCGAGACGCCCTTGACGGGCGCGGCCAGCGGTTCCTCGTCGGCGAACAGCATATAGGTCACCATCTGCTCGATCTCGGAGTCGATTAAAGCCTGCGCGGCGGCATCCATTTTATGGTCATGCAGCGCGATGCGGACGTGCCATCCGATGCGGATCATCAGATTCGTCATGCGCGTCTGATGCTCCAGGGTCATCAGCGCGACGATGTCGCTGGTGGCCGCAAGATATTTAGTCGTGTCAAACCGGCTGGCCAGGCTGGTAACGTTTTGCGTTTCCTCAACGGAAGGGCCGCCGGGGTGGAGCGGATCGACCAGGTTCACGTTGTTGCCCTGGTGAACCTGAGAGCCATGCGTTCCGGTGACGTACCATCCTCCCCAGCGCTGATTGAAAGGCGTGCGCTGATCGGTCATAAAAGCGCCGCCGTGCGGGGCACGCGGTTCCCCGGAAGTGGGATGGACGGAACTGACCAGCAATCCGGGAACGCCGAGGGTAACCGCGCCCTGATGGCACCGCAAACAATCGCCGCTGCGCGCGAATGTCGGCCGACTGGAGTTCTCCAGCACGTAAAACTTCACCCCCTGGGTGGGGTCGAGCGCAGTCAGTTCCAGCAGGTCGCTATCACGGACAAAGCCGACGCTGACGTCGTCATTGAAATAGATTGCACGCGGTGTTCGCGGGCTTATCTTGTCGGCCTGAATGCTGGTTTTCGAAAACACCAGCACCTGGGAGTCGGCGTTCACGCCCAGCTCTTTGAGCACGGACGGCAAATATCCCAGGCCGTTGGGCGCCGCGCCGAGCTTCACCTGATCGCGGCGCAGGCGTTTATCGAGAAGAGCGACCGGGTCGTTGGGAGGGCGTTGCGCATACTGAATGGCCGGATGGTCCGGAGGAATGAAGAAGGTATCTTCCAGGCGATCCGCCCATGCCCACGCGGCAATGAGAAGGACGGCCGCTCCTGCGGCGAGGCGTACACAGAGGTCTCGCGGGCGCATATTTGGACGCATATTTAATGATAAGCGCCGCAGCCATAAACGAAAGACGCGGCACCGCGGCCAACCAAAGGTCCCGCGGATGCCGCGGTTGAATTGAGTGCGGGGAAGATGTCTCCAAGGGGATGGCCGTACCGGGACTAGTGGTACTGTAGCCCTTTACACCCCCATCCAAAAGGTCTACATAGATAGAAGGACAATGCAGTGCCCGAACTGCCCGGCAAACGCATCTTCGCGAATCAGGCGGAGTGCGCTTCAGCGGGTCCTTACGTTTTGGACAGAGGATCTCCGGAGGTTTGAATGTCTTGTCTGCGGCAACCGCTTCTGGGCGCGCACGTCGGGCGAGGGGGACGCTCCGCGATCAGAGATCGATAAACAGTTGCTTGTTCGCCGATGACGGATCCAATCCGAACCCGGCCCAGGTCGAACGCCCCAGTTTTATTGTTGCCGGGAGTCAACCCGATCGCCGTCGGTTATGGCGCCGGAGGCGCCAGGAACAACCCGCTGACCAGCCCATTGGGGCCCGCCGTCCCCGCGAAATGAATGACTACGTGCCCTTGAATGTTTCAGGTATTGGCCGTTCTGGAAGTTCGAAACGTTGCGCGACGTATCGAGCGGCGCCATCGTGTTCGCATTCAGAAGGGTGACCATTTCGGCGCGCCCCGAGTTATCCCAATCCAGGAAGTACAACACCACCTGGTGTGTCACCCGTCGAACAGCTTCAGGTCGATGTCGAAGCCGGGAGCGATATAGAAGGCAGAGGCGATCCGCGGCGTGGCTGAATTCGCTCCCTGCAACGCGCGCGGATCCTGCGTGAAGGACCATCTGCAGGCATTTGCTCCGGTCAGATTCACGACTGCGCAGGGACCGGTCTCCAGCGCTATGGCCGGGGCAATTGATGCCCCGCCCCGCGCGTCCACCGATACGAGCGCCGCGGAATGCCTGAGCGGGTAACACCTTGCTTGTTGAAAAATGTGCCCCACCCGACAAAGGCCTGTTCTACGGTGTGTGAGCAGGCCTTTGACCTCCCAACTCCTAATGGATACACGGCTTGTTGCCGGTGAAAAAGACGTTATTGGACCAGAAGTTCAAACCACAAACCGTGTTGTCTGTCAGGTCGTCAGACCCGTTGCCGACGGATGATGTGTTATTGAAGAACTGGTTTCCCACCGGAGCGACCCCGGTGGGCTCGCCGCCGGTAGGGGTGTTCTCAAACGTGGTCGGATAAACGTCGATTCCCTCTCCGCCGTTTCCATTGGTGACGTTGGAGTATACCCTCGAGTAGTTACCGGCGATGGTGATTCCATCCGCACCATTCCCGCTGGCTACGTTGTTGTTCACGATATTCGCGCTGCCCCCGCCCATCCACAGACCGTAGTTATGGTTGCCGCTCAGGTCGTTGTACGCGAAGGTGTTGTTGGTGGGGACGCCCAGATCCAGACCGTTGTCCAGGTTCGCCACAATCTGGCTGGAACGCACAGTCAGGAAGTTGTTATTAACTGCCTCGATGCCGTCCCCATTGAACGCCACTGTGACTCCGCTCACCAGGGAGTAGTCGGTGTTGTTGATCAGAATCCCGGTCCCGGGGTTGTTGAACCGCTGGATGACCCCAGGGCCCACAATGCCCACATGGTCCAGCCGCGGCGTGAGGCCGGGATTGATGTTGATTCCGATCGGCCACGTGGTTGTGCTCCCCGGGGTGCCCGTGATGATGTGACTGTTCAGCTTCAGCGAAACATTGCTCGCGTTAATCGTGATTGCAGTTGCGCCAGCCGGACAATTCAAGTCCGCCACGACTCCATAGTTACCCGGGGCATTGATGACGAACCCACAGGTGGCAACAGGTATGTCGGCGGCGAATGCTGGAACAGCCATTCCAGCCAAACCTATCGCCATGCCAACGAGAACTGCACGGGTACTGCTGGTTTTCCGGTCAAAATCGCCGGAGCAGGTTATACCTTTCATTGTTCTGATCTCCTTCCACCGATGTCTTATCAGCGAGGTTCTCCACACTCGCGCGTCCTCGTAAGGAGCACTTTCCGTACCCCTGCTTATCCCTTAAGAAAGACTACGGCGTAACCTCCGGCTGCGCGACTTGGCGCAGGAGGCCGGTTTTTGCGCGCAGGATCAAGCCTCCAGGCGCATCCCGGCCAAGTATCGGTTGCATCTCAGTGCTCTTACTTCGGCCACTGAGCGAGACCATAATCGTGATGCCGGGACTGCCTGGATCTCCGGGCCGTGCACACGGTCGCGCGGTGGTTTGAATGGACGGGAGCGATAGCTGACGATTTGTGTCAGGCAGCTGCGACGCAGGTCTGTCGGAAGACGACTGCGACACTCTTTCACCGCAAGAGGCGTGCAGGATGGACGTGACGGCCTACTGAAGGAGGCACCGTTCAGGAACTCGTGACGGGTTGGGAGTGTTGCGGGCGGGGAGGAGCCTTCTCCTGGAGGAACCGCGAATGAAGACTTTCTCAAAACATCGGCATTGGTAAAGGCGTTTGGGTATATACTTGCCGACACTCGCTCCAGAAAGTATCTAGTTATGGGTAAGGGCTCAGAGTCAGCCGCTAGTACTTACAGGACTAGTGCTTTCCCTGGCTCTAATAGAAACCGAACCCTGATGACCTGGAACGTCTCGAAGATTTTGCGCGTTTACGGGGAATCTATCTACAGGAAGAGAAGGAGACAAAAGCTATGTCGCTGGTCAAATGTGTATCTACGAAGTTCGAAGGAAGCAAAACTGCGCTGAACCTGGCCGGAATATTTCTGATCGTTATGGCAGCAACCGCAGCCCCTGCCCAGGCTGCATTTCAATCGATCACTACGTGCAATCCGACAGTTGCCGCGCCGGCCGGGTCGCTCATCAATGCGCCGGGGGACTACCAGCTCACAACTAATCTGACGCAGACGACTATCGCCGATTGCATTTTGATTACGGCAAGCAATGTCAGCCTGAAACTGAACAGGTACCAGATCACCAGCACCAACGCCGCCAGCACAGGCTCCGGTATTGACGTCAACCCGCCAGCTGGCCGGGTAAGTCATGTCGGTATTGAGGGTCCAGGGCTCATCCAGGGGTTCGAGAATGGAATCTTCTTCACCTATGCCGATTATTGCCAGGTTGATCTGGTCACAGCAGCGAACAACAGCTACGGCGGCATCGTTGGATTTGGCGTCACGTTTCTGACTGCCGTTTCCAACGTTCTCGTGCGGAATGGGAATTGGGGTTTGACGCTGGGTGAATCCACTGGCGGGACCATACAGTATAACGAGGCGAATGGCAACGGGGCTGCGACGGGTGGCGGCGCTGGTGGCGGAATAGCAGTCAAAAGCAGCATCGCTAACACGTTGAACAATAACACCGCCAGCGCGAACGGCCCGCAGTCGGGATTACCGACGTACGCTGCGGGGATTCTCATCGACGGAAACAGCAACAGGGTGTATGGAAACTCGACGGATGGCAATATCCTGACGGGGATTCAGGTAACGTCCGGTTCGGGGAACCAGATTTTCAGTAACACATCATCTGTGGGCAATGGGCGTTTCGATCTGGAAGATGATAATGTCGCGTGCGATTCAGATGTGTGGGGTAATAACGGATTTTTCAACGCCAACCGGGCGTGTATCCATTAGGCGCGTAACTTAAGTTCCGGCATCGAAGCTAAGATTTCAGGTTCTCGTATGGCGAGCGTGAGATGCCGGGAAACCTCGCGGCCAGGACATCGAAACAAGAATAAGGAGAACAAGAAACTGAAGTGGATCAATAGAACTTTGCTATTCCAGATAGTTGCTCCGAGCGAGTTGCCAGGTTCTTACGGTACTTACGCTACTTACGGTACTTACAGTCATTACGGTACTAACACTTTTCCTGGTACTAAAAGAAACCGAATCATGATAAACCTGGAATGTCCGGAGATCACAAAGGAGAAACAATGCTTACCATGAGGAAAGTCGTATTGACTGGAGTTTTAGCCGCGCTGGCGGGAGGGCAGGCGTGGGCAGTCACACCAATCGCATCCTGCGGGTTCACTATTTCAGCGCCAGGTAACTATGTCGTCACCGCGGACCTGACGTGCGCGGGCACCGCAATAACCATCAACGCGAGCAATGTGAGCGTGAATTTGAATCGTCATATCATCACGAGCGTCGCTGGCGTCCCGGGGGATGGAATTTCCGTGTCACCCCTGCTCCCGCCGGCCCCCCCGCGCCTGAACCATGTCGGCATTTCGGGTCCTGGCTTGATCCGGGGCTTCTCTGGAGGCATTCAAATGTTCGACTCTGATTATGTGCAGGTGAGCCTGACGACGTTGGCGGGTAACACCTTTGCTGGCCTTTATGCCAGCGGTGTTAACTACTTGACTTTGGACGGGAATGTGATTGCCGAGAACGGAGGTTTTGGTGGTGTGTTACTGGTTAATTCGTCGAGCGATCAAGTGACCGGCAACCAGGTGGTGGGGAATACAACGGGGATTTGGCTGGGTTCGGGAGACTCCGACGTACTCACCGGGAATGTGGCGAATGGAAATTCCGGATCGGGTATCGTAATGGGCGTTAGTGGCAGCGCTTATCCCTTAACCAATTCACGAGTCTCCTCAAATACCACCAACGGGAACAGCACGTCCGGAATACAGGTAGTGACCCTGGTTGCCGGCTCCAGCGGGAACGAGATCTTCAGTAACCTTTCATCCGTTGGGAACAAGAACTTTGACTTGGAGGACGATAACCCGGCGTGTGGAACGGACTTCTGGAGTGGCAATTCTTTCTTCACAAAGAGCCCGGTGGCGTGCGTGAATTAGCTGGGAACGCGGCGCTTTCCTCGCCATCGCTGCCTTAAATTGCTCGTCTGATAGACGCGCGAGGCTGGGAAACCTTGCAGACAAGACATCAATACGAACGAAACCAGGAACAATGAAAGGTATGAGTCACAAAGGAGAAACGATGCTTACTACTATCAGGAAAGTTGCTTTGACTGGAGTTTTGGCCGCGCTGGCGGGAGGGCAGGCATGGGCAGTTACACCAATCACATTCTGCCCGTTTACTATTTCATCGCCCGGTAACTATGTCGTCACCGCAGACCTGACGTGCAACGGCGATGGAATAGATATCAACGCGAGCAATGTGAGCGTGAATTTGAATGGTCATATCATCAAGAGCGCTGTAGGGGCGGCCCCCGGGGCGGATGGAATTTTCGTTTCGGCCGTGCCCGCAGGCCTCCGCCTCGACCATGTCGGCATTTCGGGCCCTGGCTTGATCCTGGGCTTTGGTGGAGGCGTTAACATCAACAACTCCGATTATGTGCAGGTGACCCAGACGACGGTGGCGGGTACCACCAAGTTTGCGGGCTTTTTTGCTTCGGGCGTTACCTACCTGACTGTGGCCGGGAATGTGGTTGCCGGGACCATAATTGGCGGTGGTCTGACACTGAATCAATCGACGGGCGCTCAAGTGATCGGCAACCAGGTGGTGGGGAATCCAATGGGGATTTCGCTGCTTTCGGGAGACTCCAATGTACTCACCGGGAATGTGGTGAGCGGAAACACTGGATCGGGTATCGTGTTGGGCAATACTGGCAACCTTGTTCCCTTGACCAATTCACGAGTCTCCTCAAATACAACAAACGGCAACGGCATGTCAGGGATACAGGTAGTGGCTCTACAGCCCGGCTCTTCCGGGAATGAGATCTTCAGTAACACTTCATCCGTTGGGAACTTGGCCTTCGACCTGGAGGACGATAACCCGCCATCGTGTGGAACGGACTTTTGGAGCGGCAACGTTCACTTCACGAAGAACGCGGCGTGTGTGAATTAGAAGGACAGTAAAAGGAATGCGGCGTTTTTCCCGCCGCCGCTGTCTGCTTACGCGATTAGACCGTTGCAGTGTTGCACTCCATTCGAGGCGTAGAGGGTCCACTCACGCGGACTCGCCGACTGCCTCCCAGATCGAGTGCAACACTGGTCGCGCCTCCGGCTGACCGTCCGTCCCTCTTACAACGGATTGTCATTGCCGAGAAGAAAAGCATCGACGGCTACCTTATACGCATCATGGGCGGCATCCTGCTCGGCACGTCGTTTGGTCACCGAATCAAAATCGGGATAGGGATTGCCATGAAGCTCTGCAATCGCTTTGTTAAAAGCTCGTTGCGCCTGAAGGTATTCGTCCCGTTTCGTCTCAAAATCACGCCACAATTGGTCCAACTCAGCCATTGGGTAAGGATAGCAATTTATCCCCTCCCCACCGGCCTCCGCCTTGCCCACCCCCACACCAGCTTCCACGCCGTCACCATCTCCTGAACATCCGCCGCTTTCGGCACCCGGTCGCCGGTCATGGCACACGCTTGATGCGCCCGGCGGTACGCCTCCGCTACGTGGACTGGGCTGAGCATCGACAATCTGCGCTGGCGCTCGGCAAGTTCCGCGCGGTTGAGCGGCCGGTTAGGGCATAGTGACAAAACGCTGAACGCGCGCAATCGACGGAAGCAGCCTGAAGTATTTGGAAATTAAAAAGGTTAACTGGTGCACCCGACTTGATTCGAACAAGCGACCTTTTGCTTCGGAGGCAAA
>JBEKTF010000066.1:0-28559 GCA_049516355.1 Bryobacteraceae bacterium | reverse complement strand
AACGTATCGGCCTTCGACTTTGCGTTGCATGAGAGCGTCGTTCAGGGCCTTCATTAACTCGGCCGGACTGCGGCGGCGCGGCGCGAGCGTGCGCATGCGGCCATTGACCATTGCCCCATAGAGCGCGGCGGCAGCTCCTTTGCCGCTGGAATCGCCGAATGCGATCGCGAAGTGCGAGTTCGTATGCTCGAAAAAATCGTAAAGGTCGCCCGAGATTTCACGCGCGGGCCGCAGTCCGATGGCGATTTCAAGGCCCTTGACATCCGGCGCGTCCGGCGGCAGCAGGACGGTCTGGAGTTCGAAGGCAGCCTTGAGATCTTCCTGCATTCGCCGTTCGCGTTCGCCGATCTCGTGATAGAGCCGCGCGTTTTCGACCGCGATTGAGACCGAAGGAGCCAGCAGGGTCAACGTTCGCGCGTGGTCTTCCGTAAAATATCCGATGCGTTCGCTTTCGAGATTCAGCACCCCGATGACGTGATCCTGCACGATCAACGGCACGGCAATTTCAGAACGAATGCCGGGATGCGATGCAATGTAGCGGGGATCGGTGGTCGTGTCGTGGACCCGGACCACATCGCGGGACATGGCCGCCGCGCCCGTAATTCCTTTGCCCAGCGAGATGTTGTCCAGATTGACGCGCTGGTCGTACCGGATGCTGAAGCGGTGCCGGAGAAGATGCTGTGCTGAATCGACGAGCAGGATACTGAACGCGTCGTAGTTGATGAGCCCGCGAACGGTGGATGCCACCTTGCTCAAAAGCTCGTCGATATCCAGAATCGATGCGAATTCGTTGGAGACGCGCGAGAGCGTTCGAATGGTCCGGTACTGCCGCTCGGAGCGCCGGTATAGCTGCGCATTGTCGATTGCCGCCGCGACCCGCCCGCCGATGAGGCTCAACATGGCGCGGTCGTAGTCTTTGAAAGCGCCTGTGCGGGTGGCCTGAACGTCGATGACACCAACCAGCCGGTGGCGCGCGATCATAGGCACGCTCAACTCGCTGCGCACAAAATCGGTGGCGCTCAGATAGCGATCGTCAGCCTTGACGTCGGCCACCAGAACCGGCTGGCGGCGCTCGGCGGCTGTCCCGACCACGCCCTCACCCAGGGCGAGCGAGAGGTTACGCACCACTTCCTCGCGATGCCCGACGGCGTAGCGAATACGCAGGTCTTTTCTTTTGTCGTTGAACAACAAAATGGCGAAAAGGTCGTAAGGAATGACCCGGCGGACGATCTCGGCAACGTTGGCGAGCAACTCATCCAGATCGAGAGTCTCCGACGTAAGGGTCGCGACCTCAAGCAGAAAGTCGAGCAGATCGCTGCGTTCGCGGAACCGTACCGCCGGTTTGACGCGAGGCACAGCCATGTCATAATCTGAACGCTTGCGCTCGCGCCCACCCTGGTGGCTCCGGCCGCCACCATCGCTCTGAGGTCCGCCAGCGTGCGAATGCCGCCGGATGCTTTCACTCCCATGGATGTTCCGACCGCGCGGCGCATCAGCGCGACGTCGGCAACGGTGGCTCCGGCCCTGCTGAATCCCGTCGAGGTTTTCACAAAATCGGCGCCGGCATCCTGCGCCAGGCGGCACGCGAGTACCTTCTGCGCGTCGTCCAGGAGTGCAGTTTCAATGATGACCTTGACGATGGCGCCGCGGCCGTGGCTCGCCAAAACCACTCCCTGAATATCCGACTTCACAATATCGCGCTCGCCCCCGCGGAGGGCGCCGATGTTGATGACCATGTCAATTTCTTCCGCACCGTCCCGCAGGGCTCCCAGCGTTTCGGCGACCTTCGCCGCCGTATGCGTTGCGCCCAGGGGGAAACCCGCCACGGTGCACACCTTCACTGGCGATCCGCTCAACTCCGCAGCGACCAGTTTCGCCCAGAACGGGTTGACGCAGACGCCGGCAAATTCGAATTGCAGAGCCTCCGCACACACCTGGCGAATGTCGTCCCGGACCGCTTCGGGCCTCAGGATGGTGTGGTCGATCAGACGCGCGACTGAGCGGTCGAAATTCATCTGTGAGGAAAGGATGGGCGGAAAAGACTACCGTAACATAAGGGCCGGGTAACAAGTCCCGTCAGGCCGATAGCGGACTGGTGCAGAACGCACAGCGTTTTGCGGTAATCGCGATCTCGCTCATGCACTCCGGGCACTTCTTCGTCGCCGGATCGGCGGGAGGTTCTTTGCGGGCTCGCGAAACGAGTGCATTCACGGGAAGAACGACGAAGTAATAGACAGCCGCGGCGATGATCACGAACGAAACAATCGCGTTTACAAAGTCGCCGACCAGGAATTTGCTGTTGTTGACGGTGAACTGAATCGCGGCAAAATCCGGCTTGCCGGCGATCGCGGCGATCAGAGGAGTCAGAAGATCCTTCGTAAACGCCGTCACCACGCCACCAAACGCGGCTCCGACAACGACACCCACCGCAAGATCTACCACGTTTCCCCGTAACAGGAATTGTTTGAATCCGTCAGCCATTCGATTCCTCCTCGATCTACTATGCCAGAATCGTTTCAGTTCGCCGCAGCGCGTCGATCTGCCGCAGATGGTTCAGGTCGTGGCCTGCCATTGTTTCAACCACTACCTGTAGTGTCGTATCGCCCCGTTCCGGATGATTCAGCTTTTTTGCGAATGCTTCGGGGCCCAGGCCTGCAATCAGTGCGAGATTCCAGAGGCGAACGGCGGAGAAAACGGCAAGGGCCGCGTGGGCTTCGTAATGGGCGTAAGTCGCAGCCCAACGATCCTGATCGAATGGCTGGATGACGTGGTAGTCTTCAGCGAGCGCCTGGCGCAGGCGAAACGCAAATACGACTTCGGAGTCGGCGAGGTGGCACAAAATATGGCGAATGCTCCACTTGCCGGGAGCGGGTACGCGATTCAGCGTTTCTGAAGTCGGACCTTTAACGGACTCTTCGAGTCGACCGGGAGTAGATCGAATGACTTCGAGTGGGTCTCTGCCTGCCAGCGAGGACGCGTAGGGGTTCATTTACAGATCATGATAACTGCGAATCGTGGCCCTAAAGCATGATGACGCCCTGCCGGATACCCGCCCCGATTGCTTCGGCCCGGCTGCCTGCGCCGAGTTTGCCGAGCAGCGCCGATACGTGGAATTTCACGGTGTGTTCCGAGATGCCCAGCCTCCACGCGATTTCTTTGTTCGCGAGACCTTCGGCAATCATGCGCAGCACTTCAGTCTCACGCGCCGTGAGCGCCGAAGAGGTGCGGGATGGCGCCGGCGAATCGAGATGCTGGGGCGAAAAGACGGCAAGGCCCGCCGCTGCCGCCTGCAGCGCGATCTCAATCTGACTGGCCGAGGCGTCGAGGGGAAGTACGCCATGCGCGCCGGCGCGGATCAGTTCGAGCGAGGCATTCGAGGTAAGAAGAATTGTGTTCTGACGCTGCAGCGCGCGCAGCGGTGCGGCGTCCTCGTCCGGGGCAATCTGCCAGAGGATCGCGTCGGGGTGCAATTCCAGCGCGTGCTCGACCAGTTCCCCAGGGCTCGTGGAGCCCGCCACCACACATCCCGGCATCTCATCCACCATCGATTTGAGCCCGACGCGACTGACCGGCGACGAGGCAGCGATCAGAACGGAAATCACGCAGCCCTCGCTCTGGTGGAATCCGCGTGTATAAACCGATTCACCTCATTCGAAGGTACGGCGAGACCGATGCCATGGAAGATCATGGTGTTGATTCCGATGACGCGCCCCGCCGCGTCCGCCAGTATGCCGCCGGAGTTCCCTGGCGCGAGGCGCACATCCGCCTCAATCCAGTTTCCGCGCTTGCCAGCGGCGTGGATCGTTCCCAATGTAACCGAGCCTGTTATTCCAAAGGGGTGTCCAATCGCCAGAACAATCTGGCCGCTGCGCAGCGATTCGGAATCACCGATCCCGGCGGGTTCCAGATCGGCGGAAGAGACTTCGAGCACAGCCAGATCCCTCTCGCGATCGCGCTTGATAATCCGCGCAGGGCTACGCCGGCCCAAAGCATCGATAACCTCCGCGTACTTACCGTGAGCCACGTGAGCGTTCGTCACGATGGAGCCGGTCACGCTCCATGCGACGCCCGATCCGCCGCCCCGCCCACTCAGCACCTGCACCGTTGAGCGCCGCAGCCTTTCGATGACTTGTTCGCAGACGGGCATGCTCACCTTTCTCGTGCAGGGCGTTCGGCAGGCACAATGCCGATTTTGACCCGCGATCCACCGCGTAGAATTTCAGCAACGACTGTTTTCCCGATTTGCTCCCCTCCCAGGTGCGATTGCACTGCGTCTGTATCGATCACCGCATCGCCATCGAGAGTCAACACAACATCTCCCACAAAAATTCCGGCCTGCAGGGCGGGTCCACGGGGTTCGAGAGAAAGGACAATGAGACCCTTGCCGCCATCGGGGAGTTGCACCGGATGCAGACCCACGCCGAGAAATCCCCGGCGCACGTGTCCGCGGGAGAGGAGTTCCTCCGTCACGCGCGAGACAGCCGAAGCGGGCAAGGTAACGCCCGTGCCGCGAGTAAGACCGGACGTATTAAGCCCGATCACGCGGCCTTCGACATCCACCAGCGCGCCACCGGAAAATCCCGGATAGATGTTCACGTCCGGGCGGATAAAACGCTCGACCTGCCCACCGCGCCAGGTGCGCCATGGCCCGCCGATCGCACTGAGCACACCGAAACTCGCGGTGACGCCGTCCCGGCCGCGTCTTCCCAAAGCCAGCACAAGATTGCCAGGTTTTATTGATGCGTCGGAGACAGTTTTCGCCGCATAATCGCTTCCGCCGTCGCTTAATCGCAGGACGGCAAGATCGGTTCCACCATCGCGCCCGGCCAGCGTCGCGGGCAGATTGCGGCCGTCTGGGAGAGTGACGGTTATGTCTTCGTCGCGCTTGAGGGTGTGGTCGGACGTGACGACGACGCCTTTCCGCCAGAGAATGCCGCTCGACGGAACGTGCGGCCGTCCGTGGACGGCAACGACCGCCTGTTCGCCAGTTTCGACCGCATGCGCCAGCTGGTTGGAAAGTTCGAGGAGAGGATTTGCAGATTCCATGCCCTCAGGATGAGGCGACGAGAAGGCGGTGCGCATCAGCCATTCGGGCAGGAAGAAAGGTTAGATCAGCCCGATGTCTCCAGCATCCCTCGAATTTTCCGGTCGATGCCGGCGCGAATCTTATCCTCGCCGATGAACTGCTTCACGATGCCGGGCAGTTCGCATTGCACCGTTACATTGATGTCGCAGACCGCAACCGTGCCGAAGATCGGCACGGATATAAACCCCACCCGCGCGGTCAGGGAAAAATCCATCACCGGGCCGTTCCAGTTTTTCCTGCGATCAACCAGTTCCACGAGGGATCCGCCAGAGCCTTCAAAAAGAGTAGTCGCGGACCGATCCACGATTGAGATCGCTTCTTCGGCTGTGGTGCGGTGCGGGACGATGATCGTCATGCGTTATTCCGCTTGAGTTGGCCGCACGCAGCGAAGATATCGAGTCCCCGGGGCTTGCGAATGAAACATGGGATCGAGCGGCGCACGATTTCCTGAAATGCCGCGACCCGGTCCGGCGCCGGCGTTTCATACGGGATGCCCGGACCTGGATTCAACGCAATCAGGTTCACCTTGCAATTCAGATTGGCCAGCAGTTTGACGACGCGGCGCGCGTCCGCATCCGTATCGTTCACACCGCCGAGCAGCACATATTCGAAGGTCAGCTTCTCCCACGCCCGCAAGGGATACGCGCGGCAGGCCTCGATCAAATCCTTGAGATGCCACTTGCGGGTGATCGGCATCAGTTCCTGGCGCGCTTCCTCGGTGGATGCGTTCAGAGAGATCGCGAGTTTCGGGCGCACTTCGGCCTTCCCCAGTTCTTCGATCTTCGGAATAATGCCGGAGGTGGAAATCGTGATTCTGCGTTCGCTCATCCCGAGTGCTTCCGGATCGCACAGAATGCGGGTCGCCTTGAGGACGTTGGGTAGATTCAGCAGAGGCTCTCCCATGCCCATCATGACGATATTGAGCCGTTTGTTTTCCGCGAGCAGCGAGTTATCACGCGCAATAAATAACACCTGGCCTACGATCTCACCAGCGGTCAGCGAGCGCTCGAGGCCCATCAGGGCTGTCATGCAAAACTTACAATCGACGGGGCAACCCACCTGGCTCGATATACAGACCGTTTCGCGGTCGCCTTCGGGCATCAGGACGGTTTCAACGGTGCGTCCATCGCTCAGGCGAAGCAGGTACCGGCGGGTGCCATCGGTCGATTCGAAGCGGCGCTCCAGTTCGGGAAGCCCAAGCTCGGCATGCACGGCCAGTTCATCGCGGACGCGCGCGGGCAAGGTGGAAATCTGAACGAGATTTTCTACTTTCTGGCGGTAAATCGCACGATAAACCTGTGCGGCGCGATACGCCGGCTGGTCGGCAGGGAGGACTTGCCGCAGCTCGCTAAGTTCCATCCCTACAAGAGCTTGCGGCATATCCCTCAGTTTAGCATGCTCTGTCTCCGGTCGCCGCAGGGCACAAAAATGGTATAAATAAAGAGGTTCACCAAGTTGTCATCCATCCAAACCGCAATCAAGCCCGCAGCGCAGCCAGCTTCCAGCATTGAACGCGACATCCTTACTACTGCCCTTCCGAATGGAATAAAAGTCATTACGGAAGCGATGCCGCATGTGCGTTCGGTATCGGTGGGAGTGTGGGTCTCGAGCGGCTCCCGGCGTGAGACTGCGGAACAAAACGGGATTTCGCATTTCATCGAGCACATGCTTTTCAAAGGCACGGCCAACCGGTCGGCCGAAGCAATCGCCCGCTCGGTGGATTCGATCGGCGGAAATCTCGACGCCTTCACGGCGAAAGAGATGGTTTGTTTCAACACGAAGGTCCTCGACGAGCATCTGCCGGTCGCCATGGATGTATTGAGCGATCTCGTGCTGAACCCGGCTTTCCGGTCGGAAGATATCGAGAAGGAAAAAGGCGTGATTCTTGAAGAAATCAAGATGGACGCCGATAGTCCCGACTATCTGGTCCATGAGATTTTTTCGTCGAATTTCTGGAAGGACCACTCGCTCGGCAAGCCTATCCTTGGTACCCGCGAGACGGTCAAGCGCTTTAACCAGGCGGTTGTCCAGGATTACTATCGCAGCGTCTACACTCCGGCTAATCTACTGATTACCGCGGCCGGCAATCTGACCCATGAGCGGTTGGTGAGTCTGGCCCGTGAGCGGTTCGAATCGCTGGCAGTGGCGGCGCCCGAGCCACCGCAGGCAGTCCCGGCAACGCACGCGCGTGTCTCGCTGAAATCCAAGAAAGATCTCGAACAGGTTCATGTTTGCCTCGGGGTGCCGTCGTATCCCATTCCCCATAAGGACAGGTTCGCCTGCTATGTGCTGAATACGATGCTGGGCGGCGGAATGAGTTCGAGGCTATTCCAGAATATCCGGGAGCGGCAGGGGCTGGCATATGCCGTTTTTTCGGAACTCAATCCTTACAGCGACACGGGATGCTTATCCGTTTATGCGGGTACTTCGCTCGAGTCGGCGAAGCAGGTCGTCGAATCCGTCCTTAAGGAATTCACAGACTTAAAGCAGCAACTCGCACCGGCGGAAGAAGTCCGGCGGGCGAAGGACCATCTCAAGGGATCGCTGATGCTCAGTCTGGAATCCACTTCCAGCCGCATGTCGAATCTCGCGAGACAGGAAATGCACTTCCAACGCTTTTTCTCGCTCGACGAACTTGCGGAGAGCATCGAGAACATCGCGGCGGAGGATGTGCAGCGGGTCGCACAGACGTTCTTCGATCAGAAGAATGTTGCGCTGACCGTGCTGGGCAATCTCGACGGATTCAAGATCACCCGGGACGATCTGGTCTGCTAACCACTTGCTAGTCCTTCGGTGTAACCGGAGATATATCGTTTACACCGGTTTCTACGCAACAATGAGCGATATCTGCATCAATTTGTAGAATCGCGGTTTGCATCGGAGCGGCTCTCCATAAAGAGCGTGGGCTCCATCCAAAAATGCAAAACCCCGCTTAACGGGCGGGGCTGCAAATCATTATTTGATACAAATCAGGGGCAGAAAAGAGGAACCGCGCTCTATATCAAAGTGCCGGTCTTTTCGGTGCTGGTCTTGCTCCTGGTACTTCTCAGGACGAGACGGACGAAATTGAAGATTGAAATCAATCTCTAATTTTCATCCGAAGGCGGCTGGCAGTGCGAGCTGTCAGCCGTCTCAGCATCATATTAACACCCTTTTCGCACTTTCTGGTAATCTGAGGGTAGCTTCGGCGCTTCCCGTGCGCTTTCCTTCCCTCGAACCCCATCTCGAACAGCAGCCCCAGCCAGGTAAGATTCAGCTTCGTGACGACCCGAGCTTTGCCGCCACCAAGATGGCCGCATTTCAGTATATTGCGGTTGGGGTTTTTCTATTCCTGGTGACGGGATTCTGGGAGCTGCAAATCAAAAGTCCCGAGATTTACAACGAACGGGCCGAGCGCAACCGGATCAAGGCTTTACCGATCGTTGCGCCGCGCGGCAAAATCCTCGATCGCGACGGGCGTGTCATCGTTGGTAACCACTCGACCTGGAGCCTGATCCTTTCGCGCGAGAACCTCCGGCAGGAACATCTGCATGAAATCGCGGATGGCTTGCATCTCGACTACGACGATCTCGTTCGAAAGGTCGGGCGATACAGGAACCGCCCCAAATACGAGCCCATCATCATCAAGGAAGAACTGACGCCTTCCGATCTGGCGTTTGTCGAGGCGCATCGCGATCCGGAAACGTTTCCCGAGATGGAGCTGATCGAGTCCCAGAGGCGGCTTTATCCCGATAACGGAATCCTTGCGCACGCGATCGGTTATACCGGGGAAATCAGCGAATCCGAACTCGATATCCCCGAATACGCCAAGTACAACCAGGGCCAGATTATCGGCAAGACAGGCATCGAAAAAGAATACAACGATACTTTGATGGGCATCGACGGTGAACGCCAGTCGGTGGTCGACAATCGCGGAAAAGAGCGCGAGGTGCTCGGCATCAAGGAAGCGAAACCGGGCAGAAACATTCAACTCACAATCGACCTCGACCTGCAGGTGGTCGCGGAGCTCACACTCGAAGGCAGGCGCGGGGCGGTGGTGGCCATCAATCCGCAAAACGGCGAGATTCTGGCGATGGCCTCGCGTCCGAGCTTCGATCCAAACAAGTTCGCGGTGCGGATCAAGGGGAAAGACTGGACCGAACTGACCAGCGATCCAGGCAAACCGCTGGTCAATCGCGCGATCCAGGCGCAATGGGCGCCGGGCTCGACGTTTAAACCGCTCGTCGCCCTTGCGGGTCTCGAAAGCGGCAGCGTCGACCAGGACACGAATTTTCAGTGCGGGGGCGGGGCGACGTTCTTTGGACATTACTACAAGTGCTGGGGAACCCACGGGACGGTATCGCTGCACAAAGGAATCGTTCAGTCGTGCGACGCGTACTTCTACAACGTCGGGAACAAGGCGGGGATCGATAATATCGCCTACTACGCCACCCAGGCGGGCCTTGGCCAAAAGTCGGGCGTAGACCTGCCCGACGAAGCATCGGGCACGGTACCTTCGCCCGAATGGAAGCTGCGCAATTTCCGGCAGAAGTGGTTTGCGGGCGAAACCATTTCTGTCGCGATCGGCCAGGGAGCTCTCACGGTGACCCCCATACAGCTTGCTCGGGCCATTGGCGGCCTGGCGATGGGCGGCGTCTGGCACACACCTCACTTGCTTATATCGGGAACGAAGACGGAAAAGCCGCATGAGTGGGCTCTCAATCCGGAGAACGTCCGAAACGTCGTTGACGGCATGTACGGCGTGGTGAACGAGGCTGGCGGCACCGGCGTGCGAGCGAAAATACCCGGTCTCGACGTCTGTGGAAAGACCGGCTCTGCCCAAACCGCGTCCAACGAGTACGCCAAAACCCACAAGGATGTCAAGGATAATGCCTGGTTCGTGGAGTACGCGCCCTGCCACAATCCGGAGGTCGTGATCGCGGTGCTTTGGGAAAGCGCTGAACACGGCATGCTGTCCGCCCCCATCGCGCGAGACGTCATGGCGGCCTGGTTCGACAAGAAGCAGCGCCTGGCGGAGGCCGAATCCGCAAGACAGAAATTGAATCCGGCGACGTCGCTCGTTTCGGCTATCCTGCCCACGCTCAAAGAACCTTCGCAGGCTGCGGGCAACGCCGGGCCACCCCCGGCCGAAGGTACCCATTAGGATCGGAATGTTTCAGTTCGCCAGCATCAAAGACTTCGACTGGACGATGTTTTTCGTCTCCATGATTATCTGCGGCCTCGGCGTGCTGCAGATCTTCAGCGCGACGCACGACACCGTGTGGCAGGGATCGTGGTGGAAGCAAATGGTCTATATCGCGGCAGGCATTCTGCTGATGTGGATCGCGGCCAATATCGACTACCATGCGCTGATGACTCAGGTTTACCTGCTCTACATTTCTTCCATCCTGCTTCTGGTCGCCGTTCTTGTCATCGGAAAGCGGGCGTTCGGATCCACACGCTGGATTGCGTTGCCCGCCGGAATTCACCTGCAGGTTTCCGAGTTCGCCAAAATCGCGATCATCCTTCTCGTGGCGCGCTTTCTGACAGAACTGAGGACCGACGTGCTGGAATTGCGCGATCTCCTGAAATTGGCCGGCGTGATTCTGCTGCCGATGGCGCTGATCGCCAAAGAACCGGACCTTGGCACCGCTCTCACGTACCTTCCGGTTCTCGCGATCGGCATCTTCCTCGCGGGGATGCCATGGAAATACTGGTTGGCCATCGGGGCTGTCGCTCTGTTGGTTGTGCCTGTGGGATTCGCCTCGCTTCAGGGTTATCAGAAAGCCCGTATCGTGAGCTTTCTCGATCCCGAACGGGATCCGCAGGGTACCGGATATCAGTTGATTCAATCGAAGATCGCGGTGGGCGCTGGTGGAACCTGGGGTAAAGGAGTCACAAAAGGAAGCCAGACGCAGTTACGCTTTCTTCCCGTTCCCCACACGGACTTCATTTTCTCGGCGTTTGCCGAAGAACACGGCTTCATCGGGGTCATGCTTGTGCTGATCCTTTACTTTGTACTGCTGATGCAGATTGTGCAGAACGCACAAACCGCGCCGGACCGCGCGGGTATGTATATATGTATGGGTGTCGGAGCGCTGCTGTTATTTCATATACTGGTAAATGTCGGGATGGTGGTGGGGCGGATGCCGGTGACCGGTATACCGCTGCCGCTGATGAGCTATGGCGGTTCGAGCATCTGGTCCACTTTTCTGATGCTCGGTCTGGTGAATAGCGTGAGGGTTCGCAGGTTTGTGAACTGAGTAGTCGCAAGTTTGTTGCAGGAAAACGAGTTGTGCGGTATCGGATGGGAGGAGACGACAGCGTTTCCGGAGTCCGATTGCGAGAAGTCAAAGTCTTTATATTTGAAGTTGGGAGCCATGGAGACTCTCGGATCAGGCCCTGAGGACCTGTATGGGTTCGTTGCCTGCCGCCTGGGGCGATTTCGCCTCCAGGCCTTCCGAACATGAGCGGTTTCCCAGAGCCGATGTTGGGTGTCGAGCGTAGCGAGAACGAGTTCGCGGCATTAAACTCCACCTTCCGGCTGGCGTGAGAAGTTATTGTTTTTCGGTCGTGTAAGGCCGCCCGTACCTGGAGGCCCCATGATCCTTACGCAGGGCGAAGCAATTTTTCGGGTCCAGATTCTCTCCGGTCCGAGCTCTTCAGGGAGCCCAACGGGAGAAATGCATGTCCAAAGAGCTCATTGTCTCTTCGGGGCGCCATGAAACAAGGGTAGCCATCCTCGAAGACGACCAGGTCGTGGAGCTGTTCCACGAACGAGAAAAAGAATACTCCTTAGCGGGAAGTATCCATAAAGGCCGCGTCACGCGCGTATTGCCCGGAATGCAGTCGGCATTCGTAGATATCGGGCTTGAGCGCGACGCCTTTCTGTACGTCTCCGATTTTTTTGAGGATAACGACGAGTACGACGCGGTGGTAAGCACCGTCGAGGAAAAGGTCCTCAAGATGGAAAAGGGCGGCGAGATAAGCCGCATCGAAAGGCCGGAACCGGTTCGGGCTCCGGCGGAAACGCCCGCGGGGGAATTGGTTACTTCCGGAGTTGCGGCTCTACCCGCTTCTTCAGGCAATGGCTCGGGTCCCGAAACCAGACCACAGGAAACCGGTCGTGACGGCCGTCCGGATCGCGGCGGTCGAGGGCGCCGCGGACGCCGCCGGCGTGGAGGCCGCGGCAGTGGCTTGCCCGAATCCAAGTTCTTTTCGCCCGGAGCGGAAGCGGCCAAAGCTTCCGCGGTTGATACCGAGTCCGAAAATCAGATCGAAACCGAAAGAGAGACAGAGGAACCCCCGGCATCCGCGCCTGTCTCACGCGCGCTGCAATCCGACGATTTCATGGTGCTTCCCGGTGAGTCTCTGGCAAAGTATTCGGCCAGCGAAGCCAGTGAAGGCAACGAAGCCAACGATGAGGCGGAGCCCCAAAACGCTGCTCCCGAGGAGGAGCCAACCGCCGCCACGCTCTCGCCCGCCGAGTCCGCGCTGCCCGAAGAGCATCCGCTCGCCGGGTTCGGTTCCGTGGCTTCGTGGATCAATCCTGCCGAAGCGGCCCAGGTCGAAAACAAGGAACAGCCCGCGGTTGAGGTTCAGGCTGCGGCTGAAGCGCAGGCTGACAACGAGCCGGGCAGGGAAGAAACCGCCGCCGATGAATCTCCAGTCGGCGAGGACGAAGGATTGGACGCAGCCGAAGTGGCCGAAGCGGAGTTCGCCGCGGAAGTTGCCGCGGAGGTCTTCGATAATCCGGACGCTCCCGTGGAAGAAGGCCCGGAACCGGCCCGCATTCCCACCAGCCTGACCGCCGCGCTTCGTGAACAGGGCCATCGGTATCCGCATCGTGTATCGCGCCGGATGCGCCGCAAGATGCGCGGCTCTCAGCAGGGCGAGGAAGGCGAAAAGCAGCCTGCCAACGGCGCGCCGCAATCGGACGCGAAGGCGGAAGAAAAGACGGTTGCGCCCCAGCGCGAAGAGCGCCGGGCGCCTGAATTCAGAGGCAATGAACCAGGAGCCACTGAATCAAGGGAACGCGAGCCCCGCGAGCAACGCGGTGAATCGAGGCAACAGGAACAGCGAGGCGCGAAGGAACGCCCCGAGCGCGAGCGTCCGCCTTTGCCATCCATCTCCGACCTCCTCAAGGAGGGTCAGGAGATCATCGTCCAGATCGCAAAAGAACCGCTCGGACAGAAAGGCGCGCGCATCACTTCGCATATCGCGCTGCCCGGCCGGTTCGTCGTCTATATGCCGACCGTTGAGCATGTCGGCGTTTCCCGCAAGATTCCTTCGGACGAGGAGCGCCAGCGGCTGAAACGCATTCTGCAGACGCATCGCCAGGGCGTTCCCGGCGGCTTCATCTGCCGTACCGCGGCTGAAAACAAGAGCGAAGAAGAGCTGAAAAGCGACATGCACTTCCTCTATAACCTCTGGCTCGACATGCGCCAGAAGGCCGAGAAGAAGCCCGCTCCCGTGCTGCTTCATCACGATCTCGATCTGGTCCAGCGGATCCTGCGCGATCAGCTTACGACTTCGTTCAAGACCATCTGGGTCGATAACGAAGAGCTGTACGAGAGCATACTCAGCTTCGTGCAACGGTTCCAGCCCGCGCTGGTGGGGCGCGTGAAGTTGTACACGAGGTCCAATCCGATATTCGACGAGTTCGGCATTACGGGTGAAGTCGAGAAGGCTCTGCGGCCGAAGGTCTGGCTGAAGTCGGGCGGACACATCGTGATCAACCAGACCGAGGCGCTGGTAGCGATCGATATCAACACCGGCAAGTATGTGGGCAAATCCAATCGTCTCGAAGACACCATCGTCAAGATCAACACGGACGCCGTCAAGGAAATCGTGCGGCAGATCCGCCTGCGCGATCTCGGCGGCATCATCGTAGTGGACTTTATCGACATGGACGAGCGCAAGAATCGCCAGAAGGTGATGCTGGCGCTCGAGGAATCCATGCGGGCTGATCGTGCGCCATACAAGATTCTGCAGTTCAACGATTTCGGGCTGGTCGCGATTACCCGCAAGCGCGTCAAGCAATCGCTCGAGCGGACTCTCTGCGCGCCCTGCACGTATTGCGAGGGCGCCGGCTACATCAAGAGTGTGAACACGGTGATCGGGGAGATTCTGCAGGAAGCGCAGAAGATGAGCAAGGCGCTCGAGGCCGAGCAATCTAACCTCGTGCTGCGGGTGAACCCCGAGGTCGCGAAGGTTCTCAAGAGCAACCAGAATTCCTATCTGCAGGAGATTGAAGAGATCGTCGGCAAATCGGTGCTGGTGAAGAGCGATCCGCTGTTGCACCAGACGAAGTTCGATTTAGCGTAGCTTATTCGGATTTGCCCGCGGCCTCAGCGGATTTCCGATGCGCCTCCTGCGCCTTTTCGAAAGCGCGCCTCGCATGGTCGAGCGCCTGGGATGAGATCTCGTGCGCCGTAAGATGATCCTCCTGGCCATGATGAGCGGCCGCGACCCGGTGCGCGTGTGCGGCTTTCTCGTGCAATTCGGCGGCGGCTCGGTGCGTGTCCCCGGGCATTCGACACCTCCCAGGACCAGCTTACACGCTGCTCGGCGCCTTAAGGGCGCGCGCCGCTTCTGCCACTTGCCGGCCTTGCAGCCGGGCTGCTTTCAGCGCGTCAGGATCGATCGTCTCAGGCACAGTAGTCAAACCGGCGCGGTGCATCGCTGCGATCAGAGCATCGGCGGCAAATCCGTGTGTGAACGACGCGCCGATTTTCGCTTGCAACTTTCCCCGATCGCGCAAAGCCTTGAGCGAATCGAAATACCGTTCAAATCCGGTCGAGAGACTACAGGGCCCAGCCGGCATTCCCACGAGGATCGCGTCGGCCCACAACGCGTCGGATTCTCGTGGTGCGATGTATTCCGTGTCGGTAGCTTCATCTACTCCCTCTGGTAAACGCCGCAGCCGGATATTCGCTCGCCCCTGAACGGCTCCCACGGCGGCTGCCAGCGCCAACTGCTCCGTCGATCCAAACCGGGACTGGAAGACCACAAGCACGTTCACGTCTTGCATGGGCCGTATGCTTTACGCGAGATCGAAAAGAAGAAACTCCGCGCCATCGGGAGAAGCCCCGGCTAACGACAGTTCCCGTTCGTCGCTGATAGCCGCGCCATCGCCTTCTGAAAGCTTCTGTCCATTGAGCAGCATGCTTCCGCGCGCCACCTGCACCCATCCGTACCGCCCCGGCGCAAGAGGCCGGCTCAGAGTCTCGCCCGCCCGGAGCTCGGCGGCATAAACCCACGCGTCCTGGTGAATGACCGCCGAGGTTTCAGTGCTGCCCGCGTGCGGGCCGGCCAGAAGTCTGAACCGGCCGCGTTTTTCCGCCGGCGCGAAGGATATCTGCTGATATGAAGGTTGTACATCCTCCATCGCCGGTTCAATCCAGATCTGCAGGAAATGAACCGGGTCGCTTTCCGAAGGATTGAACTCGCTATGCACGATCCCCGTGCCTGCCGACATCGCCTGGATGGTGTTCGGCCCGATAACATGCCGTTCGCCCATGCTGTCTTTGTGCGCCAGACTGCCTTCGAGAACGTAGCTCACGATCTCCATGTCGCGATGGGCGTGTGCGCCGAACCCCTTGCCGGGGGCGACGCGATCGTCGTTGATGACCCGCAGCGCACGGAACCCCATATGTGCCGGGTCGTGATAATTCGCGAAGGAAAACGTATGCCAGGAATTGAGCCAGCCGTGGTCGGCGTGGCCACGATCGCCACTAACACGGATTGTGATCATGTCAGCTTCAGTCTACCGTCACCTTAGTCTACAATCGGCGCAACGCGATTTACAGCTATAATCAGCGGACAGGCCGGGGAGGGCCAGAGCATTGGAAGAACAGAATTATGCAAAACACGCGAAGTTCGTTCCCATGTACCATTTCGTGTTGTTCGGACTGATCGTACTGGCGTTCATCGGTTCGCTGATTAATCTCTACAGGCGGATGGCCGGCCCCAACCATCTTGGGCGCCTCAGCGCGGAGTTGATCACGCTGATTACCGTGGCGATGATCCTGCAGTTCGTCTTCAGCCGCACCTTCCCGCTCAAGGCACAGGACCGGGCGATTCGCGCGGAAGAGAATCTCCGCCATTTTGCGCTCACCGGCAAGCTGCTCGATCACAGACTGAACATCAAACAAATCATCGGGCTTCGGTTTGCTTCAGATGCCGAGTTCGTCGAACTCGCGCGCAAGGCCGCCGACGAGGGGCTCACGCAGGATGCCATCAAGAAATCGGTGAAGCACTGGCGTCCGGATCACGACAGGCTCTAAGCGGATGGTGGGCGGTTAGGGATTCGAACCCCAGACCCCCTCGGTGTAAACGAGGTGCTCTAACCAGCTGAGCTAACCGCCCTTGAATTCCTACATTACCAAAGGCTTCCGCGAGCGGACGTCTGATTTCAGGACCGCCACGAGATATCCGGCCGCCAAAGCCGAGATCCACAAGATCGGATACCGATACCTCATATCGGTCACGACGATGTAATACATGAGCGGATATACAAGCAATACCGGGAACAGAAAAAAGATGACCCGTTCTCGTCGCCAAGCCATCAGAACGAGCCCCGGAATGGACAATCCCGTGATTAACCAGACTACCGCGGTTGTATAGGGATGCCCCCCGGGTAAAGGGAACCAGAACTCCCGAAATCTCATTAATGTCAGGCGCCGGAAACGGTCCGAATGAGATGCCATCCAGTTCACTGCGTCGGCGGTGCGTTTCCGGTCATAGGCAACCTCGCCGAGGGTGCGAACCAGTTGCGCCTCTTCCCGGCTGGTATTCGGGTGATGCCTCTGATAGCAGTCCTCCCGTTCGTCTTCGATGAGGCTGGCAGAAGCGCAGTCGTTGTTCGATGCGTAAACGGACATTCCGAAGTTCGTCCTCAGAACGGGGGCTCCCAATTGAACATCGTTTCGCAACACCCAGACAGACACCACGACGCAGAGAGTTACGAGAAACGCACAGCAATACCGGGCAACCACCATGGATCTCCGCGGCACCGACAGCCAGGCAATCCAGAGCAGCGATACGATCAGGGAAGCGGGATTCAATAAGGCCAACACACCGGCGGCGAGGCCCGCCAGCGCTCCGTATCCGGCAGTATTACCCGGGTGCTTCGTTGTTGATGCCGACAACGCTGATGCCGACAACGTTGATACCGGGAACTTTGACGCCGAGAACAGGCAAAACAGAATTAACCCTGCGACCGTGTAGCCCGTATCCCACGCGGGCATCAATTGCATAGCGGCTAAACACGAGAGGGAAGCGATGACTCCTGGAAGCGCATCCGCGAACAACACCAGCGAGACTTGCGGCAGAAGCGCCGCCGTCACCGCGTTCACCACGATATTGCAGATCGTCGCCGCCCAGGTAACCAGCGTCGGGTCCCTTAAGATCTTGAACATGCACGCCAGCAACAGCGGGTATATCGGAGGGTTGGCGGCCGTAGGGCCCGTAGAGGCCGCATCAAATGGATCGGCGAATGTGCCATGGTCCGCGAGATTTCTGGCCACAGCCACCATTTCGAAGCCGCGTCCGAACCCGAAAATCCCGATCAGGTGAAGCAGCCCGATAATTGCGCCGCCCATGAACAGCGCGGGTGAAACATTCGCGCCCGGACCCCGGAGCTTTCCAAGTCTGGCGTCCTGCTCCCAACCTGACAGCATAGTTTCAGCAAACCGAACATCCGCGGCCGGAGCAAGCTTTCTAAAGGTTAACCACGCTGCTTTATTTTCATAGCGTACTCAAGAAGGCTGGCCGGGCGTGTCAAAAGTAAACAGCGAAGCGCTATCCATCGCCCATCTTGCCGCTGGCCCTGCGCTCCGATCAACTGGTCTTATGGAGCAGGCCGCAATATCTGCAAAATACCGGTGCACAACGAGAACCCGGTGCTTCGCTCCGGGGTTTCAGGTCTCGCTCCTTTTTGGTAGTCGACCAATGCCAATCGGCAGCGTTCGTGAACCCTCGCTGTAAGGCAAACTTCGTCATGAAACAACCTTTCCAGGCGCTCCTTCACGGTCGCGGCTCGGAATGTGTGACTGAGCCCCGCTCCTCAGTAAGGGGTACCGAAACGGCGACAAAGTTATTACATGACCGGCGCCTGGAACGCCCCCGGTCGCAGTACGGGCTGCTCGTACTCGTGATGCCGGGCATACTTCTGGTGTTGTGCTGCCTCGTGCCTTTTTTGAATAAAGCCTTTACGATCGACGATCCCTGCTTTCTCCTCGAAGCGCGGCAGATCCTTAAAACTCCGCTTCAGCCGATGTCGTTTCCAATCTGCTGGACGGCATCCGAAACCTGCGTGAAGAACACGGGAAGTTTCGGCATCGGATCGGCACAAGCGCTGATGGGTTATGCTCTCGTCCCGGTGATCCTTGCGGGAAGCGCAGAATGGGTTGCGCATGCGATTCAGATGATACTCGCCTGTATCGCGGTGATCGAGATGGTCAGGCTTGCGCTGTGGTTCGGATGCAGCCGTATACTAGCCTGTGCTGCAGGCCTCTTGTTGGCAGCCATTCCACCATTCCTTCCTACGGCGAGCACGGCAATGCCAGATATGCTCGGCTTGACACTCGGTCTTGCCGGTATGGAACGCTTGTTTGCATGGAAGAGTGAACATCGCCGGTCCCAGGCGCTGATTGCCGGTTTGATGCTGGGTCTCGCCCCATGGGCACGGCCTCATTGGGCTATGCTTTTGCCCCTTGTATCCATTTGGCTGTTTGATGAATTCGGATTCTCGTCAATGGTGAATCAGTTTCGCCGCCACACATATCTATGGGCTCCCGTCCTCCTGGCCGTATGTGTCCTTCTGACCGTAAACCTGATTACTCGGCCACGCGGCCCTTTCCTCGATGCAGGCCATCCGCTGACTGAGGACGCGCATCCCTCGCGAAATCTGTTCGCTTACCTTCTGTATCTCGCCGTGCCGATCCCCATTGCTGCCGTGTGGCTCATTTCGCATTGGCGGAAGATTCCGTTCCTGCTCTTCCCTGCAATAGCCTTCGCTGCGCTGACCGTCAGCGCGGCCGGAGGACTGGCATCGCACTGGGCGGAGATTGCCGTGTTGTGTACCGTTCCTGTTGTTGTCCACCTGTTCTATGTTTACTGGGGAAGAAACGACCGCACCGGGTTGCTCCTCGGGCTGTGGCTGCTGATTCCCTTGCCCGCGGTTTTCTACGCGCATTTTCCAATCAAGTACATGATGGCGGTTCTGCCCGCCGCCGTTCTGATTCTTCTCCGGACTGTTTCTGGTCTCTCTCGAGCCCGGATGCTCGCGATTTGCGGCGCCATCGTCTTTATATGCGCGGCTTACTCGTGCATGATCCTGAAAGCGGATCAGGATTTTGCAGAGTACGGGCGCCGGGCTGCAGCGGAACTGATCGCACCGCACGTGGCTGCAGGAGAAAAGGTTTGGTACGGAGGAGAGTGGGGATTTTATTGGTATGCGCAACGGGCTGGCGCAGAGGTCTCGCAACCCGCTGGGCCGGGACCAAGGTCCGGCCAGCTGCTTGCGGTCGGTATCGCCGAGAGCGGTGATCTGACCCGGGATCGCTTTCCGAATCGGGTGCTGGTGGATCGGAGGCAATACAATTCACCTCACGGTCGAACGATGTTATTCGGAGCGGGACTACATACCAACATGACGGGTAATGCGCTTTGGGTATGGAACCCGGAGGCAACAAACGAATATGAACTTTGGAAAATCCAATGAATTGTATGCATAATCAAGTCGCACCACCCGAACGAAATATCGCCGCATTCAATGCGGATACCGCGGCCCACGGGGGATATGTCTATACATCTGTCGACCGATGGTCTTCCCGCTATGCGACGGGCAGGCAGAGTGACGAGTTGATTCGGATGCTGGTCGACAATGTTGACCCGTCGAGCCGCGTTGTCGATATAGGATGTGGGGACGGAACCTTTACACTGGACATTGCGGAAAGATTCCGGCCGGCGGCAATTCGGGGCGTCGACCCCGCGGCGAATGCCATCGCCGCAGCCAGGGGAGGGATCCCGATGCACCTTTCCGGCTCGGTCTCATTCGAGGTCGGCGACATCTACACTCTGCAGTCGGGCGGAGCTGCCCTCGCAGTCGCCAGAGGCGTGCTCCATCATCTGGACAGACCACAGGCTGCCATTGCGCAATTGGCCAGGCAGTTCACATTCGTGTTGGTGGTGGAACCGAATGGATACAACCCAGCCACGAAGGTAATCGAAAAGACCTCCGCATACCATCGACAGCACGACGAGAAATCTTACTGGCCCCCGAGTCTTAACCAGTGGTTTAAACGGGAGGGTTTTTTCCTGGTCAGTCAGAAGTTCTTCTGCGTCGTCCCTTATTTCTGCCCCACCCCGGCCGCCCGAATCCTCAGCCTGGTTGAACGCGCCGTCGAGCGGCTGCCTGTGGTGAGGCAGGTTTGCTGTGGAACCAACCTGGCGCTTTACCGCCGGCTCTGAGAACCAAAGCCAGGCTCAATCAGCCGCCATTTTCACCAATCCTTCACCAGAGAACTGAGGAGCCCCTCTGTCCCCAGATAGGAGTGCGTGAATCTCTCGATCTTCCATTCCGTCCGGCCCAAAACACGGGTCTCGTACTCGTGTTGAGGACGGATGAAACGCCCGCGATCCAGTCTACAAAGAGCCCATGCCAGAGGGCGCACCGCTGCAATCCTCGGCACGACGGGATCAAACAGAATCACATGCCCGTTGGGACGGGTCACTCGCAGGATCTCTCTTACAGTTTCCCGAGCTGCCTGGTCCGGAAGGTGGTGAAGCAAGCTGTAGCTGAAGACGACATCGAAGAAGTCTGATGGAAACGGGAGGCTGACGGCAGACGCGGTGACAGCTCGGCTCCCCTTGGCTCGATATCGAGCCGTGTATGCATGGCAGATGTCCAATCCGACGGGCTTCATTCCAAGCTTCCACAACCAGGAAGATGGACCGCAACCAACATCCAGAACTCGATCCGCACGAGGAATCGCCGCGAACATTCGAGCGAGACGTGTAGTCACAATCCGGTCCATCCCGGGAGCCAGAACAACCTGCGAGATGCGATACACCAAAGGATATTCAAGAATGCCGTAGATATTCATCGACTCACCGCGCTAGTATGTTCGTTCTATGCAACGGCCGATTCACAAGTCGCCGCCGACATTATCCGAGAGCGCCGCAGGCCGAACCTCGCCGTCGCGAATAATGCTCCGCCTGATAAAGTGCGGACGGCGCTTCACCTCCTCGAAAATCTTGGCGATGTATTCGCCCGCAAGACTGATCGCGAGCAGGTTGATCGACCCAAAGAAAAGAATAGAGAGAAGCAAGGTGGTAACTCCGCGCGGGGCGATCGCCGGGAACAAAAGCCTTAAGACGATTTGCAACGCCATCAGGAGGAGCGTAAGGCAGAACAATAAGGTGCCGGAAACGCTGAGAACCGTGAGTGGAACATAGCTGAACGACAGGATTCCCTTTTTCGCCCAGCTCAGATTCTTCGCCAGGCTGTTGGTAGTAACGCCGAATTGCCGCTCCGGTCTCACATAATCCACTCCAATCTGCTTGAATCCAGCGTACGCGCGTATGCCCCTCAGGAATAAATCGCGCTCGGGAAACTGAAGAATCGCCTCCACAACGCGCCGGTCCAGCAGCGAAAAATCACCGGCGTCGCGGGGAATAGGAACATACGAAAATGCGTCGAATAGCCGGTAAAAAGCCTTGTAGGCAAATTGCATAAGGAGCGGCGCCTCCCGCTTCACACGCTTCCCGTAAACCACGTCAAACCCGTCGCGCCACAAAGCCACGAACTTTTCAATCAGCTCCGGAGGGTCCTGCAAGTCGCCATCCAGCAGAACACACGAATTCTTTGAGGCAACCATCATTCCGCTGCGGAAAGCGGACTGGGAACCGAAGTTCCTTGAGTGGGAGATTCCACGAACGTTCCGGTCGTCCATGGAAAGGGAACGAATTACATCTTCTGAATCGTCGGGGCTACAGTCGTTGACGAAAATGATTTCATAGTCGACATTCAGCTTGAGGAACGTGCTTTTGAGCCGCTCATACATGATGGGGATGGCCTGGTTATCGCGATAACAGGCGACGATCGCGGAAACGCTATGTTTGGTATCAAGACCGAACTTCTTTGAGGATCGATGGTACCGGGCCTTGTCTTCAAGCCCGGAGTACCACTCGATCGTCTTGATCAGACCTGGACGAAAAGCGGTTCTCGGTTGCCATCCGATCGTTTTCTTTGCTCTTTCAATGTCGGCAAACCAGTCGGTCAAGTCCCAGTGGCGGCCTTCCATGGAAAAGCCTGGCTCTTCTTCGATCGTGAATAACTCGCGCGCCACCTGCGCAACTTCACTAACAGTCGTTTTCTTCCCGCTCCCGATGTTGAACGACTCTCCGAAAAGAGAGGAGTTCAGCGCCAGGGCAGTGTCCAGAAAAGCTTCGCACGCGTCATCCACAAATACAAAATCGCGGGCCGTCAGCGGATTTACGAAGTCGGGATAGCGTCGTTCAACCCCTCGCCGGACCAGCATCGGAATCAGTCTGGAGGAATCCTCCATCGGCCCATACACGGAATAAAGACGGAGATTGGCACAGGGCAGGCCGCACTTTTTTCCGTAAAAATGGATCAGGTTTGCCGCCGCCACCTTGGAAACCGCGTAATGGCTGTTGGGTGCGGTGAAGTCATGTTCCAGCGGGCCTGCGGCGTTATCGCCGTACTCGGAAGAACTTCCGGCATGGATGTACGCCGCAATTTTGCGCGACCGCAATCGCTCCAACACTCGGGTAGCGAAAGTGAAGTTGGTCCGGTAGATCAACTGACTGTCGGTTTCAAAAGAATATGCGCCATAAGCGACACAATCGAATATGGTCCTCGGCTTCACAGCATCGAGGAGATGATCCAGATTCGAATCCACCAGCAGATCCGTGACGCGAACGTGCTCTCGTCGAAGCCCCTCCAGCCGCCAGGCCGGCAGGCGTGTGGCCACTCCATAGGCATCGTCTCTCGATCCCAGCACCATGCGAAGTAGATTCGCCCCGATGAATCCACTTGCACCAAGTACCAGAATTGGTCCTTGAAGCCGATTTATCTTTTCCGCGAGAGTAGCTGCAAGTACGTCACAAGTCAGTTCGCGAGTCCCGGTCGAAGGCAGGATTCCTCCGACGTCCCTGACGGACAGATTTTCCAGAGTGGCCTCAGGAGACTTCATGTGGCACCGTTAGCTTGAGAAAATCCAACCTGACTTGCAGAGCGCCGTCCCCCGGCAGCGCCGCGAGAATGCTTGCCGCATCGAGCAGACTCTCTTTGCGATGAAACTTCTGCGAACCGTACAGGCCGGTCACATATCCCCGCGCGACCCGATGCGTAAACCGCTGCACCGGTTCCGAAATGGAGAGCAGCCGATGGCTGATTGCCTGCCCCACTCCACCTTGCAGGACGTGCTCCTCCACGACGAAGAGGTGACCGGAGCGGCGCAAGTCGGCCAGGAATTCCGTGGGCAGGCAGGAGAGAGGCAACTCGCTCAGCACCCATATCGACGGCCGTTCCCGTTCCTCCAGATGGGTGACCGCCTCGACGATGCCACCCACGATGGGACCTGTTACCAGCATGGTCGGCCCTCCGCCGGCGATCAGATGCCGCCACGGTGCATAGTCGGGAGCCGGGAACCCTTTGGGTAATTCCGAAAGGCCGAGACGCAAATACGCCGGGTGGGGAAACTCCATGAGTATCTCGACAATTGACGAGACGTCGGAATCGAACGCGGGGACAAAGACGTGCATATTTGCCAGAGTCAGCAATGTGCCGTAGTCCTCGAGAGCATGGTGAGTGCTTCCCATCACCCCATACCCATAACCGCCTCCGTTCCCGACGAGCACGACCGGAAGGTCCGGCAGACAGACATTGTTGCGGATCTGTTCGAATGACCGTGCGTAGATGAAGGGGGCGATGCTGTAGACCCATGGCCGCAAGGCCATGTTAGCCATGCCGGCGGCGACGCATATCATATTCTGCTCAGCGACGCCCGCGTTGAGGAAGCGTGAACCCATGCGGTCGCGCAGCGGCTCGAGAGTTTTGAATCCCAGATCGCCCGTCAGGAAGACGAACTCCTCCCGCATCGCATGATTCACGAGCGTCCGGCAAAAGACTTCGCGCATCAGGCCAGAACCTCTCGTACCGCTTGCAGATATTGTTCCCCGGTCATGGGCAGATAGTGCCACTCCAGGCGATTCGCCATGAAAGAAACTCCATGTCCCTTCTCGGTTCTGGCAATAATGGCGCGTGGACCTGGCTGATCGCTATCCAGGGCAGCCGCCAGGGCAGAGAAGTCATGCCCATCCACTTCATGCGTGTGGACGCCGAAGGCGCGGAACTTGTCTGAGAGTGGATCGATGTCAGCTACTTCCCGCGTTGTTCCGAATCCCTGCAGGCCATTAGCGTCCACGACGATTGTTAAATTATCCAGCTTTTGGTGACAGATGAAGATAAGCGATTCCCAGCAGGATCCTTCATTCCACTCCCCGTCGGAGGTCAGGCAGAAGACACGTCCAGGAAGACCCCGCAGCCGCTTGGCCAAACCTATGCCTGCCGCTAGCCCTAAACCGTGGCCGAGACTTCCCGTCGCGAAGGGAACGCCTGGGATTCCCCTGACGGGGGGATGGCCGCTCAGACGCGTGGCGTCCTGGTGAAACTGCTTCAAATCGTCGTCGGTGAGAAGACCTCGCGACCACAACGCAACGTACAATGCACCGGCAGCATGCCCTTTCGACAAAATGAAACAGTCTTCTTCATCCATGACTGCGTGATGGAGGCAAAGTAGAATATCGAGCGCGGAAAGATTTCCTCCGATGTGTCCGACCCCGCTTTCGTAATGCATTTGGAGCAGGCGAAGCTTCGCGGTGCGCACCAACTCTTCGAAGTCCGGCAGACTCCTCCGATAGGTTTGGGCCTCGTTGCAGCGGGGTGTGAGAGTCGGGATTTTCATTGCCGACTCAAGTCATTCGGGGCGCAAGCGCTGGTGTTCCGTCCAGCGTAGGCCCGAGTTGTGTCGTGACGCGCCCTTACCCCGCCTTCCGCGGCGCTAAAGGAAAGACCGGCGGTGGCAAGCGCGCTCATAGCGAAGGACTAAATAATCAGCCATGCTCAGAATATCGGTTTGCGCCGTCGAGCCGGTAGTCCACAATGGTTGCGCTGAGAGTGTTAACGAGGATTAACAGCCAGCCGACTACTTCGATTCGCAGACTTCCCCGCGACCAGCTGCTTCATGTTCGCAGCATGCTGAAGAAGGCCGGCCGGACACCTGTCCAAAGTAAACAGAGAAGCGCTATCCATCGCCGACCTTGCCGCTGGCTATACACTCCGGTCAACTGGTCTTATGGAGCAGGCCGATGTTTTTGTAGTCATACCGGCTTATAACGAGAACGCGGTACTTCGTTCCACTATTTCAGATCTCGTTACTTTCGGGTACTCGATCGTGGTCGTGGATGACGGATCGGCAACACCGGCCAGGAGCTGCCTGGAAGGATTGCCCGTACACTGCGTCCGGCACGACATCAATCTTGGGCAGGGAGCAGCGCTGCAGACGGGCGACGAGTTCGCGCTTTCGAAGGGTGCCCGTATCATCGTTCATTTCGACGCTGACGGGCAGCACGACGCTCGAATGGTGGAGCGCCTTATTGAACCGATCGTCAATGGAAAAGCCGGAGTGACGCTCGGCTCGCGCTTTCTGGACCCTCTCGATCGCCGCGAGGTACCTCTTGAGAAGCGACTACTTCTTAAAGCCGGGGTTTTTGTGTCCTGGTGTTTCACGGGACTATGGCTCAGCGATACACACAATGGACTAAGGGCCTTGTCCCGCGCTGCCGCGCAGCAGATCACGCTGAAGGAAAATGGATTCGCGCATGCCACCGAAATTCTTGGCCTGCTGCGTCGCTCGAAGATTCCTTACAGCGAAATCCCCGTCTCCATTTACTACACCGAATACTCCCGGAAAAAGGGTCAAAGCATGCTCAATAGTTGCAACATTCTAATCGACCTTGTGCTCAGGAGGTTATTCGGTTGACCTCGATTCAGGGAATCCTGCTGGCGTTCCTGCTCACGGCGGCAGTAGTCTCCATTTTCGCGTTCAAGGCCAGGCCGGCATATCGCCTGGTTGAGCTACTGTTATCCTGTGGCGCTGCTGTGCTGGTGCTCTTCCCCGATTTGACAACGCTGATCGCTCATCTTCTCGGCGTTGGGCGAGGAACGGATCTGTTACTCTACGTTTCCTTGATCGTGGGGCTGCACGCAGTTTTACTGCTCTATGTGAGGACGCGGGAACTGGAACGAAAAATCACCGGGCAGACGCGCGCCATCGCCTTACGAAATGCGTGCGGCACTGACGGCCGGTGATGTCCACGCACGTACTGACAGCGGCTCCGCGCACGGCGAGCAAGCAGCGCCGGCCAACCGCCGGAATGCTGGAGTTGCTTGAAACCTATGCCGATCTGTTGGTTGCCCTGGGGTTCATCGCCTCATATTGCCCTCCGTTGATGCGTAGTTTCTGGGTCGATGAGGCGGGCACATATTGGATGGCATGCAAAGGACACCTCGCTGCAATCCAAAGAACCTCGCACTGGCCCGGCCAATCGATCCTCTACGCAGTCATAACATCCTTCTTTTGCTTTGATGGGTCACCGGTCCGGGATACGCTGCTTCGCGTCCCGGCGCTGCTGGGCGCCGCCGCCGCCTGTTACTTCCTGTACCGTTTTGCCGAAGATGCGTTCGGCGCGGGAGCCGGCCGGATCGCAGCGATTCTCTTCGCATTCAACCCCTCTACGGTAGAGTTCGCAACAGAAGCTCGTCCTTACACGCTGGCCATGGCGGCGGTTGTGGCATCGTGCTGGACGTTGTACCGGTGGGCGAACTCGCGTGGACGCCCCTGGCTCGTCAGTTATGTCATTTCGTCCACGCTCGTCTTCTATTTTCACTACATGTTCAGCCCGATATTCGTTGCGCAGGCCGTCTTCCTGCTATACGAATTGCTTCTGAAGCGGCGCTTCCGTCGAAGCGGGGAGCTGCTGGCCGGCTATTTGGCGATCGCGCTGCTTGTGATACCTATAGTTCCCCATATGCTGCTGCTTCTGCGTGAAGCGCATACGATGGCCTTTGAGCTGAAGCCTTCTGCCGCAGTATTGGCCGGGGTGTTGGTGCCGCCTGTTTTGGCCGTGGGCCTGTTCGCATCAGCGCTGTTGGTCCATCTCGCCTGGCCACATGCCAGCGGTCCCGGGACCCGCTTGTCGCCCACGCTTTCAGCGATGCTGCTGGCCTGGTGGAGCGCAGGCCCCTTGCTGCTGTTTGTCGTATCCTCCACAACCTCGATGCAGGCATTCGCAGAGCGTTACCTCTCATATTCCGGATTGGCTCTGGTTCTCCTCCTGACTTACGCTGGTTATTCGGTATTCGGCCGCCGAATAGGGCTGATCTGGGCGCTGGTCGCCATGCTGCTGACCACTGGGAACGTTCTGAGGCTTGCCGGCGCACGCCAGCCGGGCAAGACTGAGTTAGGCCCGTTCATGCGGGTGATTCGGGACGAATCGGTCAATGCGGGCGCAGACTTGCCGCCTGTTCTCTACGAGAGTGCGCTTGGCGAATCGAATTTTTATGATTGGCGCTCGGGGAATTCTCCGAATAGCTACCTATATGATCCCTTCGTCGCCTATCCCATGAAGAACAGGCTCGTCCCTTTGCCTTTCGGGCTGAGTCCGGACGTCGAGCACCACGTTGAGCATCTGATGGAAAGCGATCTAAAATTCAGAAACAAGGTTATTCTGGTCATCCATAACCCATTTTGGATACCCTGGTTTGTTGAGCGCTTCGAGAAAGCGGGATTCGTTGACCGCATTACGCAGCCGAATGCTTTCTTCTACGTTATGGTTTTCGAACGCCGTGCCGGCAGGGAAGGTCATTGAAACTACTTATCGCAATTCCCGCGCTGAACGAAGAAGAGAGTATTGAAAGCATCATCCAGCGCTCACTCGATTCCCGCCGGGACATTTGCCTGAATTCCCCGGTCACCGAGGTGCAGATCACCGTTGTCAGCGATGGGTCAACGGACCGCACAGTGGAGATCGCCAACCGTTATCGCGATAGGATTGACCTGATCGTGTTCCCTGAGAACAGGGGCTACGGCGCCGCGATCAAGGAAGCCTGGCGCCGGTCCGATGCCGACATTCTCGGATTTCTGGACGCCGACGGTACCTGCGACCCTCAATTCTTTGCCGTTTTGTGCGAGCGTTTGATTGCGGACGATGCGGATGTTGCGCTCGGCTGCCGCCTTAACCCGAGCAGCCGGATGCCTTTGACTCGCCGCATCGGAAACTTGTTCTTCGCCACAATCCTTACCGTGGTTTCCTCAAATCGCGTGCGCGATACGGCAAGCGGCATGCGCGTTGTGCGGCGGCGTTCACTCCAGAATCTTTTCCCGCTTCCGGACGGGTT
>JBEKTF010000065.1:27208-28511 GCA_049516355.1 Bryobacteraceae bacterium | reverse complement strand
ATACTGGTGCGTCCCGAAGACTGCCCCGAGGCGTCTTTTGCCATCTACTACGAGCCACTCGAAGCCGCGGGAGGCGATTTCTATGACGTTGTCACCGTCGATTCGGACGTGTTCGGTTATTTTGTGGCAGACGTGAGCGGCCATGGCGTAAGCGCCGCCTTTCTGACTTCGGCTATCAAGGCCCTGCTCCGGCAGTACAACGGTCCGCTCTTTTCGCCCGAAGACACCATGCGAGGAGTGGATTCGGTGATGCGCCAGATGCTGGGCGAGGAGCAGTACCTGACCGCATGTTACGCGCATCTGAACCGGCGCACGCAAAGGCTTTCGGTTGTAAGCGCCGGGCATCCGCCGCTGATTATTGTACGCGCGTCGGGCAAAGCGCTCGCCGTGGAAATGGATGGCGACCCGCTCGGTATGTTCAGCGCCCTGGTGCTGCAGCGCAAGAATCTCCGGGTGTTGCCGGGAGATCGATTTTTCCTGTATAGCGACGGTCTGATTGAATCGTCTCCGGGCGGGGCGCGCCGGGCAGGCATCGATCGGCTGATGGAAGCATGCGTTTCGCATCGCATGGATCCGCTTTCGCAAGCGGTTTCGCGGATTGCCGCCGGCGTGCGGCCGCACGAAAAGGCCATCGAAGACGATCTGTTGCTTCTTGCCGTGGAGGTCAAGTAATGGGTTCGGGCACATGTGAGCTGCGCGCCAATCTGCCGTCCACGCTCGAAGCGGTTGAAAACTTCTGCAAGGAATTCCGTGTCTGGCGCGCCAGCAACTGCGATGACCTCGGCGCTTTCGGCGCGGAACTCCTGATCCGGGAGGCGCTGACGAATTCCGTCGTGCATGGCTGCGCGAAAGACCCCGATAAACACGTTTGTTGCGTTCTGCGCGTGAAAAAGGGCCGCTTCCTCATCGTCGTGAAGGACGAGGGAACGGGCTTCAACTGGCGCGCCGCCTGGGATCGGATATCGGAGCTGACCGATACCGGAGGCCGGGGTATCTATATCTTCCGGCGTTACGCCAACCGGGTGCGGTTCAATCTCAGGGGCAATGCCGTGAGCTTACTGAAGCGATTTTGAAAAGGAATAACGAAAATGAACGAAGAAGAAATCATCCCGGAAATCAGTAACGCAACCGACGCAAGCAACGCAATGATACGGCCGGAGGGAGATCTGGTTTCCACCTCCTTGCCTGCGCTGCGATCGAGGATGCGCGAAATAGTCGACTCGGGGGTCCGCCATCTGACAGTGGATCTTGCCAAAGTCCACATGGTCGATTCGGCAGGTCTGGGTTTGTTGATGTCCGCTCA
>JBEKTF010000065.1:0-27198 GCA_049516355.1 Bryobacteraceae bacterium | reverse complement strand
ACAACTCCCTGAGAAAGACCGGCGGCCATCTCGCCGTGATCCATGCGTCCGAGGACATTCTCCAGCTATTTCAGACGATGCGCTTTCACCAGCATTTCAGCGTTTCCGGAAGCTGAGGATCGAGCACGATGAGCGACTTTGCGATGGACGACGAACTGGTCCTGGACTACCTGGCCGAAAGCCGGGAGCACCTGGCGACGATTGAAAACGATCTGCTCCTGATCGAGCAGGCGGGAGCCGCAATCGACGAGCAGCTGGTAAACCGCGTTTTTCGCGCCGCTCACTCGATAAAAGGCGGAGCCGGTTTCTTCGACCTGCTCACAATCAAGGAACTCGCTCACAAAACGGAAAGCGTACTTGAGATGGTGCGCTCGCGGCAAATGGTGCCGAACCCGGAGGTTGTCAGCATTCTCCTGCTGGCCTTTGACAAACTTCGCGATTTGATCGGCAACTACACAACGAGCAACGAAGCGGATACCTCAGACTTCCTCGTTGCCCTGACCAGCCTGACCGGCGACCATCTGAGCGCCGATCGGAAAACGTCCCTGCACGACCAGATCGCGATCCCGGTACCGAACGCGAAAATGCTGATACAGGTTTCGGCATTCGATCTGGCACAGGCGCGGCAGGGGGGCAAACGCATTTTTCTGATCCAATGCGACCTCATCCACGACATCCAGCGCCAGGGCAAAACACCCCTCGACGTGCTGAGGAAGTTGATCGATTGCGGCTCTATCCTCGAGACCGCCTTCGATCTGGATTCGGCGGGAACGCTTGACGACGAACCCTCCGATAAGCTGCTTCTGGACGTTCTTTACGCGACCGCTCTGGATTCTTATTCGATCGGTAACGTGCTGCATCTCCGGCCCGATCGGATCCGGGTGATTGAGCCGACCGATACCGAAAAGCCGCTTGCTGAGGTTGCCGCGGAGGCCGTCGACGTGCCGGTCTTACGAATACCGGTCTTACCAATAAGTGTCGCGCCCGAACATGTCGTGTCCGAACAAATAAACCCGGTATCCCGGCCCGCAACTTCTCTTCCGGCTCTTCAGTCGGCGGCTCTTCAGGCAGCGGCTCCTCAGCCGACATCAGCCCAGGTGGACGCCACGATCCGGTTGAATGTGGGCTTGCTGGATTCGTTGATGATACTGGCCGGCGAGCTGGTCCTCAGCCGAAACCAGTTGAATGAGGCCGTTGCGCATGATGATGCACAGGGCGTTCGCGCCGGCGCGCATCGCGTAAGTCTGGTGACCTCTGAGCTCCAGGAAGCTGTGTCTCTCACGCGGATGCAGCCGGTAGGCAGCCTTTTCGCCAAGTTTCCGCGGCTCGTTCGCGACCTCGCCGACGAGTTGGGAAAGGAAGTCCAGCTGCAAACGGAGGGCGGCGATGTCGAGCTCGACAAGACCATCCTCGAGGGCCTGAGCGACCCTCTCACGCACATGGTGCGCAATTCGGTCGATCACGGAATCGAGCTCCCTTCGGTGCGCGTGTCGTGCAACAAGCCGGCACTGGGCACCATCACGCTTCGAGCCAGGCATCAGGCGGGCCAGGTCGTCATCGAAATATCGGATGACGGCAAAGGCCTCGCCGTGGAAAAGATCGCGGCTTCCTCGCTGGCCAAGGGGATGGTCACGGCCGAACAGCTTCTCGCGATGTCGGAGTACGAGAAACTGGCGTTGATTTTTCTGCCCGGAGTTTCGACGGCCGAAAAGGTGAGTAATACCTCCGGCCGTGGCGTTGGCATGGATGTAGTCAAGACGAACCTGGACAAGCTGGGGGGCAAAGTGGAAATCGTCTCGACGCCGGGCAAAGGTTCTTCTTTCCTCATCAAGCTTCCGCTGACGCTGGCGATCATCCCCTCTTTGCTGGTGTCCAGCGCCGGAGAACGTTTCGCCATCCCGCAGGTCAGCGTCGGAGAGCTGATCCGCATTCCGAAAGACCAGATTGCCGATCGGATCGATCGCGCGGGAGATGCCGAGATCGTATTGGTCCGCGATAAATTATTCCCGCTGGTCCACCTGGCGGACGCCCTGGGGATTCCGCGCCCGGAACGCGGATCGAAAGCGCTGAACGTAGTCCTCGTCGACGCGGGTGCTTTTGAATATGGCCTTGCGGTGGAAGACCTCCACGACACGGTGGAAATTGTAGTCAAGCCGATGGGGAGGCATTTGCAGGGTATCCGCGATTACGCGGGCGCCACTATCCTGGGAGACGGACAGGTAGCCGTGATCCTCGATGTGGCGGGTCTGGCCGTGAGAGCCGGCCTTTCCGGCTCGAACCTGAACGCGGTTTCGCAGCAAGTCGCGGCGGGAGACGCCGGCGGCGGAGAGGTGTACTCGCTGCTGCTGTTCCACAACGGCCCGTCCGAGCCCTGCGCGGTTCCGATCGAGCTGGTTACTCGCGTTGAGCGTGTGCGCCCCGCGCAGGTCGAGTATCTGGGAGGCCGTCGAACCATGCAATACGGCGGCGCCAGTTTGCCCTTAGTCACCCTTCACGACGTGGCTTCGGTGGGAGATCTGGCCGAAACCCAGCAGTGGGTCGTGATTGTGTTTGAACGCGCGGGCAGCCCCGTCGGCCTTGTTGTGGCGGAGCCCCTCGATATGGTCGAAACCCAACTCGCGCTCGATACGGTAACTCTGCGGCAACCCGGCATTGCGGGGTCCGCCATTATTAACTCTCGCGCCACGTTGATGCTGGATATCTTCGAGTTGGCCGAAACCGTCCGGCGGCGATGGCCGGAGCGTGAGGTAACGGAATCCAGTCCCCTGCATCTGCCCGGCAAGGGCACTACCGTTCTTGTGGCTGACGACTCGGATTTTTTCCGCGGCCAGATCAAGCGGCTGATCGAGGCTGTTGGCTACAAGGTCATGACGGCTGCAGACGGCGAGGCTGCGTGGGAAATGCTGGACGGCCACGCGAATGAGATTTCCGTGGTAACGACCGACGTCGAAATGCCGCGGCTCGATGGGCTGGGCCTCACGAAGCGCATTCGGGGAGACGCACGGTTCGTGCGATTGCCTGTTATCGCCCTCTCGTCGCTGGCGGGCGAGGACGAGATGGCTCGCGGCCTGGCTATGGGAGTGAGCGAGTATCAGGTCAAACTCGACCAGGATCAGCTATTGGAAAGCATCCGGAAAGCAGTTAACGGAATATCTCTCAATCAATCGCCGGTAACGGCTTAAAGGGGAACAGAAATAAATGACATCGATATCGAATATGAAGATCGGACGAAAGATTAGTCTCGTGCTCGGGGGGATCGTCCTCCTTTTGGCAGGCTTGTCTTCGCTCTCACTATGGGGAACTCACACCAACGAACAGATGGCCGTGACGGTCGTCCAACGCCTGACCAAGGCGCGCCTGGCGGAAAAAGTCGCGGGCGATACTTCGGCGATTGCCCTGAACCTCGGAAGGATGATCATCGAGAAGAAGGCGAGCGAAGATCGTGTGAACGATGTCCGTGATCTTAAGAAAACTCGCACCGCAGCAGTGGAAGAGTTCAGGGCGTTGGCGGATACCCCGACAAGCATCAAACATGGAGCGGACATGGCCGACCTCGCCCAGTCCGCAGGGAATTTAAGCCAAGCAACCATCGAGCTGGTAGCTGCGGGCAGACTTGCAGATGCAGTCAGGGACTTCAAGGCGTATTCCTTAATGGAAGGCAAGTTGCGGGCCAAGGCTGCGGAGGCGGCGCAATTTCAGGACGGTAAGGCTGCCGAGGTCGAGAAGACAAACAAGGAAACATCGAGCACCATCTGGGTGGCGCTCATTGTCGGCAGTCTTTTCGCGGTTGCGGGTGCTATTTTCGGCGGAATCGTTCTTGCTCGCGGCATCGCGGCCCCGCTGACAGGGGTAGTCACGAACCTGGAACAGATCGCTCAGGGCGACCTCTCGAAAGATACTCTGCCCGAACTCCAGCAGCGGGAGGATGAGATCGGAACTCTGGCGCGCGCCATGCAAACGATGACCGTCGCTTTGCGAAAGATGATTCAGGAGATTTCGAGCGGTATCCAGGTGCTCTCGTCCTCTTCGACGGAACTCATGAGCAGTTCGGCACAGATGACGACCGGATCGCGGCACGCGTCGGACAAAGCGCACTCGGTATCCGCGGCGGCAGAGGAGATGAGTTCCAACATCACGTCCGTAGCCGTGGGTATGGAGGAAACCACGACAAACCTGGCCCACGTGGCATCGGCCACGGAGCAGATGACGGCAACGATCGGTAAGATCGCGGGAAATTCGGAAAAAGCCCGCCAGATCACTGGAGAAGCGACCCGGCAGGCGGCGCAAATCACGGAGCAGATCAACCAGCTTGGCCAGGCGGCGCGCGAAATCGGGAAGGTCACCGAGACGATTACTGAAATCTCGTCTCAGACAAACCTCCTCGCATTGAACGCAACGATTGAAGCGGCGCGGGCGGGATCGGCTGGAAAAGGATTCGCTGTCGTAGCAACCGAAATCAAAGCTCTGGCGCAACAGACCGCGGCTGCCACGGAAGACATCAAGACGCGGATCGCGGGGGTGCAGGCTGCGACATCGGGAGGTATCACGGGGATCGAAAAGGTGTCGCATGTCATCCGGGAAGTCAGTGACATCGTGGCCTCGATTGCGGCCGCCATCGAGGAGCAGGCAACGGCCACCAAAGACATCGCGCGTAATATCGCCGATGCTTCGACGGGAGTCACCGATGCCAATACACGGGTATCGGAAACTTCTCAGGTGTCGCGTGAAATTGCGAAAGACATCGTCGATGTGGACCATGCCGCGGGAGATATGGCAAGCGGCAGCGATAACGTGCGCTCGAACGCGACGGAGTTATCTACCGTTGCGGAAAAACTCAAACTGACCGTAGCGCGCTTCCACGCATAGAAGCCTTAAACGAAAGCGGGGGAACATCTCATGACGATCGCGCAAGTTGAGCGAACTGCTCAAACAACGCTGCTGGCAACTTTCTTTGTGCGGGACGCACTCTGCGCCCTTGATGCTGCCGGTGTTCAGGAGGTGATTCGCCTCGTTGCCGTGACGCCCGTCCGTCATGCCTCGGACGAGGTGGCCGGAGTCATCAATCTGAGGGGAAAGATCGTCACTCTGCTGGACATCGGCATGGTTCTTGGGCTCGGTAGAGCCCCTGCCAGCCGTGACAGCAGAGTGTTCATTGTCGAAGACCGCACCGAGTTCCTGGGCCTGCTCGTCGATCGTGTAGGGGAAGTTCTCGAGGTGGATCCCGAACTGGAGGAACCACTCCCCGTGAATATACCGGCGGCCCAGGCGCGATTTTTTCGCGGCGTATACCGTGCGAACGGCCATGTCATTGCCCTGTTGAACCCAATCACGCTCCTGGCTGAGAGCAGAACATGAACCTTCTCCCTGGCCAGCCTGGATGAAAACCCGAATTCTGGTGGTAGACGATACGGCTATCTTCCGCCGGATTATCTCCGATGCCCTTGCGGCCTTGCCAGGCGTGGAGGTGGCCGGAACCGCATCGAACGGCAAACTGGCGCTGGAGCGGCTCGCTTCTTTGCAGCCGGATCTTCTGACTCTCGATATCGAGATGCCGGAGATGAATGGTATCGAAGTGCTCCAGGCGATGGCGTCCGCGGGGTCGAAGGCTGGAGTGATTATGCTGAGTTCCAACACGGTACGCGGGGGCCGGATTACGATCCGCGCGCTGGAACTGGGGGCATTTGATTTCATCACCAAGCCGGAAGGCGGTTCTGCCGAAGAGCATCTTGCCCTGCTTCGTACCCAGCTTCTGCCGGTCATCCGGGCGTTCGAACGGCGCCGCGAAATCCGCTCGATATTGGACAACAATCCGCCGGACACCAATCCCCTGAAAGACAAGCCGCTCATCCCAGCGGCGCCGGCTGGAAGATCGGTGCGGCGGTCCGGACCCCCCATCCTTTTGATCGGCGTCTCGACGGGAGGGCCGAGCGCGCTCGCGGAGGTTCTCCCTGCCTTGCCGCGAAAGCTTGGCGCTCCGCTGTTCATCGTGCAGCACATGCCTCCACTGTTCACCCAGGCGCTCGCGGAGAGGTTGCAGTCGAGGTGCGCGATCCGCGTGAAAGAAGCGGAAGATGGTGAAATCGCAGTCCCGGACTGCGCGTACCTTGCGCCGGGCGGGAGGCAGATGAGACTCGCGCCTGGGCAGACTGGCGAGATCACCGTCGAACTCACGGACGATCCTCCGGAAAACAATTGCCGTCCCTCCGTGGACTATCTCTTTCGTTCCGCGGCTCTTCACTTCCCAAGTCGTTCCATTGCCGCAATCCTGACCGGGATGGGAAACGACGGCACCCAGGGTCTTCGGTTGCTGAAACGAAGCGGCTGTTCCACCATCGCCCAGGACGAGGCGAGTTGCGTTGTTTTTGGAATGCCCCGGGAGGCCATTCTTGCCGGGGTCATCGACACCGTTGTGCCCTTAAACCGTATTGCCGATATGCTGGTCCGCTGTCTCGCCGAGGGGCGTGCATGACCAGGCTGATGCCGAAGGAAAGGCAGGGCGTAGCGCAATACATCTATTCGATCTGCGCCATTTCTCTCGATGAAACCAAAGACTACCTCATAGAGGGACGCCTGGGCGGATTGTTGGCAGAAACCAAATCAGCCAGCTTTACGCAGCTTGTCAGCCTTGCCAGGGCCGACGCGACTGGCGTTCTGCGGCGGCGGATCGTCGATGAGATAACCACAGGGGAAACCCTGTTCTTCCGCGACGCCTCGCCTTTCGAGTTGTTGCGTCACAAAATCATCCCCGAAATCATAGACCGCCGGGCGAGGATGGTGGCGAGAACACCGATTCGAATCTGGAGCGCCGCCTGTTCCACCGGCCAGGAAATCTATAGCATCGCCATCCTCCTGCGGGAATTGCTGGGGGACGTTAACCGGTACGATATTCACCTCCTCGGAACCGATATCTCCGATCAGGCGATCACACGAGCGAGCCGGGCGCACTTCACTCCGATTGAGATCTCACGCGGCTTAAGCGAATCTGCGCGGACGAAGTCATTTGAGCCCAGTCCCGGTGGCTGGAAGCTTCGCGACGAGGTTCGAGGCATGGTAAGTTTCCGGAAGCTGAACCTGATGGAAGACTTTTCCTCGCTGGGAAAGTTCGACGTTATATTCTGCCGCAACGTCGCGATCTACTTCAACGATCGGGACCGCGCCTCTCTGTTCCACCGCGTCGGACAGCGCATGGAGAGCGACAGCTTTCTCGTGGTCGGCTCCATGGAATCGTTGAGCGGAATCTGTCCTCAATTCGAAGCGAAGCGGCATTTGCGCTCCGTCTTCCATCAATTGAGGTCCTAAGCCGCTACCGATTCCCGGCGTTCCACAGCCATCAGGTCCACGCCTTCCCATCGCGCTACGACAGCGGCCGCGAGGCAGTTTCCCAGCACATTCACCGAAGTCCTACCCATGTCCATCAGAGCGTCGACGCCCAGAATCACAGCTACGCCTTCCACCGGCAAATTGAAGGTCCCAAGCGTGCCCGCAAGGATTACCAGAGCGGCTCTCGGCACTCCCGCAACACCCTTGCTCGTCATCATGAGTGTCAGCATCATCAGGAGCTGGGTACCGAAGGGAACATGGACGCCGGCAGCCTGCGCAACAAACATGGCGGCGAGCGAAAGGTAAAGCGCCGAACCATCCAGATTGAAGCTGTACCCGGTGGGCAGCACAAACGCAACGATGTGTTTGGGCACGCCGAACTCTTCCATGTTCTCGAGCGCGATGGGAAAGGCCGATTCGCTCGACGCAGTCGAAAAGGCCAGCAGGAAGGGTTGGCGAACATAGCGGATAAACCGCCGCAAAGGAATTTTCGCGATGGCCGTCACGGCGCCCAACACCACCACGACAAAGAACAGCTCCGCGCCGTACAGGGTGAGAACAAGTTTGCCGAGATTTCCGAGAACCCCGACACCGCGCTCACCGATAGTCGCCGCCATAGCCCCGAACACGCCGAGCGGCGCGAGGAACATTACGTAATTCGTGAACCGGAACATGACTTCGGAAAGTGCCTCACAGACCTGGACGACCGGACGCGATTTCATCCCCGCCGCGGTACAAGCCGCCCCGAAAATGAATGCGAAGACTACGATCTGCAGCACGTCGCCCTTAGCCATGGAGTCGACGATGCTGGCGGGAAATGAATTTTCGAGGATTTGCCGCACGCTCGCGCCTGACTGGGCAATTCCAGAGACGCCTTTCTGCAACGTTACTCCGACTCCGGGCTTGACCAGATTCACGGCCCCGAGACCGATGAACAACGCAACAGTGGTGACGATCTCAAAATAGAGAATCGCCTTGCCGCCGATCCGGCCCATGGTCTTCACGCTGCCCGCCCCCGCAATGCCGGAAACAAGGGTGCCGAACAATAACGGCGCGATGATCGACCTGATCAGCCGGAGAAAAATCGTGCCGAGAATGGCCGCGCCTTTCGCAGGTCCGGGGAACAGGGCGCCGAAAGCAATGCCGCCGACGAGCCCGAGCATGATCCAGGATGTCAGGGAGATACGTTTCACGTCCGGGGCCGTTGAGTTAAGAGCGTCTCCTGAATTGTACGCGTTTCACCGGGGCAACGCGGTTTTGTACCGGGAAATCCGGTGGTCTCAGCGCGCGGCGAGTTCCTGCTTCAGCCTGCCAATATCGAACGCGCTCAAAGGAAGGAATTCCTCAATCAGCTGCTTGCCGGAGAGCGAGGCTTTCTCGACACCATCGGTTCCATGCTGGCTGGATTTCGTCAGCATGTGAACCAGTTCGTGCGCTACAACACGCCCCATCGCACGGCCCACCAGTTGATCCGCGCGGGAAAAATCGCCGCGCGACATCGCGTAACGAACCGAACTCGCAACCCGGGTGCAATCCACCTCGCCAAAGGGCAGGATCTCGCCGTTGGTGATGCGCGTAAGCGCCAAAGGCCCGGATTCGTCATACCTGGGCGGCGCCGGGTCGTATTGGCAGGGCCCCCGGAACGTCATGACGACCAGTTCGCTATACACCGCGGAGGGATCCTGGCCCAGAATGCGCCAGCTCAGCCGAACTCCGGAGGATTTCAGAACAAGGCCCGCTTCCCGCTCCATCTCCTTCATGGATGTTTGCGAGTGCGGGCCTTTGAAGTCGAGAATCACCGTCAGATCGGACGAGGATTTCTGCTCAATCCGGGCGTCCAGCGGCATGGCCAGGACGCCCATCAAACAGGCGCAGATCGATACGGAGAGCGTTCTCATGCGAGGAGAAAGCCGACGTGGCTCCGGGGTCAATTATATTCACATTTGAATCCTGAATACAAGCCATCAAAAGAATTTATTTGGCTGGCAAGTCAGGACGCCATGGAACGGCGTATTGTCTCGACGATTCTGCCCACACCCGGCATGGCGCTATCTTCCAGGGCATCCGTCGCCGGAAGCGGAATATGCGGCGTGGTGATCCGCAAGGGCGGCCCGTCGAGGTCGTAAAAAACTTCGTCGGCCACGATGGAGACGAGCTCCGCGCCCCAACCGCAGAGCCGGGGATTCTCTTCGACCGTGAAAACGCGGTGCGTGCGGGCAACCGACTCGAGTATCGTCCGCGTATCGAGCGGGACAAGCGAGCGAACGTCGATCACTTCGCAATTGACGCCATATTCCGCGTGGAGCCGTTCCGCCGCGGCAATGGCGCGCGGGACCATCAAAGCGAGCGCAAGGATGGTGGCGTCCGAACCTGGCCGGACCACTTTTGCCACACCAAGCCGATCGACGATTTCGCCATCCGGCACTTCGCCCTTCACGGCGTAGAGCGATTTGTGCTCGAAGAAGATAACCGGATCGGGATCGCGAACCGAAGCCGCAAGCAGACCAATCACGTCAACCGGCGTCGAGGGCGCCACGACCTTCAATCCCGGAATCATCATGCACCAGTTCTCCACGCTCTGGCTGTGCTGCGCGCCAAAACGCGAACCGCCGCCGTTGGCGGTGCGCACTACCAGCGGGCACTTCACCTGGCCATTGGTCATGTAGCGGCCCTTGGCAATCTGGTTCGCCAGATAGTCGAAGCACACGGCGAAGAAGTCCGAGAACATGATCTCGGCGATCGGTTTCAGGCCAGTCATCGCGGCCCCGATCGCCGCGCCCATGATCGCCTGCTCGGAGATCGGCGTGTCGCGCACGCGCAACGGGCCGAATTTTTCGTAAAGCCCGACCGTGGCTTTGAATACGCCGCCGGCTCTGGCGACATCCTCACCGAGGAAGACGACGTCGGGATCGCGCTCCATCTCCTGCGCAATGCCGCGCGCGACGGCATCGCGGTAACTCAGTTCCGCCATGCCGAACCCCCATCCGCAAAGACGTCTGTACACAGGATGTCCGCGGGCGGCGGCGGAGCGGCTTTGCAAATTGCCGTGGCTTCGTCGACCCTGCGCCGGACAACGTCTTCGATCTCGAGGAGCATCGCTTCTTCGATTCCGGAGTTCAGCAGGCGCTCGCGATAGATCCTGATGGGGTCGCGTTCCCCGCGCCAGAAATCAAGTTCGCCTTCCGGCCGGTATTTGGCTGGATCGGCGCGAGAGTGGCCGCTGTAACGATAGGTGCGGCATTCGATCAGGGAAGGCCCGCCGCCCGCACGCGCCTTGTCGTAAGCAACACGTGCGGTTCGATACACAACGTCGGCATCCTGGCCGTCAATGACGATCGATTCAAGTCCATAGGCGCTGGCGCGGCCCGCGGCCGGGTCGAGCACCGCGGTCACGTCGCCGATCGGGGTGTATTCCATGTAGAGATTGTTCTCGCACACAAAGACGACGGGCAAGTTCCAGACGGCGGCGAGGTTCAGGCCTTCGTGGAAGGCCCCGATATTGGTCGCGCCATCGCCGAAGAAGCAGACCGTAATATCTTTCTCTCCCTTGTACTGCGCGCGCCAGGCGGCTCCGCATGCAATGGGGATGTGCGCCCCGACGATCGCGTAGGAACCCATGACGCCGTGCGCGACCGAAGTCAGATGCATCGAACCGCCTTTGCCCCGAAGCAGGCCGTTATCGCGGCCCATAAGCTCGCCGAGCACTTTGGCGATCGGCACGCCGCGGGCAAGGGTGTGGGCATGGCCGCGATAGGTACAGAATGTCAGATCGCCAGGCTCCATCGCAGCCGCAAAACCCGTAGCAACCGCTTCCTGCCCCAGCGAGAGATGGCTTGTGCCCTTTACAAGATTCTGCAGAAAAAGGTCATAAGCGCGCTGCTCCGCTTCGCGCAGCTCAACCTGGATGCGATACATTCGCAGTCGTAGTTCTATTGAGATGTCGTCAGTTGCCATAGTCGGGAATCAGCCGCCTTACTTCGGAATTTGCAGAACACTTTGCTGAGCACTTTTCCGAACGACAAGGTGAAAGAGCTTGACCGATTGGCCATCGCCCGCTTTGACGGTCGCGCTTTCAGAAGGTCCGAGATAAATCCCGCCGCCTTTCGCCACACCGTACTCCTTGTTTTCGAGAAGGATTGCTCCGTCGCCTTCCATCACATAGATGAGCTGATGCTTATCGAGAGACTTCGCCTCGAATTGTTCGCCCGATTTGAGCCAACGCAGCGTTCCGACCACATTCTTCGCGCCTGCCAGTGCGCGATTCAGGATCTCAGTCGCCTCGCCCTGAGGAGTCTGGACGCGCGGGAGTTTGTTGGTATCGATGAACGTTGTTGTCCTGCTTAGGTCGGGGCTCATGTCTGAATCCAGACTCCGCCTTCGATGCGGTTCCAGACGAGATCGGCGGGCGTGCCGTCGAGGATAGTAGTCACGAAACGATTGGGCGCCTGGAATTCGAAATAGAAAAGCGGTGAGTCCGTGGCGCGCAAGCGGTGTTTGGCCTCGGCGGGAATGAACACCAGATCTCCCGGGCCGACCTTGCGCGTTTCCTCCGGTGTTTCAACCGAGCCGTAGCCTTCCATGATGAAGTAGAAGTGCTCGCAGTTCTGGTGCAGATGGTAGGGCGATGAGGCCCCCTGCGCGTAACGCATGACGCCGGCCAGCATGTCGTCGATCTTAGTCAACTCCTTGTTGACGAAGAAAGTTCGCTCCCGTCCGGGCACAGCCGAGACGAGCTTCGGCAGCTTGTCTTCCTGAAAAATATACGCCATGCAAATGTAGCCAGTATACGTCGATAGCCCTTATCAACGACAGAAGTCGATATATCCGCGCTCGGGATCCGTCGCCGTCAGTTTGACCTGAATCCTGTCGCCCACATCAACGCCGCCTTGCCCCTGGCAAAGCATTCCTTCAACCGGTGGATTCTGCACGCGCACGAACGTACCCTTCGGAGTGACTCCGGTTACCACGGCGGCGAAGGTTTGACCGATGTAGCGATGCATGGCCACCGCGGCTACACGCTTACCCATGGCACGCTCCACTTTACGTGCGGCGTCTTCCTTGAGTGTGCAGTTGCGGGCGATGGAATCGAGTTCGGAATCGGCGTAGGGAGCCGGGCTCTTCAGCAGCAGCGCCTTGATTAAACGCTGGGTCACCATGTCGGCGTAGCGCCGATTAGGCGCGGTCGAGTGCGTGTAGTCCAATGCGGCGAGGCCGAAGTGCCCCTGCCCTGTATCGCCGGGTCTCGAAAGGACGTACTCGCCCGGCCCCATCAGTTTGAGAACTGCCAGAGAGATGTCCTCGTAGTGGTCCGGATCAGCCTGACGCCGGTTTTGCAGAAAGGCGCTGAGCGCCCCCGAATCGGGGTCCGCGGGCAGGTGCTGCCCGCACTGGGAAGCCAGTTCCACCATTCTGGGCCAGCGTTCCGGTGACTTCACGACGCGCCGGATGGAAGATGCGCCGGCCTCTTTCAGCGTCCTCGCCATGACTTCGTTGGCGGCTACCATAAAGTCTTCGATCAGATCATTGGCCCGTGTCTTCCTTGCCGCCTCGATGTCTTGCACCTCGCCGTCGTGCATGGTGGCTACGACTTCGACACGATCGAAGTCGAGCGCGCCGAGGCGATCGCGCTGGCTGCGCAATGCCATCGCTGCCTCGTCCTGCAGCCTGAGTTGAGCCTGTAAATCAGGCGACGCGGCAATCTTCGGCGGGGGCGCGGACCGGCCTTCGAGCCACGCGCCAGTGGCATTGTAAGTCAGCTGTGCCCGGTTGCGCACGATCGCCGGATAGATATCGGGAGACGAAATAGAACCCTGGGCGTCAACGAGCATTTCAATTACGATCGCTCGCCTGTCCTCGTTTTCACAGAGGGACGTGAGGTCGGTCGACAACTCTTCGGGCAACATCGGGAAATTCCGGACCGCCGTATAGACGGTAACCGTTTCCTGTGCTGCGTGCAGGTCGATCGGGGTCCCCGCCGGCACGTCGGAATCGACGTCGGCGACTCCGATGCGGATGCGAATGCCGTCCCCGGTGCGCTCGGCAACTTCAATCTGATCGAGGTCTCTTGATGTGTCGTTATCGATCGAGGACCAGAGAAGGTCGCGCAGATCGCGAACGCCACCTGTAGGAGTAGGGACCGGCTTCGTCCTTATTTCGGCGATTTGCCGGTCCGTGCCTGGAGCATAGTCGGGATCGAATCCCTGATGGATCATCTCCCGCCGAGCGGCGGCGATCAGGTCAAACTTTCCTCTAACCATCGTTACCTTGCGGCTTCAGGGCCTGGCGGCTTCATATCCGGAATGCAGCCGGAGCTATGCGCCGGCGGAGATTGGATACGCCGCCGGCGCGCCTCTATGCAGTTCCATTAACGGAGTCTTATACGGTGTCGACGACGGCTGGCCGCAGCCGCTTTAGCAGGCTACTTCCGGCCGGCCCGCTTGGCCGCCCATCGCTTTTTGAGCGCTTCAGAAAGCCTCTTCCGGCCTTCGGCAGTGATACCGCCTTTACGCTTGGCCTTAGCCTTAACCGAAGCCTTAACCGCCGAACCCGCCCTCTTCGCCGCCCATCGTTTTTTGAGCGCCTCGGAAAGTCTTCTCCGGCCTTCGGGAGTCATGCCGCCCTTTCGCTTCGCCCTTCCGCGGCGGCCCGGGGCAACTGCCGGCGCCTCGGTGGCTTCGGCGGCTGTTCCATCAACTTCGCGGAGAGCCGTTAAAGCGCGTTCGATGGCTGTTCTCTGTTGTTCCAGCCTCTTGATAACTTCTTTCAGTCCGTTCGTCATCTTGACTCCTGCGACCAGGTAGGTCGGCCAAAACAAATCATAGCGCGTTCCAGATGTTTTCTTATACCTTAGTCCTCAAAGGCTGTAAAAAAAGTGACTCCAGGAGATCCTAAGACCTCGTCGTGCAGACAACTTTTCCAAGCGCTCCCTCACGGTCGCGGCTCGGTACCGAAGTGGTAGGTCTCGACAAAAGACTACCTGGCACTAAGAATCTCGCGGGCCGCGTTGTATCCCGGAGCGCCCATCACTCCGCCACCAGGATGCGCACCCGATCCACAGAGATATAGTCCACCGACCGGCGTTCGATAACGCGCCCATCCGGCCACGGGGCGCAGGAAGAACATCTGGTCGAGGCTCATCTCACCGTGAAAGATATTACCTCCTGCGATACCAAAACGGCGTTCGAGGTCCAAAGGACTAAGCACCTGGCGCTCCTGTACAATCCTGCTGATATTCGGTGCGTACTCGGAAATCACCTCCACCACACGATCGCCGTAAGGCTCGCGGAGGTCGTCCCAGCTTGCATCCCGCAAAGTGTAAGGCGCGTACTGGAGAAAGATGCCCATGATGTGCTTCCCGGCAGGCGCAAGGTCCGGGTCGTAAATGGTCGGACACGTCATTTCCAGCAGGGGGTTCTGAGACGGGCGGCCATACTTCGCGTCATCCCAGGCGCGCTCGACATAATCGATCGACGGACAGATGTGCATGGTCGCGCCGTGCTGCGGGCCCGGTGCTCCCGGAAGAGCCCTAAAATCCGGAAGGCCATCCAGCGCGAGGTTCATCTTGAGCGATGTGCCTTCGACGCGAAAGTGCTCGATCGAAGCACGGAATTCCGGGTCCAGATGGCCTGGCTCAACGAGCTTGAGGAAAGTCGACTTCGGGTCGAGATTGGAGGCGACGATACCGGCGTGAAGTTCATCGCCATTCTCCAACGCAACGCCAAACGCGCGACCGTTTCGGATCAACACCCGGCTCACCGGAGCGTTCATGCGAATTTCCGCGCCTTTGCTCCGGGCCGAAGCGGCGATCGCTTCGGAAACCGCGCCCATTCCGCCCTTCACGAAACCCCACAGTCCGCGCTTCCCCGCGACCCCGCCCATACAGTGATGCATCAGGATGTAAGCGGTGCCGGCGGATCGCGGGCCGCCATTGGCGCCGATGACGCCGTCAGTGGCGAGAGTCACTTTGATTTCCGGCGATTCGAACCATTCGTCGAGAAGATCGGCGGCGCTTTGCGTAAAGATCTTCACGAGCCCCGTGATCTCACGCGGCCCAAGCTTGCGGAAGCGGGCGAGTAACTTCAGGTATTCGATGAAGTCTCCAGGCTTCTTTGGAGGAAGCTCGGGAGGAGTCACAAGCAGAAGCGATTCCACCACAACGGCCAGGCTTTCCAGATACGCTTCGTACTTTGGAAACGCGGCGGCATCGCGGGCGGAAAATTTCGCAACTTCAGCCAGGGTCTTCTTTTCGTCCTGCCAGAAAAACAGATGCCGGCCATCCGGATACACGGAAAAGAATGCAGGGTCTTTCGGGAACACGCGGTAGCCGAACCGCTCCAGTTCCAGTTCGCGCACGATCCGTTCCTGCATCAGGCTGACGAGATACGCGCCCGTTGACACGCGGTAGCCCGGCCACAATTCTTCGGTAACCGCGCACCCGCCGGGCATCTCGCGCCGTTCGAGCACAACGACCCTTTTCCCCGCGCGGGCGAGATAAGCGGCTGTGACCAGGCCGTTGTGCCCACCGCCGACAATGATTACGTCGTAGTTGCCTGCGTAGCTACCTGCGTGTGTGCTTACTTTGTGGCTCGAGGGCATTTGAAGGCCACAACGGCCAGGGGCGGCAGCGTTATGGAAATGCTGTAAGGACGACCGTGGCTGCCTTTCCCTTTATCGAGCGACGAGACGCCAGGGAAATTACCCATGTCGCTGCCGCCGAACACAGCCGCATCCGAATTCAAAATCTCCTGGTAGTACCCGGGTTCGGGCACGCCGATCACATAGTCATACCGGGGAACGGGAGTGAAGTTGCAGGCGAACACGATGCAATCGGCAGGGTCGGCAGCCCGGCGCAGGAACGAAATCGCCGAGTTTTCCACGTCCCCGATATCAATCCACTCGAAACCCGTGTAATCGAAATCCACCTGATAGAGAGCGGGTTGCGAACGGTATAGCCGGTTCAGTTCCCGAACCATGGTTTGCAGGCCCGCGTGCAAGGGATATTGCAACACCTCCCACGGCACGCTTCCATCGTTGTTCCATTCCTGATAGTCGCCGATATCGGTGCCCATGAAGAGCAGCTTCTTGCCGGGATGGGCATACATGTAAGACAGGAAGGCCCGAACGTTCGCGAACCTCTGCCATTCGTCGCCCGGCATTTTGGACAGCACCGAGCGCTTGCCGTATACGACCTCATCGTGCGAGACAGGCAGCACGAAATTTTCCGTAAAGGCATAGAGCATGCTGAAGGTGATGTCGCTGTGATGATACTTCCGATGGACCGGATCCTCGCTGAAGTAGTGGAGCATGTCATGCATCCAGCCCATGTTCCACTTCATCGTGAATCCCAGGCCATTGGCGTAGACGGGGCGGGATACAGCCGGAAACGCGGTCGATTCTTCGGCGATCGTAATCGCCCCCGGCACCTCGTGCGTGAGTTCATTGAAGCGGCGCAGGAACTCGATGGCTTCGAGGTTCTCCCGTCCGCCGTAACGATTCGGGATCCACTCGCCTTCCTTCCGCGAATAATCGAGGTAGAGCATGGAAGCGACGGCATCTACCCGCAAGCCGTCGATGTGATATTGCTTCAGCCAGAACAACGCGCTCGCAATCAGAAACTCCCGCACTTCGTTGCGGCCGAAGTTGAAGACGAGCGTTCCCCAATCGAGGTGCTCGCCCTGGCGCGGGTCGGCGTGCTCATAGAGTGCGGTTCCATCGAACCAGGCGAGGCCGTGCGCGTCCTTGGGAAAGTGGGCCGGCACCCAATCCATAATCACGCCGATCCGGGCGGCATGGCAGGAATCGATGAGGAACATCAGGTCCTGCGGGGTGCCGAATCGTGACGTAGGGGCGAAATAACCGGTGACCTGATAGCCCCACGAGCCCGAGAACGGAAACTCCTGGATAGGCAGCAACTCGATGTGGGTGTAGCCCATCCTCTTTACGTACTCGACGAGGTTGACGGCTAATTCCCGGTAACTGAGAGATTCACCCGACGGCTTTCGCATCCAGGACTCGAGATGCACCTCGTAGATCGAGACGGGTTCCTTGAGCCACTGATGCTCCGCCCGCATATTCATCCACTCGGCGTCGCGCCAGACGTAGCTGTCGATATCGCAGACGATTGATGCTGATTTCGGCGGCACTTCACTGCGGAAGCCGTAGGGGTCCGCTTTCATTTGCTGGTGTCCGAGGAAGCGCGAGCGCACGAGGTACTTGTAGGAATCACCCTCCTTCGCGTCGGGGAGGAAGATTTCCCAGACGCCTGCATTACGCCGGCGCATCGGGTGACGGCGTGCATCCCATTCGTTAAAATCGCCCGTGACCGAAACGGATTCCGCGTTCGGCGCCCAGACGGCGAAACGAACTCCCGGCACGCCTTCGATGGTGGCGAGGTGTGCGCCCCAGGTTTGCCAGCCTTCGTAGAGCGTACCTTCGCCGTGCAGGTAGAGATCGAATTCGGAAATGATCGGAGGGAAGCGGTAAGGATCTTCAATCACCGACGTTCCCCCATGCCAGCTCTCGATCTCAAAGCGATAGGCGCCGGGTTGGGAGTCGAGTGCCACGCTGTAGAAGCCGTTCTGGTCGCACTTCTGCATAGGAATGGCTTCGCCGTCGAGCAGGACGCGGGCGGACAAGGCCTGCGGCAGGAAGGCGCGGATCGTCCATCCCGGCACGGCCTGACCAGGCTCACTCTTATCTGTATTGATGGGATGCGGCCCAAGTACGCTAAAAGCGTCGCCGTGATATCCACCAATGATTGCTTCCATTTCGGTGGCAGTCATGGGAACTTCGATTATATGGCCATGAGTGAACTTCACTTGCATCTTGAGGGTACAGTAGACCGCAAGACCTTGATGATGCTGGACCCTTGCGTCGCGCGGGAGCGGGTCGACGAGATCTGGTCTTTCACCGATTTCGCGGGATTTCTGGAATGTTTCAAGTTTATCGCGCAACGATTGCGGGGTCCGGCGGACTACGCATTGATTACGCGGCGGATGATCGAAGCACTCGCGTTGCACGGAGTGACTTATGCCGAAGTGACGCTGGGTGCGGGAGTGGTTTTATGGCGCGGGTTCAATTTCGGAACCGTGTGGCGGGCGATTCGCGAGGCGCAACGAGAGGCTCAGGCGGAGTGGCCTGTTGAGGTTCAGTGGAATCTCGACGCTATCCGGCAATTCGGGCCGGACCACGTCATGGATGTGGCTCGGATCGCGGCAAAGTGCGTGGGCGATGGCGCGATTTCGTTCGGCATCGGCGGCGACGAATTGCGTGGTCCGGCGTCGGGGTTTCGCGATGCCTACCTTTACGCGAAAGACGCGGGCCTGAGATTGACTGCGCATGCGGGAGAGACGGACGGGCCGGAATCCATTCGAGCGGCACTCGATATCGGGGCGGAAAGAATCGGCCATGGAATCCGCGCGGTGGACGATCCGGAATTGATGCGGCGTCTGCGTGACGAGCGGATTCCGCTGGAGATTTGCATCACGAGCAATGTGAGGACGGGCGCCGTAACATCGCTCGCGGCGCATCCGGTGCGGAAATTGTTCGATGCCGGCGTGCCGATCACGTTGAATACCGACGATCCTGGAGTGTTCGAGACAGATCTGCGGCGCGAATTTACGCTGGCTCGGAATGTTTTTGGGTTCAGCGAAAATGAGCTTGCGGAGATCGCGGCGGCAGCGGATACTTTTCGGTTTGCGGCGGGTTAGATGCAATACAGTTCGCTCAGCGTTGACGAGCGGCAAGCGCCGCGAGGACCTGGCCGCGCTGCTGAATGCCGCCCGCACCACACTCTTTCGGACGCTCACGACAACGACCACAGTTTCACTTGGTTTCCCCGTGGGCGGCCGGCTCGACGAATCTTGCCGCTGGAAAGCTTTTAGGCCGCTCGACACGAGCACGAGCGATGAAGCTCGTTCCGAGATGGTAGCCATCTGCTACGACATACCAGTAGTCCGGAATAACCGAGAGAAATTCAAAGGGGTCGGGATTGGTGGGGACGCTGAATCTGGCCGGAACGCAGACGATTTTATGACCCTCGCCTCCTTTCATGTGCGTTAATAAGTTATTCCGGCGTTGCTGAAGGCGCGAGCCGCTGTTGTCGGTACTCTGCGTTGCGTCCATGCATATTAACGCGCCTACGCGAGCATTAGCGCAGGCGATGGGGTTGGACCGATCCGGATTCCGAAGACATGGGTCATAAAGGTGGTCTTTCGAATCATTTCCCATCTTGTGGCACATGAGCTGCGGACCGTTTGCATCGACCCAATATGCTGAATTCCTTCTCCCGTCAGGACCGAGGCACCTCCGATAGGGGTCGAGGAGACCTACAACGAATGCGATTCGCAAGGGGCCTGCCAGTTCACAACGAAGTTTCTCAAGAATCTCTTGGGCAGGCTGTAACTCGGAGGCGGAATTGTAAGTCCCGCTATTAAACGCCTCCGGGAGGACGATGAGCGAGTTGCTGATGTCCTCGTGATGTATTCGTTCCTTCTCGATCGCTTTGGTGAGCGCCGAGCCCGGGTTTAAGTGCTCCTCTACGAAATGGACGAAGCCGATCCTTTCCACGCTTCCCGCGCGCGGTGCAGCAATCATTCGGCAGACCCAACCTACCCACCAACATAGCCAACGATTACGCCCGGTGAAACAGGCGGGTGCACTTCGCCCGTCTCACGACGATCGCAGGCCGCGAACGCTCCGGAGACGGGCTGGTTTGGCGCCACATTGGCCGCGTGGATCCCAACGTCGCGGCAGGCCATCTGCCACAGCGTTAGGATGGTAAAAGAAGAGTCAGTGCGATGACGATAACCGTAGACATACCGGAAGAATTGGCTGCTCGTTTGGGTAGCCGTGCGGCTACAATGTCACGGGAAGGTTTGGCGCTGGCTGCGCTTAAGGAAGGTTTGTGGACAGAGGCCGACCTGGGCCGTTTCCTCGGCCTTCCGCGATTGGCACTTGCTCAATTTCTAAAGGATCATGGCGTAGAGATCCCTTACACGTGGGAAGACCTGGAACGTGAGCGGGAGCTCTACGGGCAGTTCCCGGACCCTTGATGCTGGTTGTCGCCGACACCAGCCCTTTGAACTACCTGGTGCTGATTGGGTGTGTCGATGTCCTGCCTCGCCTTCATCGGAAGGTGTTAATCCCCTCTGCTGTGCGGCGCGAGCTTCTCTCAATTTCAGCACCAGGAGAAGTGCGAGATTGGGCGATGGCGTTGCCCGATTGGCGGAGGAAGTCGACCCCTCCCCGGAGTTCCTGAGTGATCCGCTGTTGGCGCCCCTTCATGATGGAGAGCGGGCGGCTCTGGCGCTTGCTGCCAGCCGTCAGCCGATCTTCCTGCTGATTGATGATTGGCCCGCGCGAAACATTGCCATCAGGAAGGGCTTTCTTGTCACAGGAACGCTGGGCGTCCTCGATCAGGCCGCGCGGCGGAAGCTGATCGTGTTTGCAGAGGCCATTGGCAAACTGAAAGGGACGTCGTTTCGCTATCCCGCAGCGGTCGTCGAGCGTTTGCTGGCCGAACACGGATCTCCCAAGTAACAGCAAGCAAAGCGGAACCAGTGTCGCGACAAGGAGCCGAGCCGGAACGCGCTGCCTCAAAGTTAACGTGCGGCGATGAATGCGCTGTTAACCGATGGCCAGGCGCGTACTGGAACCGCGAGGGGGCCAGATCGGTACGTACCGTACAGACTTAAACACGCGACTCCGACGAATATGGAGGTGTGCAGAGACCTCTTGTTTTTCGACCACGGGTCAAAGCACAAACTATCAAGGGGGTAATATGATCAATTCGCTGATCGATACGATCTTCGGGTGTGCTCACAAAAGAACAACCTTTCCTCTCACTCCATCGCGTAAGTCCACAGTCTCTGAGGGAGCTCGGAGCAGCACTTACATCGTCTGCCTCAATTGCGGAAAAGAGTTCGACTATAACTGGAAGGAAATGCGCATCGTCAGCCCTGCCGGAGGGCTCCCCGTTTCGCCAGGTACTCTTCAGGCCGAACGAACAATCGCGCAATAAAATCCGGAGGGTGAACGATCGGCGGAACGGGCCTTATTTTCGGGGATGACCACCCGATTGCTGCTCCAGATCCGGGGCAAAAATTGAGGTGCGGTCGTCAAGCCCGATGAAGCCGTAAGAACGATGACCAGGCTGATCCGGGAGGGGCCGTGTACTCTGCGGGCGGGTTGTAGATTTCTTTGTAGTAGGCGAGCAGATTCGTCTCGTCGAACCCGATTGCGCGCGCATACTGCTTGATGTAACTCGTGTTGTAGACGCCGCCCGGCAGACGCTCAAAATCGCCGGCTTCAATCGCGTCGAGATGCCGGGTGCTCAACTTTGTGGACGCAGCTATCGATTCCAGGCTGATGCCCTTTTGCTGCCGCCAGCTCTTTACGCCGAGAATGCCCGTCTCCGCCATGACGACCGTCCGTTCCAACGCCGTGCGCGCGTCGTGCTAAACCAAATCCCGTCTTAGTCTTTTTCCCACGTCGTTTTGGAGGATTCAAGGTTATCTTTCGAGGTACCACCTCAGCTATCTCTCGCGGTGGATTACGAGAACTCCGTCTGTCCGTCACGCGGCGGACGCCAATCAGATGAGGGGACGGGGACAGTTCACTCTGAGAGGCTGCTGAAAAAGTAAGGCGCAGGCCAAAAGGCCTACTCCACACGAATCGCAAGTTGTGAGTTTTTTGTGGAGTAGGCGTTTTCGCCTGCGTTCCCGGCTTGCAAAGATATTTTTTCAGTTCGCGCTAAACGGGAAGCCTCGACGTTCCCATCAGAAACTCGTCGACTCCGCGCGCCGCTCTGCGCCCTTCCGCGATTGCCCAGACCACCAGCGATTGCCCGCGCCGCATATCGCCGGCAGCGAACACTCCCGATACGGACGACATGTAGCTTTCGTTCGTAGCTACATTGCCGCGCGCATCGATTGCGACGCCCAGTTCGTCGAGCAGTCCGCCGCGCACGGGACCCGTAAATCCCATGGCGAGCAGCACCAGATCGACGTCCATTTCAAATTCGGAGCCAGGCATCGCCTCGAACTTCGGCGGCGCGCCCACGCGGACCGCATGCAGCTTCCTGACATTCCCGTGCTCGTCGCCGCTGAAACGAACGGTCGAAACGCTCCAGTCGCGCAGTCCGCCCTCTTCGTGCGAACTCTCGACGCGAAGTTGCATCGGCCATAGCGGCCAGGGCGTTTGCGGCGCCCGTTCATCAGGGGGCTTTGGCAACAACTCAAATTGGGAGATATGCGCGGCCTTCTGGCGATGTGAAGTGCCGAGACAATCCGCACCCGTGTCACCGCCGCCGATGATCACCACATGCTTGCCGGTCGCGAGAATCTGGCCGGGCACGACGTCTCCTTCGCAGACCTTGTTCGATTGCGGGAGGAAATCCATCGCGAAATGGATGCCCTTCAGATCGCGCCCCGGAACTTTCAAATCGCGCGGATGCTCGGCCCCGCCAGCCAACAGGATTGCAGTGAAATCGCGTCGCAGATCTTTGACCGGAATGTTTTTTCCCACGTGCGCATTAACGACGAATTCCACGCCTTCGGCCCGCATTTGCGCGATCCGGCGATCGATCAAATGCTTCTCCATCTTGAAATTCGGGATGCCGTAGCGCAGCAGCCCCCCGATGCGGTCGGCTTTCTCGAACACGGTTACGGAATGCCCCGCGCGCGCCAGTTGCTGCGCCGCGGCCATCCCCGCCGGGCCCGAACCCACCACCGCGACGCGCTTCCCGGTCCGCGAGGGAGGAAATTCCGGAACAATCCAGCCTTCTTCCCAGGCGCGATCGACGATGGTTTTTTCGATGTTCTTGATCGTCACCGGCGGCTCGTTGATCCCGAGCACGCAGGCCGCCTCGCACGGCGCCGGACAGATGCGCCCCGTGAATTCCGGAAAGTTGTTGGTCGAGTGCAACACGCGGCTCGCCTCGCGCCAGCGGCCGTGCCAGACCAGATCGTTCCAGTCGGGAATGATGTTCTGCACCGGGCAGCCGGTGTGGCAGAACGGAACGCCGCAATCCATGCAGCGCGCGCCCTGCAGCCGGATCTTGTCCTCCGGAAACGGATTATAGATCTCGAACCAGTCGTTGATCCGCTCGGATGGCGGACGGCGTTCGGGCACTTCGCGCGTGTATTCGAGAAAACCGGAAACTTTACCCATCGCTTTTACCGATCGCGCCTTAACCGTTAGCGGCGCCGATACTAACCGGCCGCAGTTCCGGCGCCGGTGCGTGCCGGATCACCGTCTCGTGCTGTGCCTTCTTCCTCAGCACACGTTTGAATTCGTGCGGGAATACTTTCACGAACTTCGGCAGCATCGCGCTCCAGCTCTCGAGAATTCGTTTCGCGAGCGGGCTGCCGGTGGCGTCGAAATGCCGGTAGATAGTTGTGTGCAGCAATTCCTGGTCATGAGGGTCGAACACCTGTTCCAGATCGACCGAGGCCTTGTTGCAACGGTACTGAACGAACTCGCCCGATTCATCCAGCACGTAAGCGATACCGCCCGACATTCCGGCAGCGAAATTCCGCCCCGTTTTGCCGAGCACGATGACCAGACCGTTGGTCATGTATTCGCAGCCGTGATCGCCCAGCCCTTCCACCACAGCGGTCGCTCCGGAATTGCGCACCGCAAAGCGCTCACCCGCCACGCCATTGAAGAACGCCTCGCCGCTGGTGGCTCCGTAGAGCACGACGTTTCCGACAAGAATGTTCTCTTCCGGCACGAAAGTCGAAGCCTCCGGCGGGTAGACGATCAGACGTCCGCCTGAAAGCCCTTTCCCGACATAATCGTTCGCGTCGCCTTCCAGTTCGAGCGTGACGCCACGGGCGAGAAACGCCCCGAAACTCTGCCCCGCCGAGCCCGTGAATTCGAATCGAATCGTGTCGTCGGGTAATCCGGCCGAGCCGTATTTGCGCGCGATCCTGCCCGAAAGCATTGCGCCGACGGTGCGATGCACGTTCTTGATCGGCAGCTTGATCACGATCGGCGTCTGGTGGTCGATCGCATCCTGCGCGTGATCGATCATCTTGTAATCGAGCGCTTCGTGGAGGCCGTGATCCTGCTCCGTCGTGCAGTGCCGGCTCACGCGCGACGGAACCGGCGGATTGTAGAGAATCGATGAAAAGTCCAGCCCGCGCGCCTTCCAGTGTTCCAAAGCCTCGTCCATTTCCAGCACGTCGACGCGGCCCACCATCTCTTCCATCTTGCGGAAGCCCAGTTGCGCCATGATTTGCCGCACTTGTTCCGCAATGAAGAAGAAGAAATTGATGGCGTGCTCCGGCTGGCCCGTGAACTTTGCGCGCAATACCGGATCCTGCGTGGCGATGCCGACCGGGCACGTATTCAGATGGCATTTGCGCATCATGATGCAGCCCAAAGCTACGAGCGGCATGGTGGAGAATCCAAATTCCTCGGCGCCCAACAGCGTCGCGATGGCAACGTCGCGCCCGGTCTGGAGTTTCCCATCCGTCTGCACTACAATGCGGCTGCGCAGATCGTTCATCACGAGAACCTGCTGCGTTTCCGCGAGCCCCAGTTCCCAGGGCGCGCCCGCATGCTTGAGGGAAGTAAGCGGCGACGCTCCCGTACCGCCATCGTGTCCGCTGATCAGAACCACATCGGCATGAGCCTTTGAAACGCCCGCGGCGACGGTCCCCACACCCACTTCGGCAACAAGTTTGACCGAGATTCGCGCCTGCGGATTTACGTTCTTGAGATCGTAAATCAGCTGCGCGAGATCTTCGATCGAGTAGATATCGTGGTGCGGCGGGGGCGAGATCAGGCCCACGCCGGGCACGGAATGCCGCACTTTCGCGATGATTTCATCGATCTTGTGGCCGGGAAGCTGGCCGCCTTCGCCGGGCTTCGCTCCCTGCGCCATCTTGATCTGGAGATCGTCGGCATTGACAAGGTAGTGCGCTGTTACGCCGAAGCGTCCCGAGGCAACCTGCTTGATCGCGCTGCGCCGCAGATCGCCGTTCGCATCGGGCTTGAAACGCTCTTCGTCTTCCCCGCCCTCACCCGTGTTCGACTTGCCGCCGATACGGTTCATCGCAATCGCGAGCGTCTCGTGCGCTTCTTTGGAAATCGAGCCGAAGGACATCGCGCCGGTCGCAAATCTCTTCACGATTTCCCTCGCCGGCTCCACTTCCTCGATCGGCACCGGAGTGGCGGGTTTGAACTTGAAGAGCCCGCGCAGCGTACACAAATGCTGGCTTTGTTTATCGATGAGATCCGTGTATTCCTGGAAAGTCTCGAAGCTTCCCTGCCGAACCGCGTGCTGCATTTTGCTGACGCTCGCCGGATTCAGCAAATGATACTCGCCGCGAACCCGGAACGCATAGTTGCCGCCGACCGGGAGTTCGGTATCGATATCCGTCAGCGGCTGGAACGCCAATGCGTGCTTCATCGCCGATTCCCGCGCAATGACATCAAGCCCGACACCTTCTATCCGCGATGAGGTGCCGGTGAAGTATTTGTCGACGACCTGCCGATTCAAACCGATCGCCTCGAACACCTGTGCGCCGCGATAACTCTGCAGCGTCGAAATGCCCATTTTCGAGAAGACTTTCAGCAATCCTTTGTTGATCGATTTGATGTATTGATAAAGCGCCTTTTCGTAATCGACGCCATCCGGCAGATAGCCGCGCTGCGACAGGTCCTCCAGGGTCTCAATCGCCAGATACGGATTGATTGCGCTCGCGCCATAGCCGATCAGGAGCGCGAAATGCATCACCTCGCGCGGCTCGCCCGATTCGATAATCAGCGCCGCCTGCGTGCGCGATCCTTCACGCACGAGATGGTTGTGCACCGCCGTCATGGAGAGAAGGCTCGGAATCGGCGCATAATCCGCATCGATGCCGCGATCCGAGATGATCAGGATCGTGTATCCGTTTTGAATCGCAAGCGACGCCCTGCGGCAGAGCCCGTCGAGAGCGCGCTCCAACCCTTTTTCACCCTCGGCAACGGGGAACAGCGCCGTTAGTGTAGTCGCGAGAAAATCGCCCTGCGATACGCGGCGCAGCTTTTCCAGATCGCGGTTCCTTACGATCGGATGCGCCAGTTTGAGCGTGTGGCAATGCCGGGGCGTCTCCGCCAGAATATTCCGCTCCTTGCCGATGTAGCTGACGAGCGACATTACCATCTCTTCGCGAATGGGATCGATCGGCGGATTCGTTACCTGGGCGAAAAGTTGTTTGAAGTAATTAAAAAGCGGCTGCGGCTTATCCGACAGGCAGGCGAGCGGCGTATCGGTTCCCATCGAACCAATGGGTTCCTCACCGTTGATCGCCATCGGCGTCATCAGGAAGCGCACGTCTTCATCGGTGTACCCGAAAGCGCGCTGGCGCATCATGATGGTGGCGTGATCGGAGCCGTGCACCCGCGCCGGTTCGCCCAGGTTGTCGAGCGTGATCTGATTTCCGGCCAGCCAGTCGGCATACCGGTTCCGCGCGGCAAGCTGGTTCTTGACCTCACGATCGGAAACAATGCGGCCCTGCTCCAGATCCACCAGGAACATCTTGCCTGGCTGCAGGCGGCCTTTCATCTTCACGTCTTCCGGCTTGACTGGCAGGACTCCGGTTTCGGACGACATCACCACGATGTCGTCTTTCGTGACGAGATAGCGCGCGGGACGAAGCCCGTTGCGGTCCAGCGTGGCTCCGATCAGGCGGCCATCCGTGAACGCAATCGCAGCGGGGCCATCCCAGGGCTCCATCAACGAGCAGTGATATTCGTAGTACGCTTTGCGCGCAGCATCCATGTGAGGATTGCCGTCCCAGGCCTCGGGAATCAGCATCGTCATCGCGTGCGGCAGCGAGCGCCCGGACTGGACGAGAAGTTCAAGCGCATTATCGAACGCCGAGGAGT
>JBEKTF010000064.1:0-30833 GCA_049516355.1 Bryobacteraceae bacterium | reverse complement strand
GCATTTGCCCCGATCGGTCACGTACCAGGTGCATTTCCCGAGCCCCGCTGTGCGGTACAAACCGTAGTATCCAAACAGGCCGCCACTGCCCCACAGCCTTACGGCCCACTTCAGATCGCCCGCTCCCGCGGTTCTCACCTCCTGCAGATGATCAAGCCCGATATGCACATTTCCGATCAAACGTTTGACTGTGAGAGCACGATTCGAAAGTGTGTATCCGCATGGGGAGTACCCGTACGACAAAAAGACAATCAGCGTGGCCAGAGGTCCCACCGCACCGCTGTGCGTGACCAGAACAATCGATAACAAGGTGACAACAGCCAGTGCGGAAACGACCTTCGTGGTCCTGTCGTAAGTAACAGAGAACGTGTTCGCCACGCTCGCGGTTAGTCCAGATCCGCGAAGAGATCCTGCAGCGGAATTTGAATGGGAGTGCCGGGGACCGCAAGTATGCCCCCTTCAGGTTCCGTGAAAGACCCCGGTGCACATACATACGCACGGCGCTTTTCCGGATCGAGTATCCATACGTTCCGGACACCGAACGCAAAATAATCGTCAACGCGATCCTCGACACTCCGAAGCGTATCTTCTCTTGACAACACTTCAATGCACAGCAAAGGAGGATGCCTGAAAATGGGCTCAACGGGCTGATCCCGCGAAATCACGGATACGTCGGGAATGCGAAACCGGTTCGATTTAACCTGCACGCGTTGCTCCACAACCACTCGGATATTCCACTCGCGCCGCCGGTTGCGAAACCACGCCGCCAAAGCAGTTTGCAAATTGCTGTGATCGTATTCGCCCAGATTCCGCTCCACGAGTTGCCCGTCAATCAGCTCCCGATCGGGCCTGTAACTCGTCGCGAGGTATTCTTCCACCGAAATCAGCGTAGCCGTCGACATCACTCGCCTCGCCTCAGGGCTTGAACAAATCGTTCCGCCGGATAAGTATTAATTATATCTTCAGCTTCAAGACCACCCCTGCGCGCCGTCAGAATTCCATACCGCATATTCAACAGATGATTCGGATGGTGCGCGTCCGTCGAAACAATGAACTTCGCGCCTTTAGCCTTGGCCGCGCGGATATGATTCGCGTTGAGGTCCAGCCGTTCCGGGCTCGAATTCACCTCCAGCCAGACGCCCCGCCTAACTGCCTCCAGGATCACCTTGTCAAAGTCGAACGTGAAGGGATCGCGGTGCAGCAGCAGCCGTCCCGTAGGATGCCCCAGCACCCTCAGATGCGGGCATTCCAGAGCTCGCAGCAGCCGGTCCGTCATCGCTTCGCATTCCAGCGCCATGTGGCTATGCACGCTGCCGATAACGAAATCGAGCTCCGCCAGCGCATCCCAGGCGATATCCATCTCGCCTTCCTTCATGATGTCGCATTCGAGCCCGGAGAAAATCCGGATTCCCGGATCACCCGACTCATTGACCTTCCGCACGGTCTGCGCGAAATCGACCACGCGCTTTTCGTCCAGCCCGAACGCCATAGCGATTGCCTTCGAATGATCAGTAATGGCCACGTATTCGTAACCGAGCGCGCGCGCCGCTTCGGCCATCTCTTCGAGCGTTGCCCGTCCGTCGGTTGCGGTCGTGTGCATGTGGAGGTCGCCGCGAATATCGCGCTGCTCTACTAATTTCGGCAACGCATGGGCTTCGGCCAGCTCGATCTCACCGTTGTTCTCACGCAGTTCGGGCGGAATCCAATCGAGGCCAAGCGCCCGGTAAACTTCTTCTTCGGTCTCACCCGCCACGCGCACATCGTCTTCCGCGCGAAACAAGCCATACTCGCTGAGCTTGAATCCCATGCGGATCGCGCGCTGCCGCAACGCCACGTTGTGCTCTTTGCTGCCCGTGAAATACTGCATCGCGGCGCCGAAACTCGCATGTTCGAGCGCCCGCACATCCACCTGCAGTCCTTCGCGTCCGAGCTTCACGCTGGTCTTGTTAGGCCCGCGCCCCAGCACTTCATGCACGCGCGGATGCGCCGCTACCCGGTCCAGCGCCGCAGCCGCATTCGGCCCCGTCACGAGAAGGTCAAGATCGCCGATCGTTTCACGTCCCCGCCGCAAACTTCCCGCCGGCGTAATCGTGTCGATGCCCTCCAGATCGGAAAGGTACGCCGTCAACTCACGCGCCGTGTTATCCGCGAAGCTCAACAAAAACCGGCCGCTGCGTTCCTTATATTGCGCGATACTGCGCAGGACCTTCTCTTCGAGTTTCGCGCCCATGCGCGGAAGCGTGCGCAGCTTTTGCTCCCGGCACAATTGCTCGAGCTCGTCCATTGTCGTGATGCGGAAGTGCTCGAACAGCATCGCGATGCTCTTCGGGCCCAGCCCCTGAATCTTCAGGAACTCGAGCGCGGCGGGAGGAAACTTGAGCAGCAGTTCGTCGCGTTTGTCGCAGCTGCCCTTCGCTTCGACCTGCTGCAACACCGCAGCGAGGCCCTTACCGATCCCCGGGACATCGGTGATCTTGCGCGCCGGATTTGCGAGGATATCGGAGATGCGCTCGGGATAGCCTTCGATCGCCGACGCGCCATTCCGGTAGCTGCGGATACGAAAGCCATCTTCGCCCGCGATCTCCATCAGGTCGGCGGTCTCGTAGAGAATCCTGGCGAATTCGCGATTTTCCAAGCCTTCAGTTTACCCGCCGCGCCCGGAAGACGTGCCCATGCAGTTTCAGGTCGACGCGATCGCCATTGATCGCCACGCCCTCCGCGCGCAGCCGCAGACGCTGTTCGAATCCGTGCTCGCCCGTGAGAAGAATTTTTCCTCGCGCGCCGAGAACGCGATGCCACGGCACAGCCTTGCCGCCCGACCGCAGAGCCCACACTACCTGACGAGCGGCCCCGGGATATCCACTTGCCTCCGCCACATCGCCGTATGTCGCGACTTTGCCTTTCGGAATCCGCCGCACCGTCGAAAGAACCCGCTCGAACATCACTTCTGATGGGGAGTGGTCAGAAACCTTTCGTCGATCTCAACCTGATACCCGCTCGCCAGCCGGTTGGTTTCGTTCGCCATTCCCACCACGGCCATCAGTTCCGCGAACATCTCATCCGTCATGCCCGCCTTACGGGCGGCCGCGGTGTGCGAGGCGATGCAATACCCGCACTGATTGGTGGCACTGACCGCGAGGTAGACCATCTCCTTCGTCATCGCGTCGAGCGAACCCGGCGCCATGATCTCTTTGATGCTCGCCCAGGTGCGCCGCAGCGTGGTGGGATCGTGCGCCAGCGCTTTCCAGAAGTTATTGATCCAGTCCGTCTTGCGCGTCGCCATGATGTCGTCATAGACGGCGCGCACTTCGGCGCTCGCATCGCCGTACTCAATCAAACCGAGTGTCGCCATGACACCCCTACTTCTTCGACTGCAGGTCGGCCTTGATCGCGGCTTCGATCGCTTCCGTATCCCGCTCGAAAGCCTGTTTCGCGCGATTGGGGTCGGCGGAAGCGGGATCGCCGAAATAGCCGAGAGGCGTCTTGCGCCGCCCATCGCTCCAGCCTTTACGCCACTCCACCAGATCTTCCGGGCCGTAATTCGTGGGCTTCAGCGTCCTGAGCACATCTGTATTCACCAGGTTCGGGTACAGGTACATCATGCTGCCGCTCTCGCCGCCACCCGAGTGGCCATCGATATACCGGGGACGCGCCGGCGCGCCTGTGACATTCGCCGGCGGCGGTGGCGCGGGGGCGTCGTTCTGGATCAACACATAAGGCTCCTTACCGGTCAGGCCCAGCCGGTCGCGCATCCCACCGTTCATCACGACATAGCCGCGGATTCCCGTCGTGAAGCGCGCTTCGTTCACCCCGTCGACAATGGTCTTGTTGTGGATGAAGTCCCCGTGTCCGGTGATGATGTAAACATTCTCGAAACCGTCCTTGCGCAGACTGTAGAAAACATCTTCGATGATGGCCTTTTGGGTAGAGGGCCGGACGCTGAAAGATCCGCCGAAGCCGTTGGTGGCCTCATTCAACCCCCAATACATCGGCGGGGCGACCAGACTTTTAATCCCGTCCGCTTTCAGCATTTCGCTCACGCGCTTCATGCGCGCGTAGGATTGGTAGATGTCGGTGCCGGTTGGCAAAGCGGGACCGTGCTCTTCGATGACGCCGAGCGGCCAGAGAATCACCGCATGATCCTTCGCCGCCTGCTCGATCGCGGGCATGGACATGTCCACCATCGTGCCGTCAAAGATTGAATAGCCGCCCTTCGCCGCCGTGGGTTCGGGACCTTGCGCAAACAGGCACGCGCCGAACGCGAAGCCGGCCAATACTAACTTCTTCATGTAGTCTCCTCTTTTGGTTGGGCCATGATTCGCCGGGCTTTGATTCCGGATGCTGCCCCGATCCATCATAATATGACCGGGCCACGGCGCCACGCAAAGTCGTGCCTTCTCCAACCAGTCTCAGGAGCGGCCGGAACCGAACGTGCCGAGCACAGGAGAAGCTGCTATGCCCCACGCTCCATGCGTCGAGCGCGCCGCGCCATAGTCGCTTAATTCTCGCCTTCCACGTCGCCGCTTGCGGGCCGCCGCGCGGCACAAGTCCGGGATGCCGACGAACCAGCATCTGGTGCCTTGATCGAGGCTTCACGGGACCGATTCGGCGCAACGGCACACTTCTCACATTGGGAACAGCTCCGAGTTCCTGATCCGAGATGATGGTGGTTTCCCATCGGAAGAGCAAGCTCAGGTACACTCGTTACAAACGAAACGCCATGGCGAACGGTGACATTGAATTCCTCTTTCGATTCCGGGATCTCGTGGCAAAGACGATCGCTGAACACGATCAGCTCATCGAGGCACACGGCAGGTGCTGGTGGGGATGGTGGAAGCGCCCGACCGAGGCAACCCGCGCAGATGTGTGGGGTCCATTGGCGAAAACTGCGAGCCCACCGTCGCCAGTTCCGGTCGGCCTCTTCGATTCCGGCTCAGGAATCGTCTACGTCGCACACGTCGCGAGAGTGATCCCCCCAGCGGCCGATCCCAATGCGGTAGTGCCTGTGCCAAATGGCGACGAGCCACTTATCCCTGAATACTACAGGACAAGTCCATTCAGCCGAGCATGGATGCAACTCGTCGCAATAGACCGCAAGCCCATCGATTTCTTTGAGAAGTACTCATTTGCCGAGGCACCACCCCTTACAAACTACACCCCGTAGGTGCTCAATCGCTTTCATGGGAAGGTCATCAAATCGGCCGACGAGCTTCGCGGAATGGACACGACGATTTGGCGAATTCGTCCGAGAGCCGCCCAAGACCGAGACGAGGAGATCCTCCTCACGACACGATTCCTATCTGAACCAATCAGCGCTGAGAGCCGCGATCTCCAATCGCCGACGATTCTGCACATCACCGACCCCCACTTTGCGACGGGCGCGAACCGGAACAAGCACGTATGGTCCCTAGAGTCCGAAACCGGCAGAACCACTCCGACAATGGTAGAGGCCGTCGCACGCGCCCTCGGGGACCGACGCGTCGGTCTTGTCGTGATCACCGGCGACCTTACGTTTACCGGCAAGCCAGACGAGTTCCGAGAAGCCGCTACTGCTATCACTCGTCTATTAGGTCTACTCAACGTTGACAAAGATCGCTTGGTCATTATACCCGGAAACCACGACATTCAGTGGACGAAGACCGAAGCATACATTGAGCAGGCTGAGGTTACCGAAGCTCCTGAGGCCGCAAAAAAGAACTACCAAGACTTCTATGCTCACGTCTACGCCCACGCAGCCGACGCGACCCTCGCAATGGGTCGCCGTTTCGCTCTTCCTTCAGGCCTGATTCTAGAAATTGCCGCCGTAAATTCGAGCTCACTTGAAACGGGTAAGAACTTCCTGGCTGGCATGGGCCGCATCGAGGAAAGCGCACTGGAGGAAGTCGCACTGCGTTTTCGCTGGGGGGAACCAAGCGCGGCTCTTCGCCTGCTGTGTATTCACCATCACCTCGTCTTAACCGAGAATGTTGAACCGGTGAAGGATTATTATCGCGGTTACGGTCTCGCTATCGACGCGCCGAAGGTGCTTCGGAGCGCAGCGTCGAAGGGAGTTCATCTCGTCCTCCACGGCCACAAGCACAGAGCATTCGTCTGGAGTTCATCCGTTTATGAACTCCCCGAACACGCGCAAACCAAGTGGGAGCTGGGCAGAGTATCGATTGTCGGCGGCGGTTCGTGCGGCTCGGTTGAAACCGAAAGCCGCAGCAACTACTTCAACTTTCTGCAGTTTAACGGAGCCGAGTCCGTGCTCGAGATGTTTCGGGCAACAAACGCCGGGGCCTTCAGTAAGATGATGGTTTGGAAGGCCGCTGTTGAGCTCGACCCCGGCAAGAATCGCTTGAGTCTTAACGATTGGCGGGCCGTTGCGGGTTGATGCAGAGCCATCCTGTACGGCTGCTCATAACCGACCTTGACAACACCTTGTACGACTGGGTCTCGTGCTTTGTTCCCGCTTTTTACGACATGGTCGAAGCGGCCGCAAGAACTCTTGACGTACCTTGCGACCGACTGCTCGACGAACTGCGAGCAGTTCACCAAAAACACGGCAACACAGAGCACCCTTTTGCGCTCCTAGAAACTCCGACAGTGATCGAAAAATTTTCAGGTGTTCCTTTATCACAGTTAAAGGAACACTTCCAACCGGCGTTCGAGATTTTTAAACAGCGTCGCGAACGAGATTTGAAACTGTATCCCTCAGTCGCAGAGACCTTACATGCGCTTTGTTCCGCGGGGACTCAGATAGTTGCATACACGGAAGCGGCAGTGTACAACGTCGCGCACCGAATGCGTGTACTAAATCTGTGGGCGTACATTCATCGTCTCTACGCACCAGAAGGACATGCGACCCTCGCGCGCGAGTTTGGCTTCACTGATCCCGTAGATCGGATTATGCTGCTTCCAGCAGGCCACAGGAAGCCAGACCGTGAGGTTCTGCAAGAAATTTGTAGCGGCGTAGGGCTCAATCCAACGGACGCTCTTTATGTTGGCGACAGTATAACAAGGGATGTTGCAATGGCGCGGGAGGCTGGCATCCGAGTTGCGTGGGCTAAATACGGCAAACCCAACCCCCAACAATGGGAGAGGTTGGTCCGCGTCACACACTGGACTGCGGCTGACGTTGAAAGAGAAGCCGGTCTCAGACGAAGATATGCCAACGTGCGGCCAGACTGCTGCCTTGACGAGTTTAAGGATTTGAAAGAACACTTCGCGTTTGCGCCCTTCAGCGACTCGTGCAAGGGCCCAAGTTAAGACTCACTACTAGGTCGGACGCAGATACTCACCGTTAGTACCCATCCGCAGTGCACTAACCTCAGCTGGACCATGATTATTGTTTACTTTGGAGTCAAGCAAAGAATCAGTTCGCGAGCATCGTGTCGAGCTGCGCGCCCATTCCCGACCTCGACGTTGGCACCGCCCAAGGTGCTGAACTTGCACTCGACGAACTTTTCGATCAGTTGAAAGTGTTCACGTGCCAAGTCACGGACGATGTCGCCCGACAGCCCGTTCGAGCACTCGTGAGCGGGAAAGGTCAGAATTGCTCGCGCCCCCTTATGGGCAATCTTGCCGAGCAATTCAGCGAGCGCCTTCTTAGCGCCACGCTTGAGGCTATAGTCTGATTGTGGGCGCACTCTTGGCTCAGGATTTCTGCCTGATCCAGAGACTTCGCCGGCAGTGCCCTTTGCGACGGACTCAAGGACGTGGTAGAAGCGGCTATATTGGACGGCGGAATAAGGCGGGTCAATGAAAACGAGATCAGAAGGTCTAATGCAGTCTGCCACGTCATTTGCGTCAGCGGTCACCACCGTCCCTTTCTCCTTGGCGAAAATCGCCGACAGGCTTTCTAGCATCGTTCTTGTGAGCTCGGGAACGTCTCGGCTCCATGCGTCAAAGATGTAAGGATTCGCAGAGCGAGCAGGTTGAAAAGGCTGAGCTGTGTGTCCAGGTGACGCTGCACACTTACTGGCCACATGAAGCAGCGCGGCCAGCGCAACGGTTCGCGCAGGACGCTTGGCCGGCAGTGTTCTGCGGAGAGTATCGATCCACGTAGCTTGAACGGGAGAAAAATAGTGCCCGCCATAAGCCTCAGTCAAGGGTAAGGTGTCGCGGCCCTCGGACCAAGCTCGGAAGTCCATCACAGTCTGCCGCGTAACCTTATGTAGCTTTGGAGGTCGATGTTGCAGATAAAGCCTTTCCGCACGCTGATGCCAGTTTTTCCAGCATTCTTCCCACGGCAGCACCTCCTTTCTTTCAAGAACCGCCCCAGCCAGAACCCTGCTGTATAGCTGCAGGTCTGATGCGAGGACGGGAATCTCAAATTTGGTGGCGACGTGAATGGCGACAGCCCCCGACCCGGCGAAGAGATCCACAAAGCGCCCCGTGCTTGGCGCGGAGCTAGTGAGGAGGTCGCCCAAGCCGTTTAGTAACATTGAGCGCTTTGAACCCATGTACTTCACGTTTTCCTCGCAAAGATCGACGTATACGCGGGATCAATTACTTCAAATGTCAACGTCCTCGGCGTCCATGAAGGCGTCCGCTGGACCTTCCAAAATCGATGTGTTGGCCCCACAGCTTCATCCAGGAGTTGGCGGAACTTCACGATGCGATGGTAGGCGATAATCTGAACCGATTCGATGTCAGGAAAACGGTCGGCGTTAGGAATGGGAACATCGGACAAATCGATCTCGGCGATCTTTTGAATGCGCCGCGCAAGATATTCAGAATCAAGCGTCCTGAAAATCGGGAAGCGATCAATGTGATCCGCATAGTTCGCTCGGTTCCGGTGGGAGCCGTCAGATTCTGGAACGTCATCGCGGTTGAAATAAAAAAATGGATCGTTCGCTAGCTCGGCGTGCTGGTGAAGGTACTTCCAATACAGCTTATGTTCGCGATCACCACCGTTCTTTTTGTCTATCTGAAAGACCCAACCCTTGCCCTGCGGCGCAAGCTGGATCAGGCGCCTCTGTTTGTACAGATGAAATAAGCCGAACAGGTGGGCAAAGGCACGGATAGAGTAGTGACTTGAGTAGTAACCGGCAACAGAAGACCAGATGGGGCTGGCTTCAGTGAGTGAGGCGGATACAAGAAAGCTGTGGACGGCTCTCAGCCAAACCTCTACCGAGGCGGTTGCAAAGGCCTTCAGGTCGTTTGGTTTCGCCGCGACTGCTTGCTGTGTGAATGGCGCGCAGTTTTTCGTGAGTAGTTCCGACAGGGCACCAATCGCGGGAAATGCGTCGGCGGCGCTCAGGTTGTTGAGCGGGCTGAACATTACAGTAATCTGTTTCTGCAGAGCGCTATTCATCGGGTTCGCCAGTCGCCAGCGCTTTGGCTACCTTGGCACGAGCCCGATTAGCTAACTCAGAAATCTTCTCGGGGCGGATTCGGCTGACGCCCCCTGTCGCATCAAATGCGGCCCACAGAGTATCACGAAACAGTCCAATGCCACCGCTCCCCAGATACTTGCGGGTCTTGAATTCGCTCTTTCCGATGAAGACTTCGCCATCGAGCAAATCGGCCCGCCCGGCAGTCTCTTGTAGTAACTTCTTTGTACGTTGTTGGGCCTCATCTGACACGAGATGGCGGGCTCGCTTTAGCTTCCAAAGTAGCGCCGGAACGAGATCGAGAATCGAAACAAGCACACGGCCTTGGTAAGCGACGTTTTCGGGGTCGAGCATGTTGCGTTTAGTCGGCGATCAAATCTTCCCGATGCATCAAGCCATGCAGTCAAACATTGGGCGAGGAACTCGGTTTGAGTCTCCAAGTCGTCAATACCGCACCTTCGTAGATCGGGGAGAACATCCTCGATGGCATTGGCGAGGGTAGCCAGTGTAATGACATCTTTAACTCCGTATTTGATACCGGGAATCTGAATCATCCCGACCAAGGGGCCGGTTTCAAGCATGAGTTTGCGGCCGATGTCTTGTGCGCGTTCCTTGTCGTCGAGCGGCTCGCGCCTTCCGCGGGCCGTTGGAAAGAGATCGACTACGAGAGATCGGTCGACCTTCTTCTGGTTGAAATTCACATCGATAAAGATTTGGGCTTGCCTGCGGGGCGGCTCGTCTGCACCGTCAAGGTCCAAGAAGACCTCCGCCGGAATTTCCCATTTCGTATCTTCCTGCGTCTTTTCATGAAGCAATCGCACGGCGAAATACGCGCCGTTTATGCGATGCTGACCATCGATTACAGAAAACCGCAGGGCGGGGTTATTCTCGTCAAACGTTAGTGTCGCAGCGCCATCCTTGTCGGTAGGCGTGATCTGCGCGCCGTTGACGTGCAACAAAATGTTCGAAAAGGTTGGGAATTCACTTTTCATCGGGGTAACGACCCTGGAAACTCTTGGTGGCCACTCGCGGCCCGGCTCCGTCTTCTTGGGCTCGTAGATATCCCGGAAGAATTCATCGATACGGTCTGGAACTTGGACGATTTCGTCTTGGAGTAGGTAGCTCGCGATCTGCGCGACGCGCTTCCAATCCAAAGAACGCTGAATTGCCCTGACTTTCGCCGGATTTCGATGCGGAGAATGCGGAGTACCCGGCCACCACTCCATGAGCTTGGCCACGTCCACGGCGCAGAGGCAGTGGCGCTTGCTCTGCAAGGCAGGCAGAACAAAAGGATTCTCGGGAACGATCACAGAAATGTATTGCACGGATGTTCCGTTAGGCTTCTTTTTCATGGCGCTGATCCAGCTACCGCGTTCTGCTCCCGGTCCACCAAACGCCGCACCGACCCGTCAGGATTCTTCTCGTGAAGTATGGGTGTTGTTTGCAAGGCTCGGACGGTCTTTGGGATTATAACAAATATATGCTTTTAAAGGAGTTGCGCGCTTCATTCGTCTCTTCAGGCAGGAAGCTTTGAGGTCGCCTTCGCCATTAGATCACTCCCGAGTCGTTGCGGAAAGATCAAGCAAGGTGGCTCCAAACGGCGTTGTGGGACATCACCCCCGTGAAGTTCGCGTCGCGTCAACTTGGCGAAAAACGCGCGTTGCTTCCTCTATGCCTGGGTAAAATCGTGGTGCCGACAGAGACGACTCATCAGCCGGGAGGACGCTCGTCGCTCGTGGGCTTCAACGCAGTTCGTCAGGAAAGCCTCTGGCGCCATTTGTCCGGATCGCGAGAGGTATGGAACACGGCGTAGATCGTTACCGTCGCCTCCGACTGCTCGTAGAACACGGCGTAGGGAAAGCGCCGTATCAGGGAGCGGCGGTAAGCCTCGTGAACGACAGGCTACATCTCAGGTCTGCGCCGGATGCTTTCGAGACACGCATCGACCGAACTCAAGAACTCTTCACCCAGTCCGGATCTGCGCCCCTCATACCAACTGTACGCTTCTGTAATGTCCAACTCGGCTTCCGGAGCGATCACCAGCTCAACGGCCATGGCGGGAACGTATATTGAGCTTTACCTCTTCCCAGGGCAATCCCGGCGTCCGGTTTTTTGCCAGATTCGCTTTTCTGCGCACGAGTTCCTGCTTTTGCCAATCGTGGACCGGCACAGTTTCCGGCACGGCCGCAAGGTCGTCCCACAGATCTTCGACCAGTTGGAGCTTCTCAGTGGGACTGAGATCAAAGATCGACGCTGAATCCATTCGGGCCTCCACTGCCAATTCTCTCAAATTGCATGACCACCTGGCGGTATCACGCCCTAACCGTAGAACCGCTCCGCGCCACCTGAGGTGGATCGCCGCCGCGATACGGAAATTGAGACAGCTTCCCCCAGCGGCGGAGAGACCTGTTCGCCGCAAGTTGATCGCGTTTCAAATCCGCGGTATTATCCCGGCGGCCAGAGGTGTTCGCGCCGATTCGCTGAGGTTTATGGCGCCAGGGAGCAAAGGCAATGCTACGGGCGATGCCCGAATTGCGGTACCGGGTTATCCGGCACGTTGTTTACTGATCTCTTGCAGGTAGATTGGCGGAGTCCGTGAAAGAAAGAGGAGTTGTAAAGGCGACACGATTGCCCGCGTGATTGATTTCAGGAAGGCCGGGATCGGCTGGCACGCACTTCCGCGGCGGCACGAGAGAGAAGCACTCAAGACACATACCTTTCTGCCACCGCACGTCGATAGCGAGAACATCGTGGTCGCAAATCTTCTCGCAGCGTTCGCAAATTCCGGCGTCCAGAGGCCATCGATGCGAGGTAAGCCGACAGATCATTCGCGCAAACAGCTGCGGCAGTGCCATAGTCTTCCTTTACTTGTACATGACCGGGAACAGCTCCCGTGCATGGATAACAACGAGCGTATCGAATAACACATAAAAGCCGAATAAATTGATCGGCAGGGAAAGGTCAAAACGGCCGTAACGCGTACTGGTACTGCCTGGTACGGCATTGAAAGCGGAGAGCGAGTCTTACTCGCGTAGTGGCGCCCCCAACAGTGGCGCTGGATAAAGGCAAGCCATTCGTCAAAACAACCTCATTGGGGGCCCGGTCCAGGTGTCTTTTCCCGGTGCCCGGCCACCAGCAAAATAAGTGCCGTGATCATCGCCAGAATGACCGCCGCGGCGATCCCGAAGAAAATCCACCACCAGATCACAAACCGAGCTTAGAGAAAAAGGCGTAAGGGCCGAGTAAATTGCGCGCAATGATGCCCGTACGTACCGGCGACTAAACCAGCCCGAGTTCCGCCTGCTTATCCAGATCCAGCAGATAGCCTTTCTTTCCCACGTTCATAGCTGAAGTCTCGCCCAGTTTTTCCTGCGCCCCCGCCGCTTCGTGGATGTGTCCACAGAAAAAATAACGCGGCTGCTCCCGCTGCAAAAACTCGCGCATCGACTTGCTCCCGGCATGCCGCAAATTGGTGATCCGGTCGAGCATCGTCCCGAGCGGCGGAACATGGCAGATCGCAATCATCGGTTTCAAACCGTCAAATTGGTGCAGGCGCTCGCCCAGCTGTTCTTCGGAATATTCCCCCGGCGTATCGAAGGGCGTGGGATTCGAATACCCCAGGCCAACCACCTGAAATCCGCCGATTTCAATCCGGCCGCCGTGAAAATCGTTCAACCCGAAACGGCCGCACAAATCCGTAATCTGCTGCGCCGATTCATGATTGCCCGGGATCGCATAAACCCGGTCCCCGCGCTTCTTCAGGATCTCGCCCATCGCGTCGAGCCCGCGCGAAAAATTCACCAGATCCCCGGCGCAGAAATAGTAATCGGCCTCGGTCGCCATCAGGCGTTCCAGCGCCCGCGCATCGCTATGGATATCGGAGAAGATCAGCAGTTTCACCGTCTCCATCTTACTCAGCGCTGAGACTAATCCTTTGCCGCCCGCAGAATCGCCGCCACGCTGCGGTCGACGTCCTCATCCCGCGTCGCCCACGAAGATATGCTGATGCGCATCGCCGTGTGGCCCTGCCATTCCGTCGGTCCGCACCAGCAGGTCCCGTCTTGCTGCACTCGCTGAATCACCTGACGCGTTCGGGCGGCATCGCCGAAGGAAACCAGCACCTGGTTCAGCGTCACCTCGTTCAGAATCTCGCAGCCGCCTCCCCGCAGTTCGGCCGCGAAACGCCGGGCGAGGCGGCAGTTCCGCTCGATCAGATCGCTTAGTCCTGTACGGCCCAGCGAACGCAGCGCCGCCCAGATTTCGACCCCGCGCGCCCGCCGCGAAAGTTCCGGCGTGTATTGCGACGGCTCTCGATGCTCGCCCTGCGGCAGATACGCCGCCGACACCGACATGGCTCGCTTCAGCGCCATCGCATCGCGGACGAAAGCCAGGCCGCTGTCGTAGGGGACATTGAGCCATTTATGCGCATCGGTGGCCCAGGAATCGGCGTCCGCCACGCCGTGAACCAGGTGCGCGTGCGGCGCGCTCGCCGCCGCCCACAATCCGAATGCGCCGTCGACATGCACCCATGCTCCCGCCTCGTGGGCTCGCGCGCAGATCTCGGCCGCAGGATCGAAAGCCCCTGTATTTACGTTGCCCGCCTGCATGCACACGATCGCCGGCCCCCCGAGGCGTGGTATCTCGCCCGCGCGCATCCGCCCCTGATCGTCCACCGGAACCCGTACGACGCGCGAGCGTCCGAGGCCCAGCATGCCCAGCGCTTTGATCAGCGAGGGATGGACCTCGTCTCCCACCACCACCGTCACGGGCGGCGCCCCAAACAGTCCGTCGGCCTCCACGTCCCATCCGGCGCGCTCCAGGACGGCGTCCCGCGCGGCTGCCAGCGCAGTGAAGTTAGCGACCGTCGCGCCGGTTACGAACGATCCGCCCGACCCCGCCGGCAGCTTCAGTACGTCCAGCAGCCAACCCAGCGAGATCTCCTCCAGCACGGTCCCGATCGGCGACGCGGTGAAGAGGCCCGGGCATTGATCCCACGCGCCGGCCAGCCAGTTCGCGGCCAGAGCCGCCGGCAGCGAGCCGCCAATCACGAAACCGAAATATCTGCGCCCCGCCATCCCCATGGTCGCCGGCGAACCGATCCGGTCGAGCATCTCGAGGACGGCTGTGGGCGCCTCCGGCTGCTCCGGTAAAGGTTCGCTCAACTCCGCGAGCCGAGCCAACGCGTCGGCAGTGGGCGCTACGCCACGCTCGTCCAGAGTCTCTAAGTAGAGCGCCGCGATCTCCGCCGTTCGGCTCAACAAGTCCCGCATCCTTTCGATGCTACAACCCGTCGCCAGACCTCAAGACTCAAGCTCCTTGTTTTTCGATCGGCGTTAATCGGTGTTTATCCGCGGCTTGACCTTTTTTACTCCGTGAGCCACTTGCGGCCGTCGCGTTTCATCAACTCCTGGGACTCTTTCGGCCCCCAGGTACCCGCCTCGTAGTTTGGAAATGAGCGGGCAGGCAGTGCCTTCCAGACGTCCAGCACTGGTTCGACTACGCTCCATCCCGCTTCCACCATGTCCGCGCGCTGGAACAGCGTCGCATCGCCGATCATGCCGTCGTAGAGCAATCGTTCGTAGCCCGTGCTGGGCTCGGTGCCGAAATAGTCTGCGTAGTGGAAATCCATCTGCACCTGGCCGACCTTGACATGCGCGCCGGGAATTTTCGCGCCGAAGCTCAACGAAATTCCCTCGTCCGGCTGGATGTGTATTACCAGCTGATTGGGCACGAGTGAATCGACGGGAGTATCGCGGAACAGTACGAAAGGCGCGCGCCGGAATTGAATGGCGACTTCAGTCACCCGTTTCGGCAAGCGTTTGCCGGTTCTGATATAGAAGGGAACGTCCGCCCAGCGCCAGTTATCCAGCTGCAGCTTCAAGGCGACGAACGTTTCGACGTTCGAATGCGGGTCGACGAATTCTTCGCTGCGGTACGCGGGAACATGGCCATTGTCGACCGTGCCTTCGCCGTACTGGCCGCGGACGGCGCGCGTCAGAACGTCTTCGGGCATAATCGGCTGGATGGCATGCAGCACTTTCGATTGCTCGTCGCGAACCGCATCCGCCTCGAATGAAATGGGAGGCTCCATCGCCGTGAGCGAGACGAGTTGCAGGACATGGCTCGGAACCATGTCCCGCAGGCAGCCCGCATGTTCGTAGTAGCCGCCGCGGCGCTCGATGCCGAGGCTCTCCGCCACCGTAATCTGCACGTGATCGATATAACGGCGGTTCCAGACCGGCTCGAAAATGCCGTTGGCGAATCGAAAAATCAAAATGTTCTGAACGGTTTCCTTGCCGAGATAATGATCGATGCGATAGATCTGCGTCTCATTGAGAACCGTGGCGATTTCCCTGTTCAATGTCTTCGCGGATTCCAGATCGCTGCCGAAAGGCTTCTCGATCACGACGCGGCGCCATTTGCCCTGGTCCTCGCGGGTCAGCCCCTGCTCACCCAGCTGGCGGATGATCTCCGAAATAAACTGCGGGAGCGTCGCGAGGTAATAGAGAACGTTGCCCTGCGTGTGATGACGAGCGTCGAGTTCGGCGATCTTATCTTTCAGCCTGGCGAAATCGGCGGCACTCTTGAAATCGCCGGTGATGTAGTAAGTGTGATCCGCGATCCAGTCGCACAGGGCGCAATCGGCCGGCGCGCCGGCATACTCGCGGATGTCTTCCCGTGTACGCTTGCGGAAATCCTCTTCGTTGAATTCGTCTTTCGCGAAGCCCATGATGGCAAATTCGCGCGGCAGCAGGTTGTTGCGGCCCAGGTTGTAGAGCGCGGGCAGCAGCTTGCGGGACGTCAGGTCGCCGGAAGCGCCGAAGATGACCATGATGCAGCGATCGGCGACGCGGCCCTGGTCCTCCGCCATGTGGGGCTTTCTTGCGGTCTGGGGCGGGGCTTCGGTGCTTGCCATAACTATTTTTCCACCGGATGCTGTTCCACGTGGCCGCCAAACTGTTGCCGCATGGCGGAGAGCATTTTCTCCGTGAACGTGTGATCCTGGCGGGAGCGAAAGCGGACATAAAGCGCCGCGGTCAGGACATCCGCCGGGACCGCTTCTTCGATCGCGGCCTGGATGGTCCAGCGTCCTTCGCCCGAATCCTGCACGAAGCCGGTATAGCGTTCGAGAACGGGATCTTCGGTGAGCGCGATCGCGCTGAGATCGAGCAGCCACGAACTGACCACGCTGCCGCGGCGCCAGAGTTCCGCGATCTCACCGAGATCCAGATCGTAACGATGCCCCTCCGGTAAGTCTGTCGAGGCGGCGTTCTTCATGATGTCGAAGCCCTCGCCATAGGCCTGCATCAAACCGTACTCGATTCCGTTGTGCACCATTTTCACGAAGTGGCCGGCGCCGTTGGGCCCGCAATGCAGGTAGCCGAGATGCGCGGTGCGGCCCGCGGTGGCGCGGCCCACGGTGGGCGGTATGTCGCCGGTGCCAGGCGCGAGAGTCTTGAAAATCGGCTCGAGATGTTTGAACGTGGCCGGTTCCGCGCCCACCATCAGGCAATAGCCACGCTCGATTCCCCAGACGCCGCCACTGGTGCCGGCGTCGACATATTGGATGCCTTTTTCCCTGAGCATGACCGCGCGGCGTACATCGTCTTTGTAATACGAGTTGCCGCCATCGATCAGGATGTCGCCCGGCTCGAACAGGGCGGCCAGCTGGTTGACCATCGATTCGGTCGGGTCGCCTGCCGGAACCATCAGCCACGCCACGCGGGGCTTCGCCAGATGTTCGACGAAACGCTGCAGATTCGTCGCGCCCCTTATGCCTTCTTTCTCCAGTTCCGCAACCGCCGCTGCGTTGAGATCGAAAGCCACGACCTCGTGCCCGCCGCGGGCAAGCCTGCGCGACATATTGCCGCCCATCTTGCCGAGACCAATCATTCCGATTTGCATTAGCTGAGTGCCTCCATCATTTAATTAAGTGCCTCGGTGATTGCAGATTGAAGTTTCGCCAGACCTGTTCTCAGATCGGCCGGGAGATGGACGCGTAAAGCGCGGCGCTGCCGCTCGGCGAGGACATCGAAATCGCCGCGCGCCTGTGCCGCCTTCACGATTCCGAAGGTGAATTTGTGGCCTGGAATCGGGAGGTCGAGTGCGTCGTCGCAGGTAACCTGGAGAAAGACGCCGGTGTTGGGGCCGCCTTTGTAGGCCTGTCCGGTTGAGTGCAGGAACCGGGGCCCAAAGCCGAGGCAGGTGGCGACGCGTTTTTTGTCGCGAATGTCGAGGCGCATTTCCTGCAGGTCTTCCTGGTGCTCCATGTTGTTCTGAATGTAGCTGAGAAGAGCGAAATAATCGCCCGCGCCCATCCTGTTCAGGTGAGAACGGAGCATTTCGGTTGCCGTAGCGCCTTTGAGTTGGGAGGCATTGCGTTCGTCGGTAAAGAACTGGAAGCCATCCGCTTCGAGGATGGGTTTTTCGGGCGGAAGCTGACCCGTTTTTTCGAACTCATCCGTCAATTTGCGCGTGGCGATTTTGCTGGCTTCGACATCGGGCTGATCGAACGGATTGATGCCGATTACCGCGCCCGCCACGGCGACAGCTATTTCCCAGCGGAAGAATTCGGCGCCGAGGTCATACTGGTCGCCGACATCGATGAGGATGACGGGATGGCCCGCGCGCTCGAGTTTCGAGATGGCATCTTCCTCGGTTGAATCGACCTCCGGAGTGAAGCGAATATAGACGAATGTACGGTCGTTGCCGTAGACCTCCGGGGTGCCTGGTGGCTCGCGGTCAACGGGGATCAAAGCGCGGCCGATCTTGCCCGTCGATTCGGCGATCAACTGCTCGAGCCAGGCCCCCAGATCGAAGATGGCGGGCGAAGCGACTATGGTGATCTTGTCGTGGCCATTTTTCGCCAGAGTGCCCAGCGCGAGGCCGAGCGAGACACCGGGATTTTTTGCGGCATCCGGGTTGCGGCAGAGCTTGGCCATATGGACAGCGCGCTCGAGAAATTTGGGAATATCGATTCCGGCTACCGCTCCGGCAACCATTCCGAAGTCCGAGAGCGCGGAATAGCGTCCGCCGATCGACGCATCGCCATAGCCGATGAGGCCGAAATGACCGGCCTCCGCGACCTTCTGCATTTTCGAACCGGGATCGGTGATGGCAACGAAGCGGCTGCCGTCGCACCCGGATTTCTCGAAAAAGTAGTCCTTGAAGATATTGGGTTCGAGCGTGCTGCCCGATTTGCTGGAGACGATGTAGAGCGAAGTCTTCGGATCGGCGAGGGTTTCAATGGATTTCACCTGCGCGGGGTCCGTGGAATCGAGGACATGCAGGGCAGGGAAGCCGTCAGCCGGGCCAAACGTCAGGGACAGCACTTCCGGGCACAGGCTCGATCCACCCATTCCGAGGAGAACGGCATCGGTGTAAGCCTTGCCCTTGATCTGGTTCGCGAGGTCTTCAAAGCGCTTGCGTTGGGCGAGCTGTCGGTCCGCGATATCGAGCCAACCCAGCCATTTGTCTTCGTCTGCGCCGGTCCAAAGGGTCTTGTCGCGGTTCCAGAGGCGTTGGATTTTTCCGTTGCGGGTCCAGTCCTCTGTGGCTGTATTGACTTCGCGTGCGATCTGCGGCGGCAGACTTTGCTTCATGCTTCCACTTTGGCAATTGTGCCAGCCACGAGGCAAGTTAAGTTCTGAAAACACACGCACTACGGGTGTCGCTCTTAACGGGAGGGAGAAGCTACGTGAAGTCGCGTCCCCACGTACCCTCTCCTGGTCCAGCTGCGTCGGAATAATTTAGGAGTGCAGCCAGGCCAGGTTGCATTTTGGTTGCTATACTGCTAAATAAGGACGGGCATTCTTCGGCATGGCGCAAAAACCGCGATCTCTCTTCCTCATTCCGGTTCTGGTTCTGGGCTCCGCTGTTATCGGCGGAATGTATGGTCCGCGGTTGGAAGTCGCTTCCGCCGCCACTTCCGACGACGACGTCAAAGCCAGCATGAAGCAATTCACGAAGGTCTACTCGACAGTCGAGCAGAACTTCGCCGACCCGGTGAGCGCCGACAAGGCGATCTATAAGGGCGCGATTCCGGAGATGCTGCGCACGCTCGATCCGCATTCGAACTTCTTCGATCCCAAGGATCTCGAGGCTCTGCGGGAAGATCAGCGCGGTCATTATTATGGCGTCGGCATGTCGGTGCAGGGCCGCAACGGCAAGACCGTCGTCATGGCGCCGTTTGTCGGTTCGCCCGCCTACAAAGCGGGTTTGCGCCCCGGCGACGTCATTATCATGGTGAACGACAAGCCGACCGATAATCTCGATTCGACCAAGGTCGCAGATCTGCTGAAAGGCCCCAAAGGCACGCCGGTCCAGATCAAAGTGGCGCGCGAAGGCGTCGACGAGCCGGTGGTGTTCAACATCATCCGCGATGAAATCAGCCGCAAGAGCGTTCCCGACGCTTTCGTTTTGAAACCGGGCATCGGCTATGTGTTTCTCGAACAGTTCAACGAAACCACCAGCCACGAAATGGAAGAAGCCCTCAAGGCCATGGATGAGGACCAACTCAAGGGACTCGTCCTCGATCTGCGCGGCAATCCGGGTGGCCTGCTGAACGAAGCCGTCGCCGTGGGCGATCACTTCCTGCCGAAGGGCGCCGTGATTGTCTCGCACAAAGGCCGCGCTTCCGCCGAGCATGTCTATACGGCCCGCAACGGCAATAAAGGCCGCGATTATCCGATCGTTGTCCTCGTGAACCGCAACTCCGCGTCGGCCGCCGAGATCGTTTCGGGCGCCCTGCAGGATCACGATCGCGCCTGGATTCTGGGCGACAACACGTTCGGCAAAGGTCTCGTCCAGACCGTATATCCGCTGGTTGAAAACACCGGGCTGGCCCTGACGACCGCGAAGTATTACACGCCCAGCGGCCGCCTGATTCAGCGCGACTATTCGAACGTGTCGTTCTTCGACTACTACTACCGGAACAACACGGCCGAACGGAACCCCAACGACGTGAAGAGCACCGATAGCGGGCGCGTCGTTTACGGCGGCGGCGGTATTTCCCCCGACGAGAAGTATATGCCTCCCAAGCTCGATGCCTTCGAGACCGAACTTCTCGTCAAGTACGCGCTTTCCAACTACACGCGCCACTTTTTCGCTACCCACAAGCAAAAGCTGCCGGCTGACTGGAACGTGGATACCGCGACCATGAACGACCTTCATAACTACATGCTGGAACAGAAGATCGATTTCAGCGAAGCGGACTACACGAAGGATTACGACTGGACCCGCCGTCTGCTGCAGGCTGAAATCTACAAGACTGCATACAGCGTCGACGAAAGCCGCAAGTACGAGATCAAAACCGATCCCGAGGTTCTGCAGGCTATCGATGCCATGCCGAAGGCGCAGGCGCTCATGAGCAGCGCGAAGAAGATCATCGTCGAGAGGATGCGAAAGTAGCATTCGATCTGCCTTCTCATCACGCACAGATCGCCATACTCGATACCGGCGGTCAATACTGTCATCTGATCGCGCGCAAGGTAAGGGAACTCGGAGTTTCCTCCGAGGTTTTCCCGAGCGACGTCTCTTTGGAAAAGCTGCGGGGCGTTTCCGGCGTCATCATCTCGGGCGGGCCGCATAGCGTTTACGACGATTCGAGCCCTTCGGTGGAACGCTCCCTGTTGACGGCCGGACTGCCGGTTCTCGGCATCTGCTACGGGCAGCAGTTGATTTCGCAGCTACTGGGCGGATCGGTCCGGAAAGGCGATAAGGGAGAATTCGGCCTCGCCATCCTCGACCTTCTGGACGGAGATTCCCAGATACTGAAAGGCGTTCGCGATCACCAGCAGATCTGGATGTCGCACCGTGATGTGGTGACTGCTCCTCCGGCAGGGTTCCGCGTGCTCGCGACGACCTCCGCCTGCGAAACAGCAGCGATCGAAGACCCGGTACGCAAACTCTATGGTGTGCAGTTTCACCCCGAGGTCGTCCACACGACTCAGGGCGCCCGCATCCTCGAAAACTTCGTCTTCGATATCTGTGGTTGCAAGAAAGACTGGAATCCAGGCCAGCGCATCGCGCTCGTCGAGGACCAGATCCGGCAGTGCGTTGCCGATCGCAATGTGTTCTTCTTCGTGAGCGGCGGCGTTGATTCGACTGTCGCTTTCACGCTCTGCCTGCGCGCGCTGGGAGCCTCGCGGGTGCGCGGCGTTTACGTAGATACCGGACTGATGCGCGAAGGTGAAACCGAGTTCGTCGAGCGCACTTTCCGCGCGCTCGGCGCCGGTGTGGTCGATATCGCGCATTGCGAAAAGGAATTTCTCGAACCGCTCGAATCCGCCCGCGAGCCCGAACTCAAGCGCCACGTCATCGGCGAACAGTTCGTGCGCGTGCAGGAACGCATTATCGAAACCCGCGGACTCATGGACGACCGCTGGATTCTCGGCCAGGGAACCATCTACCCGGATACGATCGAATCCGGAGGCACTGCCAATGCCGCCACGATCAAGACGCATCACAACCGCGTTCCCGGCATTCAGAAACTGATGGAGTCGGGACGCATCGTCGAGCCGCTGGCGGATTTCTACAAGGACGAAGTCCGCGCGATCGGCCGCCAGCTGGGCCTGCCCGCCGAACTGCTGGATCGCCATCCGTTCCCCGGTCCTGGTCTCGCGATTCGCTGCCTGTGCTCGGAAACGGAAGAGCCTGTTACGCGCGTGCCCGAGGGCTGGCTGATTCCGGTGCGGTCGGTTGGCGTCCAGGGCGATTCACGCAGCTACGCTCCCGTGCTGGCGATCGAAGCGTTTCCCTCCGCGTCCTCGAAACTGCAGGAAGAGGCCACGGAATTAATCAACCGCACCGCGGGCGTGAACCGCGTCATCGCGCGGGTGTCGGTCCGCGAGCCGCTTGAACACCACCGCGTTTTTTCGAGTTCGATTACGCAGGGCCGGCTCGGGCTTCTTCGCCGCGCGGACGCGATTGTCCGCGAAATGTCCCACGAAAGCGGCTTCGACGCAAAGGTCTGGCAGTTTCCCGTGATCCTGATTCCGTTGGGGACGGCCGAATCGCGCGACTCGGTCGTATTGCGGCCTATCGGGTCGGTTGACGGCATGACAGCGGATTCGGTCGCCATGCCCGACGACCTGCTTCATGCCATGTCGGCGCGGCTGATGGCGATTATGGAAATCGCTGGTGTCTATTACGATTTAACGCACAAACCGCCGGGCACGATAGAGTGGGAATAACGACAGAATGGGAATAGGGACTTCATGACATTTCAGGACACGTTTACCATCGCCGTCATTCTAACCATTGCCGTTTGCGCGTACCTGTTCCGCGATGGCGGACCCGGCACGCCGAAGAGAATCAAGGTCCCGATTCCGCGCCCCAGCAGCTGGTAGTTACTCAATCGTTATCAGCAGCGCGCCGGCGTTGACGCTGTCGTTTTCCTTCACCTCGATCGCGGTCACCCGGCCATCGCGCGGCGACTTCAGTTCGTTCTGCATCTTCATCGCCTCAATCACGAGAAGGCCCTGGTCCGCTACGACGTCATCCCCTACGGAAACGGAGACGCGAACGATCTTGCCGGGCATGGCGGCTGTGATCGACGCGCGCCCATGGGCGCCGGCAGCGTGCGTGGAGCGCTTCCATTGCCTGGAGTCTTCGATTTCGAACGTGAAGAGCCTGCCGCCGATTGAGATTTCATTGCCGGAAACACGGGCTTCATAAGATTTGCCATGGGCAAGGATCGAATATACATTCGGCTCGGTTTCAACGATCTCGGCTTGGGCTGGTTCGATTGCTTCGCCATTGATGCGGATCACTCTGCTCACCGCAACAAATCCTCGCGTCCCGCTCGAAGCCATCGCGATTCCACGGATGCGGGGAGTTCCGTTCGATCGGCCCTGGACTGCTTCAAAGCCACAAGCGCGGCAAGCCGCAACAGCTCGGGCGGGGGCTTCGGATTCCAGTTGAGATCCGTTTTCAAGAGCTGGTCGAGATAGCCGGTATGCAGATCGCCCGCCCGGAAGGCGGGATCGTTGAGGATTGCCTGGAACAAGGGAATATTCGATTTGATTCCGCCCACGTGATATTCACCGAGCGCCCGCAGCATGCGTTCGATCGCGTGCTCGCGGGTTTCCGACCACACGATCAGTTTCGAGAGCATGGGGTCGTATTCGAGAGGGACGGTCCAACCGGGATAAATGCCGGAATCGACGCGGACGCCCGGCCCGCCGGGCTCGGAAAGCTGTTCGATCCTTCCAGGCGAAGGGAAGAAATTGTTTGCGGGATCTTCCGCGTAGATGCGGCATTCGATCGCGGCTCCGCGCAACGCGACCTGATCCTGCGTGAACGGCAAATGCCCGCCAGCCGCGATTTCGATCTGCAGGCGGACGAGGTCGAGCCCGGTCACGAGTTCGGTCACGGGATGCTCCACCTGCAGGCGCGTGTTCATTTCGAGAAAGTAGAAGCTGCCCGAGTTATCGGCGAGGAACTCGACCGTGCCGGCGTTGTGATAACCGGCCGCGCGCGCCGCCCGGAGCGCTGCTTCGCCCATGCGTTCGCGCATCCCGGGCATCCGCGCCACCAGCGGCGAGGGAGATTCCTCGATCACCTTTTGATGCCGCCGCTGCACGGAGCATTCGCGTTCGCCGAGGTGCACCAGATTGCCGTGCTTGTCGCCGAATACCTGAATCTCGATGTGCCGCGCGTTCTCGATCAGTTTCTCGACATAGATGCGACCGTCGCCGAAGGCGCGCGCGGCTTCGCTCGATGCGGCGTCGAAAGCGGAACTCAGATCTTCCCCGCGATCCACTCGGCGCATGCCTTTTCCACCACCGCCAGCTACCGCTTTCAGCATGACGGGAAAACCGGCCTCGCGCGCGAAAGCGGAAGCTTCGATGGCTGATGTCAGGCCGGACTCAGTACCGGGCACGATGGGCGCGCCGCCGGATTTCGCTACGCGGCGGGCTTCGGTTTTCGAACCCATCAAAGCGATCGAACGCGGCGACGGTCCGATAAAGGTGAACCCCGCGTCCTCGCACGCCTGCGCGAAATCGGCGTTTTCGCTCAGGAAACCATAGCCGGGATGGATCGCTTCGACGCCATGCGTGCGCGCGGCATCGAGAATGCGGTCGATGTTCAGATAGCTTTCGGACGATGCGGCGGGACCGATATGCGCCGCTTCATCGGCTTTCCGAACGTGCAGCGCGGGGCGATCGATATCGGAATAAACCGCAACCGAACGAATGCCCATTTCCCGCAGAGTGCGAATAATTCGCAGGGCAATTTCACCGCGGTTGGCGATCAGAACTTTCGAGAACACTGTGGTCGATTGTACCGAGCGAAAGAAGTAGAATAGGGCCGATGATGCGACGTCGGGATTTTCTTGCCGCTTCCGCCGCGTTGACCGCGATGCAAGCGCGGGCACAGCAGGCGGGGCCTCCGAAGGGCCGGCTCAAGCAATGCGCCATGGCGGTGAATTTCAAAGAGGGAACGTCCTTCGATGATATGTGCCGCGCGGCTGTGAAGGCCGGCTGCCAGGGTTTCGACCTCCCCGAACCGAAGGACTGGCCGACGCTCCGCAAGTACGGACTTACGCCGTCGACAGCTCCGCGCAACGGCTACAGTGTCGAAGACGGCATGCTCCGCAAGGAACTGCACGCTCGAATGGAACCGCTGATTCACGGGACCATCGATCAGTGTGCTGCGAATGGCGTGCCGAATATGATCGCAGTGGGCGGGCAACGCCGCGGCATTTCTTATGAAGAGGGCGCGGATATTGTTGTGGCCTATCTCAATCGATTCAAGGCGCATGCCGAGGAGAAAGGCGTGACCATTTGCCTCGAAGTGATGAACAGCAAACTCACCCCGGATTCGCTCGGCCGGCTGGACCAGATCTGCGATCACGTCGCCTGGGGCGTGGACGTGTGCAAGCGCGTCAACTCGCCCCGGGTGAAACTGTTGTTCGATATTTATCATGTGCAGATTATGGATGGCGATGTTTGCCGCAATATCCAGCAGAACCTTCAATGGATCGGCCACTTCCACACCGGAGGCGTACCTGGCCGCAATGAAATCGATGAGACGCAGGAACTCAATTATCGTTTCATAGCGAAGACCATCGCGGACCTTGGGTATACGGGCTACGTTGCGCACGAGTACCGTCCTGGGCCGGGGCACGATCCGGTGCAGAGTTTGATTCGCGCGGTTGAGATTATGACCGTTTAGGCGTTGTTCGAGACCCTTTCGTTTCATGAAGAGAAGAACCGGCGACAAGATCGCCGGCGTTACCGAGGAACGCGACTTGAAGTCGCGTCTCCCTCTCGAATAAGAAAAATTGGAGCGTTCTAGTGCGCCGGGATAAACCGGCATGAAGTAGGGAATGAAAGAGTCCTGCAGGAAAGGAGAAAGCGAATCCATCCTGACCGCGAGTCTTGCGCGGGCCGTCGCGAGGCGGCACGTGAAGCGTAGACAGCGGCATTGGTGGGCCGGGTATTGAGCTTCGAAAATCCACTTCGGGAACGCCGACTCCGTTGGAGCAGAGGAAGGCAATACCGGCAACGGCGCCATTTCGCGAGCCGAAGCCGGGTCCCGCGTAGTCGCAGACCCCGCGCACGCTAAGAAACTTCATGCACGAGAACCGGGAGACCTCCGTGGTGCCAGACATAGTAACTGGACGGTCCGGGAAGGCCAGGAGCCAAGCGCCGGACATGCACGCCGCGGAGGAGTCGGACTCCGGTGTAGTACCGATGAACCAGCGGAACAAGGGCGGGAAACCGCAGGCGGAGGTTGGGGAGGGAAGGCCGGGGATCAAGGAGAACACCGCGAAACTTAACACGCGACCGACCCAGAGCGGAGCAAGTGTGTCCCACGGGTTGAGCGGTGTGCGTCAAAGAGCCAGGGAAAGCAAGCAGGAGAAGTTCACGGCACTGCTGCACCATCTGACCGTCGAACTGCTGCGGGAGAGCTATTTCGCGTTGCAGCGGAAAGCAGCACCGGGCGTTGACGGAGAGACGTGGCGACAGTACGGAGCGGGGTTGGAGGGTCGGCTCGCCGGCCTGCACAGCCGCGTGCACCGTGGCGCATACCGGGCGAAGCCGTCGCGGAGAGTCTATATACCGAAGGCCGACGGGCGGCAACGTCCGTTGGGCATCGCGGCGCTGGAGGACAAGATTGTTCAACAGGCTGTGGTGACTATCCTCAACCAGATTTATGAGGTGGACTTCAAAGGCTTTTCGTATGGGTTCCGTCCCGGACGCAGCCCGCATCAGGCGCTGGATGCGCTGTATGTGGGACTGGTGCGCCGCAAGGTGAGCTGGGTGCTGGACGCGGACATTCGGAGCTTCTTCGACAGAATGAGCCACGAATGGACCATGAAGTTCGTCGAGCACCGCGTGGCCGACAACCGCATTCTGCGCCTCATTCAGAAATGGCTGAAGGCGGGGGTGATGGAAGAAGGTCAATGGGAGAGGACGGAAACAGGCACTCCGCAAGGGGCGGTGATCTCGCCGCTGCTGGCGAACGTGTACCTGCATTACGTTTTCGACCTGTGGGTGGAAGCATGGCGACGGAAAGTGGCGCGCGGACAAGTTGTGGTGGTCCGCTACGCGGATGATCTGGTGGTGGGATTTCAGTATCGGGCGGAGGCAGAACGGTTCTGGAAAGAATTTCAGGATCGGCTGGCGAAGCTCGGGCTGGAACTGCATCCGGAGAAGACGCGGTTGCTGGAGTTCGGCCGGTTTGCGGCCGTAACCCGACGCAAGCGAGGCGAGAAGAAACCGGAGACGTTCACGTTCCTCGGATTTACCCACCAGTGTGGGACCAGTCGGAGGGGCCATTTCGAAATCTGGCGCAGGACGGCCAACAAGCGGATGGTGGCAAAGCTGAAGCAGATCAAGCAGACGCTGCGCTGCCGGATGCACGAGCCGCTCGATCAGATCGGGGCATGGCTGCAGAGCGTGGCCCGGGGCTTCTATCAGTACCACGCGGTGCCGGGGAATCTCCAGACGATGAGCACCTTTCGGGAACGCCTCCGCCGGTTGTGGCGAGCAACTCTTCGCCATCGCAGCCAGCGCAGGAGTGACCAATGGGAGCGAATCGGTCCTCTGTTCGCTCGTTGGCTTCCTCCACCGCGCACACTGCATCCTTATCCCGGCGTTCGCTTTGACGCCGCTCATCCAAGATAAGAGCCGTATGCGGTAATTCCGCCCGTACGGATCTGTGCGGGGGGTGTCGGGCAACCGGCATCCCTACCGCGACCTATCCGATAAACCCTCGGATCGGGGCCTTTTTGGTCTCCCGGAAGGAACCGGGGCCGCACCAATAACGGGAGCGCTCCCGGAAGGAACCGGGGCCGCACCAATAACGGGAGCGCCTGCCGCCCATTGTTTCTACATTCACCGCACATTGCCTCGAGGAGTATACGGCTTAGTGACCAGATACGTCATGGGTACGATCTGGTTCTCGATTGCAAGGTAACACCGGCTGCGGGGAATCAGAGCCAGTGGGGGATTTGATGGCCGTGTAAGTCACTGAGGGAAAAGGTGTAAGATTTATTTGCAAACGCCGTGACCATGCGAACCTTTACCCTGTTGTTTCTTCTTTTGCCGGGCGCGTCGATCTTTGCGCAAACTCCGGACGCCGGCCGGAACCAGTTTGAGAACCGCTGCGCGGTATGCCATGGCACGGATGGCAGGGGCGGGGAACGGGGCCCGGCCATCGTGGTCCGGCTCGCCAGCTACACCGATGCGGAATTGGCCAAACTGATCCACGACGGCTTGCCGAACTCCGGTATGCCGGGAAACAACCTCACTGAGGAAGAAACTCCGGTGCTGGTGACATTTCTCCGGTCACTGAAACCTCCGGGCGGTTCAGCGCCGGCGCGGGCGAAGGTCGCCATGGCCGATCGTTCCACGCTTGAGGGGCTGGTACTGAACCAGAGTTCACAGGACATGCAGCTGCTGACCAGCGATGAGCATGTGCACCTGTTGCGCAAGAATGGCGCCGCATACCGCGAGGTCACGAGCCAGACCGACTGGCCTACGTACAACGGGCAATCGAGCGGCAACCGCTATAGCGCGCTTACGCAGATCAACAAGAGCAACGTTTCCCGCCTGGCCCCGAGCTGGGTGTTTAATCTGCCTAATACCTCTCCGCTGGAAGTGACCCCGATCGTGGTGGGCGGCATTATGTATGTCACGAGCGTAAACGAATGTTACGCACTGGATGCCGGCGCGGGACGGCAGATCTGGCATTACCAGCGTCCCCGGACGCGCGGCCTTGTGGGCAATGCGGCGACCGGCATTAACCGCGGGGCGGCCATCGCGGGCGACCGCCTGTTCATGGTGACCGACAATGCCCACCTCATCGCTTTGAGCCGTTTCACCGGGAAGCTCCTTTGGGAGAAAGAAATGGCGGACTGGCACGAAAACTACAACGCCACTTCGGCGCCCCTGCCGGTCGGCGACCTGATCGTTTCAGGAACCGCCGGAGGGGACGAGGGCGCGCGCGGGTTCCTGGCCGCCTTCGATCAGGCCACGGGAAAAGAGGTGTGGCGCTTCTGGACTGTGCCGAAGCCCGGCGAGCCCGGTTCCGAAACCTGGAAGGGGACGGACATCGAGCACCCCAGCGCGGCCACCTGGTTGACCGGCACTTACGATCCTCAGCTCGATACCGTGTATTGGCCTACGGGCAATCCCGGTCCCGACCTTAATGGCGACGAGCGTGGCGGGGACAACCTTTACTCGAGTTCGATCCTCGCGCTTGATGCCAAGACCGGCAAACTCAAGTGGTATTACCAATACACTCCTCACAACGTTTGGGATTGGGATGCCCAGCAACCGCCCGTTCTGGTCGACACCGTCTGGCATGGTCAACCGCGAAAACTGCTGCTGCACGCCAATCGCAATGGGTTCTTTTACGTGCTGGACCGGACCGATGGCAAGTTGCTTCTTGCCAAGCCGCTGGTAAAGAATCTGACCTGGGCGCGCGGGATCGATGACAACGGCCGCCCGGTCCTGAATCCCGGCCAGGAACCGACTACTGAGGGGAACAGAATCTGCCCGTCGCTGGACGGCGCCACGAACTGGTTCTCTACTTCCTTCAATCCGGCTACCCACCTGTACTATGTGCAGACGCTGGAAAAATGCGGCGTTTTCACCAAGTCCTCGATTCCGTGGAAGGCTGGCGCGGGTTATATGGGAGGTTCTTTCTCGCAGGCGCCGGATCTGGCGCCGCAAAAGATTCTGCGCGCCATAAACATCGAAGACGGCAAAATTGCATGGGAGCTTCCACAAACCGGTCTGGCGCAGTCCTGGGGAGGAACTCTCTCCACTGCCAGCGGCCTCGTTTTCTTCTGTGAGGACAGTGGGGCGCTGATGGCGGCCGACGACACGAACGGCAAGCCGCTTTGGCAATTTCAGGCCAATCAGATCTGGAAAGCGTCGCCGATGATGTATATGTTCGACGGGAAGCAGCATATTGCGGTCGCGTCCGGATCGAACATTATTTCTTTCGCTTTGGTTCAGTGAATACGGATTGGGAATTCGGCCAGGGAATACGGTTGGAATTGCTTTCGGCGCGCTAAGTACCCGGTTTCAGAAGTTTGCTCACGTATTCCGGAACGATAGATGGCGCAGGAGAAGTTCCAGGGCTAAACTGATGGGTATGGCGGTAAGGCAAGTCGAGCTGAGTCCCGAAGCGGAGCCAATTCTCGATTCCGTCGCGGAGTCCTTTGGCGGCGATGCGGGCCTCGCTCTTTCGGAATTGCTGATCGCACACGAGTCGATCGAGTCGTTCCTGGACGAGATGGAGGGCTCGAACGCAGAGGAACTGATGCGCCAGCGCGACCGCTCGACGCGCGAGTTTCGTGAAGGGCTCACCGTTTCGTGGGAACAGGTTAAGCTCAACAACGGATTGTGATCGTCCTTTTCTCGGCGGGAGCGAGCGAGATCTTCACTCGACTCCCCGAGCCGGTCAAGCGCAGGGCGGCGCGCAGCATCGAATTGCTCGCATCCAATCCTCACATGTATCCAGTGCGGCGACGGGGCGTTATGCGTAGATACCGCTATTTTGCTGCGTATAGCGTTCTCTTTTACTATTCAGCCTCTTCAACAGAGATTCGGATCGCTGCAATCCTCCCGGGTCGGATGCGAGGGGCGTAGATTTCGGGCCGGCGCATCTGATAGGCTTCCCGATGTTTACTGCTTGGGGGATCAGGCGCGCCTCCGCCCCTCTTTAGCGTCCGGCACGGCTCGGGGTTTTGAGCGGACTCGGTTCTGTTTTTGAAGCTCGTAGTATTCGATCAGTGGTGCGAGCAACCTATACGCCTCGCGAAAACGCATCTTCCGTGTCTTAACGTCGAAGGGAATAACCGCTTCACCACAGAGCCTCTGCCATACGGCTCCTAGCGGAGACGGATTCTCTTGCTGTTGTGGCCCGCTCGGCCCGGGTTTTGGGCCGCTGTCGCGCGCGAATTCTGTCAACCCGCCGACCGCCGAGCTTGCCGGAAGTTCCAACAATTCTCGGAAGTTCAGTCGGCCGGAAACACAGCTGCCAGAGCTAAGT
>JBEKTF010000063.1:0-27656 GCA_049516355.1 Bryobacteraceae bacterium | reverse complement strand
CTCACTATAAACCGAGCCCCGGCAATGTGATGGTCCGATGGGCGAGCGCCCTTCCCATAAGGACGGCGGAATCGAAGCTGGGCCTGACCCCGGCTACCAACCTTCACACTGACTGGTACGCGATCGTAATCTACGATGTTCCCCTTCCCGACCATCGCTGGAGCGGCGGTAAATTGAAAGGGCTAGCTTATCTGAGACGCGATAACAAACCCGATATCAAGCCGTCGCGCGTCGACGTCGTGCGGGGCGACGAGGGAATGGCTACTGTTACGTATCTTTTTCCGCGGTCCGAGGAGATCGGCAGAAAAGATCGGAGCATTGTCTTCGGGGCGCAGCTTGACCGCTTGTTTGTGGCTCTGGAATTTTATCCCGCCGCGATGCAAATCGCGGGCCAGCTGGAGCTGTAAACGGCGCTACTTCCCGATATCGGGAGGGTGGTTGCCGGGATTTTCCGCTGGTCCGTCGACACAAGGCTGTGCTTCTGAAACCTGCCGCGGAACATCGATCGCGACCGTACTGGTCAGCAGAGTGCCGGTCCACGGTACGCCAAATTTTACCCATCGGTCGGAAAGATCTGTTTCCAGCGCGGGGTCGAGCATTTGGTGTGCCAGCTGCAGTCTGATGAAAACCCTGTGCCCCCGCAAATCGGGATAGTTTCTGAACAGCGTCTTGTGATTCACGGGCATAACAATGTCCTCAAACAGCGGCGGTGTCATTTCACCCCGGGACGGAATTACTGCGAAAACGTCATTCTTCGGATCGACGGGATTGTCCTTGCTCACCTTGTAGGGTAGCTCTTTCAAGGGCTTAAGCGTTGGCTGGAGGAAGCCTGGCAACTCTTTGAATATGCTCATCTTTCCCCGCGTGAGAGAGGAATAGATCGTTCGCTCATGTTCGAGAGGCATAATCATCGGGCGAGTTCCGGTGTTTCTGTAGTCGACGCGGACGTGGATCCGCAGCACCAGGTAGGAAGGCGGCATGCGCTCGGGTGCGAGACCGCGCACTCGGGCGAAGCAGTAGTCCGCCTTAGCGATGGTTGCAATGGCGGTCGGGCCGACAATGCCGGCGTTCGGAAGTGTCGCGCTCCGGCCGATCGGGAGGCAGACTCCGAGGCAGACAAAAAAGATGACTGCGCTTGCGCGCGCAAGGGTGAGTTTCATAGGAGTATCTAAAGCTCAAGTTTACCGAGGAATTGCATCTGAGCCGGATAAAAGTACTGCGCAAAAGTGATCCTGCCGACCTGGCCCTCGAAAACGAGGCGCTCGTCCTGGGCAGTAATGTGGGCGGCGCGCGGGAAAAAGTAAACCACCGTCGCCATGTCGCCACCCAACTCGATCACGGATACGCGCGACGGCCGAAAGTCTTTTCTACCTTCCACTTTAAGAATCGCAACCTGCTTGACTGCGTTCTCTATACCTTTCAATTCGATGCTGGCGATCTTGAGATTCAGGTCGTAGACCGCAATAGCATAGTCTTCGCCATCCAGTTCCGGCGCGGTGTGATCGTTGGCTCTGATCTCCGCGGCCCGAATCGGCAGGGCGCTTTCCCAGCGGATAGTCAGCTTGGGAAGATGCTCATCCTCGGGCCCCTGGCCCGGCCGCTTGATAGCGCCACCAGTACCTACCAGGCTCCCGGCGTTTTCCAATCCAATACCACCGTGCCCTCCGCCTTGCGCAGCCATGTCTCCACCATCCCGCCGTTGAGAGGCAGTCATAAGACGAGTCAGCGCGGGCGCGGCCTTTCCCACCCAGGGTGAGTTCGAGAGAACCAGGAACGCGTCCTTTTCACTCCACTCGGGGATTCGTTTGGCGACCCACGGTGGGTCCGCCGCAATAAGCAGGGTTACGGAGAGAAGGGAGAGAAGGAAAGAAGCGAAACAGAGCTTTCGGTACATAAACAACTCCAAGTCTTCTGAAAATAAAGTATGGCAGAGCGCGACCCCGGCGCTCTGCCATGCCTGCAAAAAAATACTGCCTTACAGGTGAACCATCAGAGCAAAAGTAAACCGCATCTCCTGCTTTCTGAGATCCGGCGTCCAGAGACCGCCGGTTCCGACGCCGCAGCCGCCTGCGGTCGCGGACGACGAGCCGTTGTTACAGACATATGCGGATGGGTTGCCATTGTTGCCACCCGGAGGGGTGATGCCGCCAGGTCCGGCCCAATACGGCACGTTGGTGCCGCGTTCGGTGAACTCAGCGCGCCACGTGACGAACTGCGTCGGCATCCAGTCGAACGTCAGCTGATAATCGTAGCCGTTGAACTTCTGGCCAGGATTCTCCGTGAAGTAAGGCGTTCCTGTGGCTGCCGATGCGCCGTTGATGGGAGGCAACAGCACCAGGTAGCGGCCCGGGTTGGTTATAAATCCGCCGCCGATGGTGGCGCCGAACTTGTCATGATCGAACCAGAAGCGTTGATAGAGCATCCCGGCGACGAAGTTCTGCGCCTCGATGCCGTTCTTGTTATTGAAGCACTGCACTTTGGGGGCTGGCGCATTGATGCTGTTAACATAGGTGCCGCCACCGGTTTCGCAACCAACGTCACCCGTTAATGAGAATGCCATCCGGTGCATCAGCTTATTGGGATTTTCCCAATACTTCCACTCCATCGAATCGTCCTCGTGGAGACGTGTACGGTGGGTGCCGAGCGTATCCTGACCAAGACCATAGGTATTCCAGACGAAGTCGAGGTTGGTGGTCGGGCGCCAGAGGATCTGTCCGCCGAGTCCCGGTTTGCCGTTGAACTTGCCGTAGGACTGCCATCCGTTGATGAGCCAGGGTTCTATTTTCAGCTTGTTCGTCGGGAACCATTGGCCGCGGAAACCGGTGAAGAACCACGGCGTGTTCGACGAAACGTAGGACGGCTGATAGCCCCAGTTGTCAAAGCTGTAGTAGCTGTACAGACCGATGAACGACATGAAGATACCGGCCTGAATGTTCAGACCGTGCTGCACGTCCATGTGATATCCGGCATAGCCTTCCGTGATGTAACGGTAGGCGTCGGCAAGATCCCACTGACCGTTTAAGCCGCCGTTGCTGGCGTCGTTACGGGGAACGGCGGTGGCGGTGGCGCCGATCTGGGACAGGATTCTCATCTGCATGTGATCCCAGTGGAAGTCGCCGCCGACGTTCAGCTGCTGGAGAACGATTTCACCCGTCCGCTCACCTTCCGTGGTGCCGATGAGTGTGTGGTCGATCGGATGTTGGAGATCGTAGATGTAGTTGGTGTCGGCGCGGATTTCAGGCGAAAAGTATTTTCCGTCGAGAACCGAATCGTGGTTACGCGAGACCGCGTTCATCCAGGTGAAGTCTCCATAAGCGAATGGAGTCTGGTTGTCCACGGCGGGAGCGGCGGCAGGAGCTGGTGCGGCGCCGGGAGCGGCAGGAGCTTGCGCATCCTGTGGGCTGGCGGATGCGGCGGCAGGTGCGCTGGGACCTACCGCGACAGCGGCAGCCGGGTCAAAAGCGCCTGTCCGAACGTCAAACGCCGAGGCGGGTGGCGGCGTCAACGAAGCGGTTGTTGTGAGCGGCCTCCGGGGGCCAGTGACCAGGCGCTTCCAGAAGCCGCCCGTCAGCCCGGTTGGAGCCGCGTTGGTGATTGCCGTGGCTGGACCGTCCGTCGTCACCGGAGCGGCGGCGACGGAAGCTGTTGTCACCGGAGCTGCTGCCACGGGAGCCGGTGTCACGGGAGCTGCTGCCACGGGAGCCGTGGACGCTGGAGCCGCAGACGCATTTGTCTGAGGAGCCGGAGCAGCCGTCACCGGCGCCACGACGGCAGCGGGGGCCTGTTGTTGTGCCTGCTTCTGTGTGTCTTTATTGTTCTCCTTGTCCTTTTTCTGCTGGTTCAGCTCGGCTTCGAGTTGCTCGATGCGCTTCTTCATCGCATCAAGCTCACTTGAGACATCCGGCGCGGCCTGCTGCGTCGCGGCGGGCGTCTGGCCGGGTGGTGCGGTGACAGTTTGGGCGACACAGGGATTTTGTCCAAGTGCCAATAGCAGGGCAGAAGAAACAACGCTCCATTTGCCAAGCGGCAGGAGCTTCGACGTGCCCTGAAGGGGTATTGGTATCGTGTGTTTGTTCATAAAGGTGAATCCGCTGTGATGTCGAGTTTAGGGATCTTGAAGTGATGAAGTAATAAGTTTTTGATGATGAAACAACTATGAACATGACGAAGTTTTCTATAAGCACGATAGAAATTCTTCATGTATGCCGACGTCTATTGGATTTGGGAAAAGTGACAAATGCAGCGCTAAAAGACTGATGGAAAATGGAATATTGCCATGGCTAGAGTTTCTCCAGCGAAAGCGCCGGATTCGGGGCCGCATGATATTAACATAAGGGAAAAGCCTATGTTCGGTTCGCGCACATCATCATGGAAAAATGATGTGTAAATAGAATTTTTGTATTTAAAGGATAAGTATCCAAGACCCGCCGGGTGGATTTGCAGTTACTCAGGCCGGAAGAAGTGGAAGCTATCCGGGATCAATAGAACCAGATCATATCGCCGGCGACGATGAGCTGGTTTTTCTTCGTGCCGTTGTCGTAAGCGGGATTGATGTAGGAGTGCTCGAAGCGAATCTCGGGGCGGAACACAATGCTGCTCCCGATCCAGTGATTCCACGAAACCATATGCTCGGTGTACTTGGTCTTGTACCCCGTGCGCTGGCCCTTGATGTCGTCGAAGTACTCGTTACGGATCGAGAGAGTGTCCTTCTTGCCGAACTGGCGTTCGACATAGTTCAAGACGGCCCACTCCGGTGCGTAGCAACTCTGCTCTCCAGGGGCGCACCACGCTCCGTTGGCGCCATTTTCGATCGGCAGTGTCCCGAAAATGCTGGGCACGTCTTTCTCGTACTGATACCAGGATTCGGTGTCGAAATGCCAGTTCTTGTTGATCTTGTGATACCAGGTCAAGTAGTACGCGGCGAGATTGTTGTAGGCGTATCTGGAGCTGTTGATTGAGTTGGCGCAGGCATAGATTTCATCCCCGCCTCCGCGCCAGGTATAGCTCAGACATGCCGTACCCGTAGGTTTCGCGTCCCGCGTCCAGATCGCGGCGTCGCATCCCGCCGAGAGACCGGTCTGGAGCATCCAGTGTTTGTTCAGCTGCGTGGTTGCGACTATGCCCTGCTGGGTGTAGCAATCATATACATATAGGAGCGAATGGCTGAACGTGTAGTTGTTTGGCGCCAATTGGGCTTCGATGTCCGGCAGCGACACGTAGCGCCCGATTCGCACATTCATTCCGCTGGCGACGTGCGGAAAATACAAATCCACGTAAGCCATGACGGGATCGAAGCCGTCGGTTTGGTTTTTTCCCAGCAGTTGGTTGCTGAGTACGCCTTTTGAAGTCGTGTACCGGTAATCCTCTCCGTAAATGCCGGTCAAGCGGAATCCCCAGTCAAAATGGTCCGTTTGGACGGTGTCCGGCACGCGCTCGATATAGAGCGCTGCCTGATCCAGCTGAATCGAGTTCGGCACAATGTCGTACGCGGCCGGCGCATTCGCAAAATGTCCTTTGTTGGAACTGCTGACATTGAAGCCCGTGTCGATCCATCCGTAGACCTGGATTTTGCTCGCTTGCCATTTTTCGCCGTTCGGCCCGTTGTAGAGCGCCGTCATCAGCGGCGGTTGCATGGTGTTCGGCTGGCCGATTACGGGAGAGCCTCCGTAGGGCCAGACCGTGAATGGGAATGGTGGATTCGATTCGGGCGCGGGGTATCCGCGGTACTTCGGATCCGGGCCGGCTTGAGCCTTGTCATGCCAGTCATCCCAGTATGCCTGTGCAAAACGCTTCCAGAAACCACCGGGTGCGGCATTCGTAGTGGGGGTTGTGTTGACGGGAACGAGCGTAAAATCGGCTGTGGCAGTGGCTCCTGCAGAAATCTCCAGCGAGGAGACCACCACTTGCGAAAAGCCTTCCTTTTCCGCCATGACGGAGTACATCCCGGACGGAACCTGGGAAAGCCGATACGACCCATCGGCACCGGAGACGGCAGTTTTCGCGGTGCTGTCGTTAATTTTTGTCGCTGTGATGAGCGCGCCGGCCAGCGGCGCTCTCGCCTGATCCCGCACAATTCCCTCGATGGTGCCCGTACCCGACTCCGCTGTTATTACAGGTACTGCGTACAGGAACACGACAACCGTGGGAATCCAGTGGCTTTTTATGTTCACCCTCACCTTGAAGCCGAGTGTAGGGTTGCCATCCTGAAGTCCGCATAACGTTCAAATAAGGAACTAACGTGGAACGTCGTGAAAATTTCTATAGGCGTTATACAAAATCTTCATCACATCGCACGTGGGCTCGCCACACTGGACGTCACCCAAGGCTGAAGCCTGTGCCACCTCTTGTCAATAGCCAAGCCGCATTGGTGGCACACGCTTCAGCTTCTGAAGGCGCCTGCTAGAAGAAGAAAATCATGTCCCCGGCGAACATCAACTGGGCCTTCTTCAGGCCGTTGTCAAATGCCGGCGTGTCGTAGGCGTACTCGTACCGAAGCTCGGGACGGAAGACAATCGTCGATCCGATCCAGTGGTTCCACGAAACCATGTGCTCTGTATATCGCGTCTTGAATCCCGTTCTTTGCCCTTTGAGATCGTCGAAGTATTCGTTCCGGACGGAGATGAAGTCTTTTTTGGAGATCTGGTAATTGGCGTAGAACACCGTAGACCATTCCGGGGCGAAGCACGTAAGCTCCGTGGTGTTGTTGCAGACGGCGCCGTTCGAATTCGTGATCAGGAGAGACGAAGCCGCCGGATTATTGACGTTGGGCGTGTCCTTCATGTATTGATACCAGGTTTCCCAGGCGGTGTGCCATTTGGAGTGTCCGAATTTGTGGTACCAGGTGAAGTAATAAGCCGCCAGGTTGTTGTAGTTGTATTTCGAGTCGTTGATTGAATTCACGCAGGTGTAAACCTGATCGCGTCCCTCGGTCCACGTGTAGGCCATGCATGCGTTGCCCGTGAGTTTGGCATCGGGCGCCCAGGGAGCAGCCTCGCAGCCTCCGGAAAGGCCGCCCTGTACGGTCCAGTGATTGCTCAACTTCGTCGTAAAGTTGATGCCGGTTTGCGTATAGCAATCGTACGTGTAAGTGAGCGAGTGGCTATAAGTGTAGTTGTTCGGCGCTAGTTGCGCCTCGATGTCGGGAAGCGAAATATACCGTCCGATTCTGACGTCGGTCCCCTGGCCGATGTGCGGAAAATAGAGATCGAGATACGCCATCACAGGGTCGTAGCCGTATCGGTTGCCGACCGACCCGTCCGCCTTGGGATTATTGAGTAGCTGCTGGCTGAAATAGCCCATTGCCGTAGTGAAGCGATAGTCGACGCCGTACAGGTTGGTCAGGCGGAAACCCCAATCGAAGTGATCCGTTTGAATCGTATCGGGTACCCGTTCGATATAAAGCGTGAGCTGATCGAGCTGAACTGTATTAGGCACTTCGGCGTAGGCGGCCGGCAGATTGCCATAAGGCCGGGCGTTTGAGGTGCTGATATTCATCCCCACGTCCGCCCATCCATATACCTGGATATTGGCTTTCTTCCACCATTCGCCGTGCGGACCCGTTTGTAAAGCGGTCGTCAACGGGTACTGCGTTGAGTTCGGATAACCGATCCAGGGACTGCCGCCCATCGGCCATACGGGGAAGGGCCAGGGTGGGTTGGTCGTCACCGGCGGATCTCCTCTGAACGCCGGTTCGGCGCCGGGAGCGGGAGGTGCGCTGGAAGTAGTTGAGTCGGGCGCGGGATGCCAGTCGTCCCAATAAGCTTTTGCAAGGCGCTTCCAGAATCCGCCCGGCGCTGCATTGGAAATGGGGCCTGTGGATACCGGCACCATGACGATATCGGCGATTGCCATCTGGCCGGCTTCGACCTGCACCTGCGCCACAACGAAATCGGAATAGCCCTGCTTTTGCGCCATCACCGAATACATGCCCGGCGTCACGTCGGCGATCCGGTAGGTACCGTCCAGCCCTGAAGACGTTGTTCGTGCAGTGCCGTCGGCCAGTTTGGTGGCCGTGATCGTCGCGCCGGAGACCGCGGCTTTAGCTTGATCTCTGATGGCTCCCGCGATACTTCCGGTAGATTGCGCCTCCAGCGCCGCCCCGGTACACAGGAAAGACGTGGGGATTAATAAAAATAATAATAATGACCTTCTCATTGTGAACTCCCTCGATCAAGTCCGAGTTTAGAGTTCACTGACTATGAAAGTCATAAGAAGCGCATCATGATTACTTTACTACTAATGATTTCTTTTGATCTGTTCAATAGAAAACTTACATTGACGGGATTTTTACCAGACAATCCCGAACTCGGCCGTGTAAGCGCGCGGGCTCACAAAATGAGTGCCACTGAACGTCGAGAGAAAGTTATAGAGCGCCACTACGTTTGTGATGTTGACCGCCGTGAACTGCACCCGGTAGCGCAAACGATCTGTGTGGAACAGGTCGTCGTCGCCGATGGCTGCATCGAACAGGTTGCGCGGAGCGACACGCGGCGGGTTCGTGTCGTCGTTCTCCGTGCCGGACGCCGGAATTCGCACCAGATTCGCCGAAGCGTTACCCCCGGGGCATGCAGCGATCGGACTGAAGATGGTTGCGTAGGTTGAGCCGCAATGGAACCCGATCGAAGCCTGCTGATCTCCCGTCAGCGCGTAAACATCGGCGAGAGTGGCGACGGCTCCCGCTACCTCTCCGCTGTCATAACGCCACGTGAACGAAGCCCAGGGACCGTTTTTCTTCGGCTGATATCGCAAGTTCGTGGTTTGCTCGAGCGCCTGGTCGTGATCGATGCGGAAGACTGAGTTATTGAGCGGGGAGTTGAAAATCAGTCCGCCATTTTCCGGCCCGAAAAACCGCGCGCGCGTATGGCCAAGAACCATATATGCCGTGAATCCGTGAATGTCCGTCAGGGTCACACGCGCGGCGGCGCCGTCGATCTTGCTTTTGCGCCACTCGATCGGGAAAGAGATCGGCGTACTGAAAAGGTTGTCGAAGTCGAAGGCGTTGTGCGTGAATTTCCAGAAATAGCCGGCATCCACCAGGAGATGCCTGCCGATGCCCTGCTGTAGCCCCACGTTGTACTGATCCCTCGTACCGGGCCGCAGCGGCGCCGTTCCGAATGCGCCGAACACGTTGCTGGCGAGGCCGCCGGCCCCTGTCTCGCTCGAAACCAGGAGATTTTCGTTATACGGCGTTTCGTAGAACTTTGAGTACGAAATGCGAAAGACCGTGTTCGATGGCTTCAAGAGGTAGGAAACGCCGAGACGAGGCTCGAGCGATTGTCCGGACGTGAGTCCACGGTAGAAATCCGCGCGCAAGCCTGCCTGAATGTTCAGGCCGCCGAACGTCAGGTTGTCCTGTGCGTAGAGGGCGTACTCTTTGATGTCAGTGTGACCGGCAAATGTGAACAGGTGGCCGCCGGCCGTCAGATCGTAAGGCGCCAGGCCAGGAGATCCGCTGCTTTCGACAAAGCCCGGCTGGGTGATTCCAAGGAAGAAATCCTCGTTGAGGAACGTATGCTGGACCTGCACGCCCGCTTTGAAATTATTGTTGTGATTGACGTACGCGTAATCGGCCTTGATGCCCACGTTCATCAACTGACGGCTCTCGCCCACGGTCGCAGGGAGGTCGGCGAACGGGTTGGCGCTGGGGTCGTAGTGAACCTGGTCCCGCCGCACGTAAGGGTTCACGGTGATGGTGGAGTGCGCATTCAAAATGTGGACCCAGCCGGGGGCGATGTTATAGCTCAGAATCAGTTCACGCTGATCCTGGCCGGCGAATTGTTGATCGTATGTGTTGGGCGTCTGGAACCAGGCGCGCGCGAAGAAAAGATTCAAATGCAGGGCGTCGTTCTGATCGGGCTGATAGTCGAGGCGGTTGAATATCTCCTCCTTGTTTCCCACATCGTGCATTGCGGAAAACTCGGGTGAATCGAGGTACCGCCCCGAGCGAACGCCATCGACCGCGATGAATTCTCCCCACTGTTTTGCGCCGATGCCGAGGGTGGCACTCTCGTCCGCGGTGCCGAAAGACCCATAAGAGGTCGACTCGCTCCCGAAGGTCTTGTCGATGCCAAGTCCGCTCTTGGTGATGGCGTTGATCACCAGACTCGTCTTGTCCCCGTACTCGGCCGGCGGGGCGCCCGTAATGACCTCCATCGATGCAATGGCATTCTCCGGCATCGATATCGAAAACTGCCTGCTCTGCTGGTCGGTGATCGGCTGATTATCAAAGACGTATTGAGTTTGCGCGTGGTCGCCCTGAGGATGAATGAAACCGTTTGAGTCCTCGATGATCCCGGGCGCCGAGTGCGCGATCACTTCATTCAGGCCCCCGGTCGCCGAACTCATCGGCAGTTTTTCAAACTGCGAAGCATCCACATCCACATGCGCGGTTGGAACGGACTCGACGAGGTCGGTATCCGAGCTTACATTGACGCTCGTCGCCGCTGAGGCAAGCGCCATCATGACCTTCAGATTCACGGCCACCGTCGTGCGCACGTCCACGTCCTCCACGTGGGGCTGGAAGCCCGCAGCCGTCACCACCGTGTGATACGTGTTCTGCGCGACTCCCAGGAATTTGAAGGCCCCGGTCGCATCCGTGGTGGCAGTTTTGTCGAACCCTGTCACCTTGTTTTCGATCTCGACCGTCGCTCCCGCGATCGTGGCTCCGCTGGGATCGACCACGGTTCCGGTAATCGTTCCCGCGTTGCCGATCCCCTGCGCGAATATGGAGACCGAACTCGCGCCCGCGCTCAATAGCGCCAGCGAAATAAACAAAATTCGTTTCATTTCTCTTCCTCTCCCAGCTTGTTTTCGCGGACTTGCGAATCACGCAATTACAAAGAGGAAAAAGGAGGGCCGCGGGAACAATGGGGTTGGCTATTACAAGCCTCGTAGCCAAAGAAAGGAAGAATCAGTGCTGTCCGGCCTGCGATTTCAGGGCCGTAAATCGGCTGCGCCGCCGGTGTTTCGAACGCTGTGGTGTTTGCGGTGAAGCAGAGGTCGCACCTATTTTGGGACGACGACGACGTGAGGTGCAGATGCGCCGGCGAAGTGGACGCCAGCGTGATATTCAGCGTAGCGGCGATGGCCAGGATCAGGACGAAGAGCCTGAAGGTGGGCGGCAGCCCTGCCCGAGTCGACCATGTCGCGGAAAATGTCACTGTTTCGGTTGTGGAGCTTTCTGATCGCCGGTTCCCTGAGTATCTGCATCCGCATCGTCGAACGTGATCGTCGTGTCGGCCGAGTATTTCCGGTAGCTGCGAAACTCAATCTCGTTCTTCGTGCCCGTGCCATCCGCTTTCATGATGATTTGTCCCGTGACGGGCAGCAAAAACTTCTGGCCGCTGATATCGGTGTACCGGTAGTCGAGCCGCTCTTGAATATTCTGAATCGGAAAACTCGCGGGCGGTTCGGGTTCCACTGTAATCCGCCAGATCGTGTTGGGTCCCTTCTCGACGAATACCTCTCCGTGAAATGCCGCAGTCACCTGTTGAGAACGGTTGTAATCGATGGTTTCTTTGGAATGCGGCTGGTCGATGAAATAGGTGTAGACGTGGAACAGATGCCCGTCCAGATTTCCCCAGCGCTCCCAATGAAACTCGGCGTTCGATTCGGGCTCAAAGATCTCTCTGATCAGAGTCCCGAAATCACCGCGTGATAATGCGCCGCCCACCGATTCCGCCGATTTTCCGAAGAGCGAGTCGTCGTTCCGGCTGATGAGTTCGTATTTTTCCTTCTGATCGTAATAAGTGAGCTTTTCCGCCAGGCGATCACTGATTGCCCAGGAGCCTTCCGTACCCGGCTTGTAGCGCCGATCGTAATAGCGGCGGTTCACTTCGAGGCAGATGAAATCCGGCAGGGTTTTCGCGTAGTTCAGCGCGTACTCCCGCGCGGCATCTAGCACCTGTTGCTGTTCTTCGAAAGACGGAGGCGGGATCGGCTTGGGTTTCGGCGCCGCGACCTTGGGAGGGGGCGGGGTCAGGCTCGCCGATGCTTCGGAAAGATGCAGCAGGGCCGCAACGGTTTTTGGGCCGGCACCTTTTCCCTGGAGGTCCTCCACCGTGCGGGAATCGAGTTTCTCGGTCATCCGGGACTTCGAAAGAATCTCGGCCACATCCTTGTCCGCCATCTTGCCGCTGACGGAGGATGTAACGAATTCAATCACTTGATTGACCGAAAGCTGTTGCTGTGCGAGGCTCGCCAAGGCGAAGACACACCCCGGGATCACAGCCCGAGTAAAGGCAAACCGCATGAATCTATTGTCGCATTGGACGAGGGAAAGGTTTCAGCCACAATTTCAGGACCAGCGATTGACGGGAACCGCGACTTGAAGTCGCGGCGCCGAAAAATAATGGCCTTGATAGTATCAATGACGCCGCCAATTCCGTCTATAAAATGAGGGAGCGGCGCGGACGTCTGGCGATGGCTGTCGGGCGTATACTGAATATATCCAAGAGGTGGTATGAACAAATACGGAAAGTTCGCCGTGCTGATGGCGATCATTGTCGGTTCGCTGGCATTTCTTGCCTACTCGGGTATCCAGGGATCGACGACATATTACAAGACCATCGCCGAGCTCCGCCAGATGGGCGGCGAAGCCCAAACCCGCCACGTCCGGGTAGGGGGCGACGTGCAGGGCAGCTCGATTATTCACGAGGCCGGCGCTGTCAGGTTCAACCTGGTACAGGACAAGCAGATCCTGCGCGTTGCCTATGAAGGCCGCGATCCGCTTCCCGATACATTCCGCGATGGCGCGCAAGCGCTCGCGGATGGCCGCCTCGGCGCCGACGGCGTCTTCCACGCCTCCGAAATTCAGGCCAAATGCGCATCGAAATATGCTCCGAAGCCAGGCATGGCGCCGGATCAGCTGCAACCGGGCGCGAAGCCGGCGGTTGTCACCTCGCCCATGCGCTCCAGCCTGTAGGATTTATCTTTTATGGAAAACGTAGGCGCCCTTGCACTGTTGCTGGCGTTCTGTATTTCGCTTTACGCGATCGTCGCGAGCGTTGCGGGACGGCTCAGGAATAAGCCCTTTCTGATCATGAGCGGCGAGCGCGCCGTCCTTGCCGTCTGGCTGCTGGTTTCGACAGCCGCCGGTATCCTCATTTATTCGTTGATGACCGGCGACATGCGGATGGCCTACGTCGCCTCTCACACCAACCGTGCCATGCCGGCGTTCTACAAGTTTGCGGCGTGGTGGGGTGGCCAGGAGGGTTCACTGCTCTTCTGGAGCTGGATTCTTTCAACTTACGGCGCCGTCGTCGTTCTCACCAACCGCGGCAGGCATCGCCTCATGATGCCGTGGGTGCTCGCGATTCTGTCGTCCGTCCAGATCTTTTTCCTCACCCTCAACGCGTTCGTCGTCAGCCCGTTTCAGGTTCTGTCTCTCGATAAAGTGGTCACGTCGGTTCCGGACGGATTGGGCCTGAACCCGCTCCTGCAGTATTGGGCGATGGTGATTCATCCGCCGATGCTCTACCTCGGGTACGTGGGTTTCGCGGTTCCCTTCGCCTTCGCGATGGCGTCGCTGATCTCAAAAGCGCCCGGCGACAGCTGGATTCACACCACGCGCCGCTGGACCATCGTGACCTGGCTGTTCCAGGGCACCGGAATCATGCTCGGATCCGCGTGGGCATATCACGTTCTCGGTTGGGGCGGTTACTGGATGTGGGACCCGGTCGAGAATGCGTCCCTGCTCCCCTGGCTCGCCGCCACGGCGTTTCTGCATTCGGTCATGATGCAGGAAAAGAAGGGCATGATGAAGGTCTGGAACATGGTCCTCATCGCAGCCACGTTCTTCCTTTGCATCTACGGGACGTTCCTGACACGCTCCGGGATCATCAGTTCGGTGCATGCGTTTGCGGAATCGCCGATTGGTAAATACTTCGTCGGTTTCCTCGCGATCGGCATCGCCGCGACGGTCTGGCTGATTCTCGATCGTCTCGATTTCCTCAAAAGCGAAGCGGAGCTGGAAAGCGTGGTTTCGCGCGAATCGAGCTTCCTGTTTAATAATCTGATCCTGCTCGCCAGTTGCTTCGCAGTGCTGTGGGGCACGATGTTCCCGGTCATCTCGGAGAAATTCTCCACCGAGAAAATCAGTCTCGATGCCGTCTGGTTTAACCGTTTGATGGTGCCGATCGGCCTGTTTTTGCTCTTCCTCACCGGCGTCGGTCCGCTCTTCGCCTGGCGGCGCACTTCGATGGAAAGCCTGCGCAAGAATTTCCAATGGCCGGGCATCGGCATGCTGATCGTAGTAGCGGGCCTGGTTGCCGGCGGCATGCGGTATCCGTATTCGATTATTTCGCTCGGCCTCTGCTTTTTCGTGACCGCGACGATCGTGATGGAGTTTTTCCGCGGCTCACGTGCCATCAGCGAGAAGACCAAAGTAGGGTTGCTTCCCGCGATGATCGAGTTAACGCATCGCAACACCCGGCGATACGGCGGCTATCTGGTTCACATGGCTATCGTGCTGATGTTCATCGGCTGGAGCGGACATCCGTTCAATCAGACCGCGGTAGGGGAAGTCAACAAGGGCGACACCATGCGGGTGGGCGCCTACACCCTCAAGGTGGTGGATCTAACTGAGGGCGACACGCCGGATTACCTCTGGGACACTGCGATCCTCGATGTCTCGAAAAACGGCAAAAGCCTCGGTACGCTCGAGCCCACGCGGCGATTCTACAAAATCGCCCAGCAGGGTACTGCCGAAGTGGCGCTTCGCACGCGTTTGAACGAAGACCTTTACATCAACTATGCCGCACGCGTCGGCAACAAAGCCACGCTGCAGGCGTATGTGTTTCCCCTGGTCACGTGGATCTGGGTGGGCTGTGTCGTTCTGATCGGCGGAACGCTGGTCTGTCTGGTTCCGAGCAAAGTTGCGCGCTCCTATCCGCGCACGGAAGTCGTAGGTATTGCAAACGAGCCGCACAGGCGCGAAGCGTCCGTGGTGCGTCCCGACAAAGAATAGAATGTACAGGTTTAAGCGTAGTTTTCTTTTCCTGGTCCTGGCAGTCTCTGCCCTGGCCCAGTCCGAATCACAGATCGAAAGCGATCAGGTAAAGCGCGTAGGCACGCATCTCTCCTGCCAGTGCGGCGCGTGTACCGAGAACATCAACTGCATGATGTCCTCCGGCCAGTGCCATTTCTGCAAACCGGCCCGCACCAAAGTATTCCAGATGCAGAGCGCAGGCATGAGCGACTCCCAGATCGTTCAGGCCTTCGTTCAGGAATACGGACAAAAAATCTTCCGTGCCGACCCGAACTCGTTCTTCTGGCTGATTCCCTATATCTCGCTCGGGGCTGGCGCGTTTTGCGTCTTCCTGATACTGCGCCGCATTCGCGGACATCATCCGTTGCATCCCGCCGTTGCCGGTGGGCCGCCGGGCGCATTCCAACAGGATGACGATCCCACGCTCGCCCGCTATCGCGACGCGATCGAAAAAGACACCGCAAGGCTGGATTAAGACATAGTGGATTCGAGCCTCATTTTTGGAGCGCTGCTGGGGGCCGGCATGATCGGCTTTTTGCTGTTCATCCGCGTCAAAGACATCCCGAAACCCGCTCCCGAATCACCCTTCAAGCATCTCGAAGAAAGAAAGGCTGCGATCTACGAGAATTTGCGGGACCTTCAATTCGAATACCGCCTCGACAAACTTTCGGATCAGGACTACCAGGCCACCAAACTCGAGCTGCAAAAAGATCTCGCCCAGGTGATGGCCGAAACGGACCGCATCAAATCCGAACTGGCAACGCCGTCGCTGAAGCCCGTGAAAGTAGTCCCGCCGCCCAAAAAGAACGCGTGCCCGGCTTGCGGCGCGACATTCGACAAGCCGCTGAAGTTTTGCGGCGAATGCGGGAAACCGATGGGAGGCGTAGCGTGAACAAATTCGTGTTCCTGCTGCTTTCCGCCTCGCTCGCCCACGGCGCTGTAGACGGCACGGTCGTCAACGCGACCAGCGGTAAGCCCCAACCGGCCGCAACGGTCACGCTCTATCAGACGACTCAACAAGGTCCTCAAAACCTGGGGAGCGTCAAGAGCGACGCGGAGGGCAAATTCGCTTTCACGCAGGACGTGAAGCCCGGTGTCGGAGGCGGCCCGCTTCTCGTGCAGGCTGTTTACGGCGGCGTTCAGTACAACCTGGTCATTACGCCGGGCTCCCCACTGTCCGGCGTCAGCATTCCCGTTTACGAATCCACCAGGTCCCCGGGCCAGGCGAAAATCGATCAACATTTCTTTGTCCTCGAACCTTCGCCGGATGGGACCATCCGGGTCACGGAAGGTTTCCTCTACAAGAACGATGGCAAGACCACGTGGAACGATCCCGACCGCGGCACCCTTCAATTCGCTCTCCCCGCGGCCGCCCAGGGAAAAGTCGAAGTGAATGTAACGGCCCCCGGCGGTCTGCCCATTCGCCGTGCGCCGGATCCTCTCGGAAAACCCAACCAATTCAAACTGGATTTCCCCATCAAACCCGGCGAAACGCGCGTGGATCTCTCATGGGGTATGCCATTTCGGAGCCCTGGCGTTTTTGAAGACCAGACCCTGTCAAAAGCCGGCTCGATCCGGATGGTTGCGCCGCCCGGTGTCGAGATCAAAGGCCCCGATGTGACTCTCCTCGGGCAGGAGCCATCCACAAAATCCAACATCTTCAGTGTGAAAGGCCCCGACATTCAGGTCCGCGTTGAGGGCACGGGGTTATTCAACACCGAGTCGGACTCGGGTGGTACCGCAGGCAGCGGTCAGAACCTCGCCGAGAACTTCCCCAAGCTTTACGGTTTGCTGGCGGCAAATGCCAGCTTTCTCGAATCCCTGCTCGCCGTGAAATGGGTTCTCCTGACCATCCTGGGCATGCTCGCCCTCGGCTTCATTCTGCTCTATCGCAAGGGCGATCCGCTCGAAAACGCCGGCAATGCCGCTTTGCCCGACTCGGACTCGGAAACCGCTACGAAAGCCTCAAAGCATGCACGCGGTCGCGGCTGATCGCGTCTGGAAGTATTTCGGCGATTATCCCGCGCTGCGCGGCGCAAGCTTTGAGGTAGCGAAGGGCGCCTGCGTCGCTCTGCTCGGGCGCAACGGGGCCGGGAAGACCACGCTGCTCCGCATTCTCGCCAGCTTGTCAAAGCCATCGAAAGGTGAAGTCAGAATCCTGGGCCGTATCGGCTATCTCGGACACGGCATCGGGGTTTACGACGATCTTTCCGCTCTCGAAAACCTCAGCCTGTTCGGCCAGTTGACCGGGATCGAGAATCCCAAACAAGCTGCGAATACAGCGCTCGAACGCGTCGGCCTGACCCGCGTAAAGGATGGCCTCGCGCGCGAGTTCTCCCGCGGTATGCGCCAGCGCCTGGCAATCGCCCGCGCGTTCCTGCACAATCCCGACCTTCTCCTGCTCGACGAGCCATTCACTTCTCTCGACGATCGCGCCGTTGCCGTGTTGCAACAACTGCTCGCCGATGCCCGCGCCCGCGGTTCAACCATTATCATGTCGACCCACCAGATCCGAGAAGCCATGGAGCTTGCGAGCGACGTCGCGCTGCTCGACCGCGGACGCATCATCTTCTCCGGTCCCCGCAATAATGAAATGCTGCTCGACCCGGGCTGGCTCTATCGCACCTATGGAGACATCCGGGAGTGAAGTCGGGACTAAGAAAAGGCCTCGCGGCGGCCTTCGCCATCGCCCGCAAAGATCTGCGTACCGAGTGGCGTACCCGGGAATCTCTCAACGCCAGCCTGTCGTTCGCTGTCGTTATCCTGGTACTCTTCAGTTTTGCGTTCGATCTGGATCGCGAGGAGAAGCTTGCCATTTCAGGGGGATTGCTTTGGCTGGTCTACGCCTTCGCCGGGGCGCTGATCGTGAACCGCAGTTTCGCGCGCGAATTGCCGAACGATTGCCTGGAAGTCCTGATCGCCTCGGTTCCAGCCTGGGCAATCTTCCTCGGCAAAGCGATCGCCTGTTTTCTCCTCCTGCTCATCGTCGAGTTCGCATCGCTCCCGATCTTCGGGCTCTTCTACAACATCAGCTGGATCGGATCGCTTCTCCCCCTTCTGCTGGTGATCGCGCTGGCGACCTGGGGGATCACGGTAGTGGGCGCCGCGCTCAGCGCCGTTACTGTGAATGTCCGGCTGCGTGAGTTGATGCTGCCCGTGCTGCTCTATCCATTGATGATCCCTCTGCTGATCGGCGCCATGGAGTTGACTACCGGTCTGTTGAACGGTAATGCTGTGTTGAGCGACGTCCGGCTGCTGATCGTTTTCGACGTTATGTTTACATCGCTCGCGCTGTATCTGATTGAGTTTATTCTGGTGATTTAGAGGTCAAAACGAATGCGTGAAAAGATCGTCTACACTCTCGGGATTCTCGGCACGATTCTGCTTCTGTGGAATTTCTACAACATCTTTCTGGTAATCCCGATCGATGCCCTGCAGGGCGACATCTTCCGGATCATCTTCATCCACGTGCCCGCCGCCATTACCGCCGACACATTCTATGCCGTCGCCGTAATCGCCAGCATTGGATTTCTCGTCAGGAAGAACTTCGCGTGGGACTCGCTGGCTGTCTCCGCTGTCGAAGTCGGCACCATGTTTACGCTGGTCAATCTCGCGACCGGAAGCATCTGGGGCCGTGTGGAATGGGGCATCTGGTGGGCCTGGGATGCGCGCATGACGTCGCAGCTAATGTTGTTCCTGCTCTATCTCGGGTATCTGCTGATGCGCCCCGCGATAGCCGAGCCCCAGCAACGAGGAACCATGTCCGCGGTGCTCGCGATCTTCGCGGCCGCCGACATCCCCATCGTCACTATGGCTATTCGGCTCCACAATGTACGGACGCAACACCCCGGACCCGTGCTTGAAACCGGGGGACTTGCGCCCGTCTACTGGCCGCCCTTTCTGACCGGCATTGTGGCATTTCTTCTGCTTGGTACCGCGATGATACTGGTCCGCCTTCACCAGGAAACCAGCCGCCGCGAAATCGATTCACTCCGCCGCGAGCTTCACGCTATCTGAATAACATGTCACCCGTCGATATTACAAATCTCCACTTCCTGTTTTTCGGCTACTCAGCCGCCTGGATAATCATGATCGCCTTTGTCTTTCTGCTTGTGCAGAGAGGCCGCCGGATCGATCGCGAACTATCCAGGCTTAAGTCCCTCGTGGAGGACAAAGAGAAGTAACTCGACTTACTGTCCGCCGAAACTGTAGCCGAGGCCCATCGTATACTCCGGCACCCAGTCGCTGCCGAACTGGAAGAAGTTATTCACCCAGTGGGCGTCAACCGCGGGACGAAGAAAGATATGTGGAGTCACATAGAGCCGTGCGGCCACTGCGAAATGCGCCTGGAAATGGTTTGAGCTTTCAGAGCCTAAAGACACAGTGGAACATCCCACGATCAGGCTGCATTCCTGTTGATTGGCGCTGAATCCCAAATGGACTCCTCCAATACCCGCCTGCACTTCGGGGACGAAGCGTTTGGTTTTTATTGGCTGCCAGATGCCGTTGAAATCGTAGAAAACCGGGCGGTAATTCAGGCCCGCGTAGTCACCCGAGCCTGCGCGCCAGTTGATTTCAGCGCCAGCGCCAAAGTGACTGGTAAGCATAAATCCTCCCCCGACTGTGGCGAATAAGCCGTTGATTTTCGGCGTGTTCACAAAGTTGCCGGTGCCGAAGACGTCGAGTGCCTGACCGCTGGATGAGTCTGTAGCGGTGCCCAGTCCGATATAAACATTTCCCTGCTGAGCCATCACCAGTGGCGCGCCGGCAAGAAATCCAAAGCAAAGCGCCAGCGTAATGTTACTAAGTTTCATATACAAAGTCTCCCTTTTTTAAGATTGAAATCTTCCCTGTTGCAGTGTCGAAACCACGTTAATAGGGGAGACGAATTTGTACGCAAACCGTTTCATTCTTTACTTAACTCGTTTGACTCGATGTGCGGGTTCATACGAATCTGAAATCAGAATGAAAATCTCGATTATTGGGGCAGGCCATGTTGGGGGCGCTCTCGGTTCTGGCTGGGCCAAACACGGTCACGAGATTACTTTCGGTGTTCGTAATCCGAAAAAGACAGACTCCGCTACGACCGCGAAGGTCGTATCAATGATGGAAGCGGCGCAGTCCTCCGACGTCATCATCCTCTCCGTCCCGTGGAGCGCGGTGCCGGACGCCCTTTCGGCGGGTGACCTCAAGGGAAAGATCCTTCTCGACGCGACGAATCCGTTGCTGCCCGATCTCTCCGGTCTCGATACAGCCTCAGGAACATCAGGCGGCGAAAAGGTTGCGGCCTTAAGCGGTGCTGCGGTGGTGAAGATTTTCAATACCACCGGCTATCCGAACATGGCGAACCCGGATTACCACGGCCAGCGCGCCACCATGTTTTATTGCGGTGATGACGACAATGCGAAGCGGATCGCCGCGGGTCTCGCGAGTGACCTCGGTTTCGAGCCCGTGGATTCAGGCCCGCTCCGCCATGCGCATCTGCTGGAGTCTCTTGCGCTCTTGTGGATCACGCTCGCCCTCAAGCAAGGCTACGGCGTGAACATGGCTTTCAAGATGATGCGCCGCTGAGAATTTATACTTCCTCGCCGAGAATCCCTTCCCGCCACAACTCTGCGCTGGCCATGGTATTTAATTCCGCGACCCAAACAGACAAAAAAGGGGTGCGCCCCGGGGATCCGTGACGACGCCTGTTTTGCGGAGCAACTGCAGGTAATCTCTGGAGCGCGATTCATCAATGATATAACCGTCGCAATGGCCCACGTACAACACGCCGGGCCGAACCGGGGCGGGCTCGACGATTCCAACCTGGTTGTTCGTAGCTATCTGAAGGGGGTTCTGGAGTCCCCAGTCCAGAATGGCGACGGGAAGATGCGTGGATGTGACCGTGCTGGCCAGTTTTACGTCGCCATTAGTCCAAATGACGCTGAAGCCGTTCTGGTTGCCCGCCCTGGAATAGCCGTGAAGGAGCCACAGGTTGGCTCCTGCGAGTATGAAGGCGATTGCCCATACGGCGAGTGTTGCCTTCAGGGGCGTGCGAATGAGTTCCGCGAGGGCGCAGATGGTTGCCGCCACCAAAAATTGAGGTGCCGGGTAGAGAAGGACGGTGTGGTGTGGTCCCGCGCCGGCATCGCGATAAAGAAGCATCATCGCTTCGGCGGCTGCAAATGCAATCCAGGAAAATAGCAGGGCCCGGAATGTTGCGGAGGTCCGCAGAAAGGGTAGTGCGAGCAGGGCAATAACAAGGGCAGGGAGGAGGAGGCTTGCCGGATGGAAGCTGCTCTGCTTATACCAGTGTGCGATTCGGTCTTCCAAAGGCTGTTCCGTCAAGGAAATCTTTTCGCCGGCGACACTGCGGAACATGTAGTGCTCCAGCGCGCGTCCGTCAAGTGTGTGCTGCAGCATCATCAGCTTTTCGCGGGCCGCGACTGGGGGGAGATAGCGGCCCGCGGTGAACGTCGACGCACTCCGCTGCAAATTGAATGCGATGAGCGGCGCGGAGCCGGCCAGGAAAGCGACGGCCGCGACAAGAACGTTGCGAACCCGCATCCATCGGCGGACGCACGTCGGGAAAACAAGCAGCCAGGCCAATGCCAGCGCGGCTAAGATAACAACGAAGAGCGCTTTTTGCCACGTGGCGAGCCCGGCCAGGAGGAATGCCGCGCTTAGCCAGAGCGGGCTTCCGCCAGAGGTGAAACGCTGAAAAAGCAACAGGAACAAGGCTGTGGCGAGCAGCAGGAGGCATACAGGTCCCCAATCGAAGACGCTGGTGAGCACAAAAGGCGCATCGGTTGCGAGCAGAAGCGAGGTGAGGAGAGCGATGCGGGCGCTGGTTACCCGTCGCAGGAAAAGCGCGATCACTCCGACGGTCAGCATGCTAAAGAAACACACAGGAAGCCGTATCGACCATACCCCCGGTTTCCAAAATTTGAAGACTGGCCAGTAGATCCAGGTCTTCAGCGCCCCTACATAATCCATCAGCATGACTGGAACAACGCGGTTGCCGACCGTCCAGGAGTAGAGCGGAGCATGCCCCTTTAGAAAAGGTGTAAGGAAAAGCGCTTCATCTTCCTGGATGCCCGGCATCGGCAGGAAAGCTGTCAGGATGGCCATCAGGGCCAGCAAAATCGCGAGCAGCGGCAGGTAGAAACGAATCGCAGAGGGGCGCGACATCGGAAATGATTTAATAGAGGCCGATGGGGGCTTTGCCGAGAAAGGTTTTGCTGCGTGCCGGAAGGAGGAACACCTCGTCGAAGGTGAGTCCCCCGGGGATCGCGTGCCGGATCATTCTTGGTGTGATTTTCAGTGTAGCCTGAGGGGGGATCTGGTGCCAAACGTGCCTGAGCTGATCCTCGCGACGAAAGGCGATACTTGCCGGGAATCGAGTGTGATGGCTTGGCTTATCGCAGTTCACGCTGGTCCTGCCAGCGGCGCTTCGCTCCGACGCCTGATGGGTTTCCTTCCGCAATAGTGATCGCCTTCCCTCCGGAATCACCGATCGGCTTCAGCGGAATCATCACCGAGTTGCAAACCTTCGCCTATCTGGACTGCCGACGATCGGCCTGCGTATTATGCCAACTACTTCAGCCGGAGACCCTGTCGCGGGTCTTCCGAACGATGACAGCGTTTATTGACGCGTTCCGAAAATCGACGGTTTTCTCGCAAAGCCGATCCGAACCGAGATAAAACCCACGACTCTTCTTGAGGACACTGGAGCCCGGCTACTCCGCGCCGTGCCCGTGACCGTGACCTTAAAGACGACTGTCCGCCGTCACCGGTCTGCGACAAGGCTTCACTAACCCCCAATCAACGCATTAAGCCTGGCATAACCGCCGCGGCTGAGAGGTATTTTCGAACCATCCACCAGCACCGCCAGCCAGGTGTCTTTCGTATTCTGCTCAATCCGCGTGATTCTCTCTACATTAACCAGGTACGACCTGTGCAACCGCACAAATCGCTTCGGGTCCAATGCCGCTTCGAGACTCGCAATCGTCTGCTGCTTGAGCCACCCCCTGCCTTCGCTCCGCAGGGCAACATAATCGTCCTGCGCCTCGGCATAGTCGAGCTTGCCCGCGGGAATCACATGCACCTTGGCACCGTCTTTCACGACAACGCGCTCCAGATATGCACCTGTGGGCCGCGCCGCGTTTTTCAATTCCTCCGGTAACGACGCGGGCCTCACTTCACCGACGCGGCGCCGTACCTTCTCGATCGCCGTCCGAAAACGCTCTACTCCGAACGGCTTCAGCAAATAATCCACCGCCGCCGCATCGAACGCGCGCATCGCATACTGATCGAACGCCGTCACGAACACCACGGCGACTTTGGGGTCGATTAACTCAAGCACCTCGAAGCCATCCAGTTTCGGCATCTGAATATCGAGGAAGAGCACGTCCGGCTTCCACTCGCCGCATGCTTTCACCGCCTCGAATCCATTCGTGCACTCGGCAACGATTTCCATGCCCGGTTGGTTAGCCGGTCCCTCGTGTTCGATATACTCGCGCAGAATCCCGCGCGCCAGCTCTTCGTCGTCTGCGATAACGGCTTTCAAAACTCCCGCTTTCATGATGCCTGCTCTTATGACACCAAAGCCGGCACCGTCAGCGTCACGCGGTACCAGTTTTCTCCCGCTTCCACTTCAAGCCGCGCGGCGGTGCCATAGCGCGCCTCCAGCCGTTGCCGCACATTCGCCAGTCCGATGCCGCTGCGGTTTGCTGGAGCCGCCGGGTCGAAAGGATTCTCGATCGTGAACCTCAAACCTTCCCGCACGCGCCGGGCGAGTAACAGAATCTCGCCACCCTCATCGAGCAGCGCAATCCCGTGCTTCACGGCATTTTCCACCAGCGGTTGAATCAGCAGCGCGGGCACTTCGCATTCATCGCACGCTGTTTCCATGTCCTCGTGCAGACGCAGCCGCCGGCCGAAGCGCACTTGTTCCACGCCCAGGTACATGCGCGTTAACTCCATTTCTTCCCGAAAAGGGATAGCCGCGCGCTCGCCCAGCCGCAGCGAAGTACGCAGAAAGTCTGCCAGACGGATACACATCTCCCGTGCGCGTACCGCGTCGCTCGCCGTCAGCGCGCTGATCGAATTCAAACTGTTGAACAGGAAATGCGGATTGACCTGAGCCTTGAGCGCTCTCAGCTGTGCCTCTCGCGCAAGCAGTTCCGACCGCCGCGACGCCTGCGCTTCGATCACCACATAGTGCATCGCCGTCGAGAGCAGATAAATCATCGCGACCATTGCGGTGAGCACCGGGACCGCTGCGCGAAAGCGCTGATCGAGCCCGGGCAGAATATCGGAGAAACTACTTGCCGCGAGCCGGGCGACAAGCAGCACTCCCACGGCAACCACCATCGCGGCCAGCAGATGCTGCCCGAGCAGACGTCCGGCCCTCGCCGATCGCAGCGGCAACGCACGGCACGCGTACCACGGGGAGAGGCAGACAAACGCCAGCACCACGGTGACCGGAGCGATGATGGCCGCAGCCTCCGCCGCACTCAGTGTTCCCACGACCGAGATCAGCAGCCCGAGAATCGCCCCCAGCGGCACCCATACCGCGAGATACAGCAGGAACACTTTCCAGTTCTGAAAGATCGGGTGCATGCGGCGTTCGCGCTAATTCTTCACTTCAATGCCGCCAAACACTGCGCTGCCCCGGATCACAAGGGTCGGCGGCTCGAATCCAGGCTCAGGCCTTGGCGGAACAGTCTTGTCGTCGAACCCGCCGAATACCGCCGCGCTCTCCCTCTCCACTCGCCATGTTCGAGGTATCCGGATTTCGATACCGCCGAATACCGCATTCGCCTCAAGCACCGCCCGCCGGTCCGGTGTTGTGATTGCAGCGCCGGAGAGATCCAGTTCGAGGCCTCCGAATACTGCTTCCACTTTGCCGCCTTCGAAATTCTGGCTCTCGACGCGCCGTTCAGAGCCGCTGAAAACGACCGATTCCATTAACTTGTTCCCCAAAAAACTCGATTCCCGCGTGCTCGATCCGGCATCGAAACGCCTCGGGGGCCAGTGACACATCTGCTCCCGGCCACCGCGGATCAGGATTATGATTCCGAGGTAAATCAGAAGCATCGGGATGAATATGCCCGCTGTCATGTGGATGATATGCAGATTGCCCAGTAAGAGAAGACATCCGAAGACGATCACAGCCGACGCCCGGATAATAGCGTGAGCGCCCCGCCTGCGTTCGATGATCGATAACGCCCAGGCCACCGGCACAAGAGGCCAGTATGCCCGGATATTTCGAATGGGAAGAAGGCCGAGGTTATCGAGAAAGAGCAACACCCCGGACACGATCAGGATCAGCGCGAAGATCGATCCACGCCGCCGTTGCATGTTCATTTATCGTCTCCCGAGGTCGCCCAGAGGTAAAGTTCCTCGAGCCCGGTAGCGATCAAAGCCAGCGGCCATCCGACCCGGATCATATCGAACCGGCTCATCAGGAAGAGCCCTTCGGCAAGAAGGAGCATCAAGGGAAGCACCAACTGCCCGGGATAAAACACTCTCATGGCCCGATGGTAACCGCGATGGGAATGGAACTCAGCCGATTTTCGGCGAACGCCGCCCTACAACCGGTGAACGCCCGCATCGGCAGCGGCTCGAGCGAGCCTCACGTCGAGCGTCCACAGGTGGCAATTCGAGAGCAGCGCGGAAGCGACGAGATGCGCGTCGATCCAACCGATCCCGCGTCCCCAAAGCTTACGTTCACTCATCAAATCCAAAGCCTCTTCGTGAGTTGCGGCGGCAGCCTGTGGCAATTCCTCAAGATCTCGAAGAATATCCGCGCGTTTTTTCAGGTTGCCGCACGCGAGTTCACCGAGCACAAATGGATGCATCAGAACGGACCCTTCATTGAGCAGCGCCGCGAGCGCCGGCTGGCCTCTACGGAAATGTTCGATCCAGACGGAACTATCGACCAGCACCATCACACAGTCGTTTTCACCGCGGAAACCGAGCGCCGCCGGGGAACCGGGTTCAGTTGGGGCTCAGTTCCCCCCAGGGCAGCCAGACGCTTCGCTGCTTCACGCGCGATTAGCGCTTCCAGCCCGGCACGCACGAGGGCAGTTTTTTCTTCGATTCCCGTCAGACGTCTTGCCCGCTCGATCAGGCCGTCATCGATAATTAGCGTTGTCCTCATGTGCACTCCGGATATATGCATCATTATGCATAAAGTACGCACATATATCAAGCTTGTTGCTTCGCGTGTCCCTGCTCCCACCACACCAGATATTCCTCGTCGAGGTATTGATTGGCTTGCTCGATGGTCTTTACTCCGGCGACCCGCATCCCTTTCACCAAACGGTCCTGGGCTGTCCCGAAGTTCCTTTCCACCCGCCCTTTGGCCTGGGGAGAGTGCGCCGCAATCCATACGATGCCCAGTTCCCGCAGCGCGCGGCCGATCTGCGTCGGCGGCATTTCCACCGGATCTTTCTCCACCCCGGGCTCATCCCGTTTGCGCTTCTCCGCCGTTTGAAACAAACTCGCTTTGTCCGTGTAGAACGCCACCGGGCGACCGAACTTCTCCAGATAACTCCACAGCAGTTTCATGTTCTCTTCGGTCGAATCGTGCCGCACAAACCGCGCGAATAATCGGCTGGTCGCATCGTCGATCATCGCGATCAGGTACAGCTTCTCGCCGCGCCCCTCCAGCCAGTCGTGCTCGCTGGTGTCCCACTGAATCAGTTCTCCCAACCGGCTCCGCCGCGGCCGCCAGACGTGCGCCTCTTTGACCTTCTCCCGTTTCGCCCGCCACAGCTTGCCGCGGATCATCCATTGCCGCACCGTCTCTCTGCTCGCTTCGATCCCGTGTTTCCTGCGCAAATACTCCGCTGCCAGGGTCGGCCCAAAGCCCTTATATACATCCGCTGACAGGATCTTCACCGCTTCTTTCTCCACGGCCTGTTCGATCCGCCGCTTCGATGGCTTGCCGCGCAACCCGTGCACAACGCTCCTGTCGCCCCGCTTCTTCAGCGCGTACAGCATCCGCTTCACCTGCCGTACGCTCAACTCCAGCTCCGCGGCTGCCTCCTGCTGCGTGATCAGCCTCTTCTTCGCTTTCCGCAACGTTACGAGCCGGTCTCTATCGGCTTGAGTCATCAGTAGCTGTCCTTCCTGCATCCCCAAAGTCTGGGGCTGTCAAGGGGACATTTCTACTTTTCTCAAAGGGGACATTATCACTTTGCCGTCACAGCTTGTTGCTTCGCGCGTCAGGAGGTTCAAGCCCTCATCAGTGCCTCGCTTTCGGTGGGATTTTCTCGCCTGGTTCGGAGGTCGCACGCTAAGGCGGGGTGCAGGGGTTGCTCACCAGGGGCCAGACTCCCAATCGACCTGGGCTTCTTCGCCGGGTACCGTGACGGCCAACGCGCGGTTCTGACGAAGGTTCTGCTCGCCTGATTCTCGGCTCGTCGGTAAGCCCCGTACAAGACCTGATCACCGTACGGCCACGCCTTGTTAGGATGATCCATTGGTGAAAGTTGTCAGCGTGAAGCAGCGAAAGAAAGCGGCTTTGCCGTCCTCCTCCCCTTCTCCGAAATCGAATACCGCGGCGGTTGCCCGCGTGCGCAACCGCCACTGGATCACGGCACTGGTTCTTTGCACGGTCACGTTCCTTGCATTTCTCAGCTCGTTCGAAGCGGGCTTTCCGATGGACAATCAGCCG
>JBEKTF010000062.1:0-27804 GCA_049516355.1 Bryobacteraceae bacterium | reverse complement strand
ATGTCCGCGGTATCGAACATATTCAAACCCGCTTCGAGGCAGATATCCACCAGTTGGCGCGCTTCATCCACTTCCGTCGTTCCCCATGCGCGGAAGATGTCGCCGACGCCCCCGAATGTGCCGGTACCGTAAGAAAGGACCGGGACCTGCAGCCCCGATTTGCCAAGTTGTCTGAATTCCATGGGGCATTGGATGAAGGCCATGGAATCGGGTTGCAGTTTTTTAGCCGAGAGCGCAGGCCAAAGGCCTACTCCACCAGAAACTCAATTGCCTACGGGCTCATGTGGAATAGGCCTTTGGCCTGCGCCTTACCTTTAGCAGTCTTCAAATCCGGTGAAACGACTTCAGAATGTCCCGCGTGCTGTATTGCAACGCCACTGGGCGCCCGTGCGGACAAGCCATCGGATAATCCGTCGCGGCCAGGCTTCGCAGCATCCACTCCATCTTGCGCTGGTCGAGCGGCGTGTTGATTTTGATCGCGGCCCGGCATGCGATCGACGCGGCAATCCCCCGGCGCAGATCCGAGATCGAGACGCTGCGCAATTCATTCTCGGCAATTTCCAGGATTTCCAAAATCACCCGCTCCAGGTCTCCCTGCCCTACCGCGGCGGGCGCCGCTTTTACCGCTATGGTTCGGTTCCCGAAAGGCTCCGTCTCGAAGCCGGAATTGTGCAGCTCATCCGCGATCCGCGCATATTCGATCTGTTGTTCCGGCGTGAGTTGAAGGATCACGGGCATCAGCAGATGCTGCACTTCCATGCGTCCGGCGGCCTGTTGCGAAAGGACCTGCTCGAACAGAATACGCTCGTGCGCGACATGCTGGTCGATGATCCAGAGCCCATCCGTACCCGCCGCGATGATGAAGCTGCTGTGCAGTTGCCCCAGCGGACGAAGCTCGCCGATTTGAGTCATGCCGCGCGTCATGCTGTGTTCAACGGGCAATGTCCCGGCAGGGAACCCGCCATGAGTATCGGGCACGCGCAGCCGCAGCGGTTCTTCTTTTCTTAACTCGGGCTTTAACTCGGGCTCGCCTAATGAGATCGCGGCATTACCGAAATCGAATCGCCCGGCCGGCGGCGGAGGAGGGTGAAGAGTGTAATCGGGTACGGTTGCCGGCAGCGAGGCTCCCGCCGTCTCATTCTGCAACATCTGCGGGAATTCCGAATAAGGCAACATCCCCGCAGGCTGTGGATTCGGGCTGAAAGACGGTGCGGGCCGCGACAGCATCAATTGTTCGCGCACGGCATCGCGCACGAAATCGTGCACCCACGATTGATGCCGGAACCGCACTTCCGTCTTCGATGGGTGAACGTTCACGTCCACTTCTTCGCAGTCGCAATCCAGAAACAGCAGCGCAAACGGATAACACGCGGGCGGCATCAGATTGTGATATGCGCTCGAAAGCGCATGCAGCAGAAGGCGGTCGCGAATGAGTCTTCCGTTCACGAACACAAAGATCGAGTTCCGATTATTCTTCTGCACTTGCGGCCGAGATACGAAACCATGCACCGTAAAAGTCCGCGGCGGTTCATCCGGCTCCGGCATCTGGAGCGTGCCGCTGTGGGTTTCCAATTCGATCAAGTCTTCCAGTAACTGGCTGCCGAAAACCTGAAACACGCGTTCGCGCAGCGTCGCAACCGGCGTGGCATGGAGCAGCGTCGCGCCACCGTTCCACAGCTCGAAAGTCTTATCCGGATGCGCCAGGCTGTAATGCGTCACGAGAGACGCGATGTGGGCCAGTTCCGTTTGTTCCGACCGCAGAAACTTCTTCCGCGCTGGCACGTTGAAGAACAAATCCCGCACGGCAATCGTAGTTCCGCCGCCGCGCGCGATCTCATCGCAGTGCAGAATTTTGCCGCCCGTGATTTCCACGCGCGTCCCGGTCTGTTCATCGAGCGATCGCGTTTCGAGGAGCAGGCGCGACACCGATGCAATCGAGGGCAGCGCTTCGCCGCGAAACCCCAGCGTCGCGATCGAGAGCAGGTCTTTCACATCGTGCAGTTTACTGGTGGCATGGCGTTCGAAGGCCAGGAGAGCGTCGTCGCGCAGCATGCCGCATCCATCGTCGGCGATGCGAATCAGGCGTCGGCCGCCGTTTTCGATTTCCACGCGAATGCTCGTCGAACCCGCATCGAGCGAATTCTCCAGCAGTTCTTTCACGACGGACGCAGGCCGCTCTACGACCTCGCCCGCCGCAATCTTGTTTGCGACGTGGTCCGAAAGGACCCGGATGCGACCCACAGCTCTACTTTACTTTGGGCAATACTCTGCGTCGCGAAAAAAAAGAGAAGGCTAAATAGCTGACAAGCGCATTCATCAATACTCCAGCGAACATCGCATAAGCTTCAGGCCAGGAGAGACGCACGAAGAGATACCCGAGGACGTAGTACCAGGGAAACGACAGGAACGCGAACGGAATGTACTCGTATCCGAGGCCGGACGGGTGCAGCGAGGCATACACGAAAAAGTAAACCTCGACAGCCAGGTATGCGCCAGCAGCTACAATCCCGGATTTGCAAAATGCCATCGCGTTTAGTCCGGAGACACGACTTCAAGTCGCGTTTCCCGCGTCCTATTTTGATGTGTCGATCCCGTACTTTTTCAATTCCTCCGAATAGTAGCGCTTCTGCAGGATGTCCCACTCTTCGCTGCCTTCGGCGATATCGCGCTTTATGGATCTGACTTTGTCCCGTGCCGCGCGATCGGCCTTCTCTTCCACCTGCAGGATCTCGGTGAATGCTTTCACGATGTCGAGGCGCGCATCGTTCTGGTCCTTCTTGAATCGCAGATCGCGCGATTTCTTCAGCATGACGATCAATTTGTGCGAAATGTCGGTGATTTTGTCGCGTGAGAGTTTCATCGCGTCGCCCGTATCCCGGCCCGACGCTTTCACGATCTTCTTCTGCTGCACCAGCGCGTTCTTCGCCTTGCGGAACATCTCCTGATAGCTGACGCCCTCGCGCCGCATGTAGTCGCTGTATTGCTCGAGGATGTCGCGCACTTCGTCATTCAACCTGTCTTCGGCCTCCAGTTCGTCCGAGATCAGGTTGTGCACGAGCTCGACCACTTTTTCCGGAGTGTGCGTCTCGATCGTACCCGGCACGAGTCGCCGGACGATCTGACGAGATAAATAGGTTACGAAGTCCCTGGGAAGCAGCATTAATAGATCTTCGTCAGTGTATCATCGTGAATTACTTTTGACCCATCCCGATGTGTTGACCCATACCGACAAGGAAGACCGTTGGCTTCCCGCCGTTTCCATGTGGCTGATTTCGCTGATCAGCTACATCGACCGCAACACGCTCGCGATCCTCGCGCCCGTGATTCTGCGTGAGACGCACCTTAGCGCCGAGCAATACGGCATCATCATCTCCTGCTTCTCCGTCGCGTACATGATCGGCAACCCGGCGTGGGGCCTCATTCTGGATCGCTGGGGGGTGGGCCGCGGCATGACTACAGCGGTCGGCATCTGGAGTGTTGCCTCGGCTTTGCATGCCTGGGCCAGCGGATTCTGGAGTTTTGCCATCGCCCGCGTGGTGCTCGGCGCGGGCGAAGGCGCGACGTTTCCAGGCGGCAATCGCACCGTCACCCAGACCCTTTCGCCCGCGAGACGAGGCCGGGGCCTCGCCATTTCCTATAGCGGTGGTTCGCTGGGCGCGATGGTCACGCCCCTGATTGTGACGCCCATCGCGGGACAGTTCGGTTGGCACGGAGCGTTCATTTTTACGGGATTTCTCGGCGCGGCGTGGCTCGTGCTCTGGCGATTTGCCGGAAGAGGCGTCGACGAAGCACCGAGGACCGGTGAACACATGTTCCTGACCAGGATCTGGACTTACCCGGCGTTCTGGGCCTTCATGGCAGCCTACGGTGTGGCGGGCATGCCACTGGGGTTTATCCTGTACGATTCCTCACTTTATCTTCATGCCCGCTTTGGCTGGAGCCAGGCGACGCTCGGGTACGTCCTGTGGATTCCGCCGTTCGGCTGGGAAGTCGGTTACTTCTTCTGGGGCTGGCTCATGGATCGCTGCGTCGGTCAATCCGGCCCCCGGTTCCGTGGCCTGATGCTTGCATCGCTCATCCTCTGTCTGCCTATGGCATGGATGCATTCGCTTCCCGGCGGCCCGCTCGTGCTCGGCGGTATGTTTTTGACAATGTTTGGTTTGGCCGGATTTGTAGTCCTGGCTGTCGCCTGGGTGATTCGGGCTTTTCCGCCCGGTCATTCGGCGTTTCTGGCCGGAATCGGCGCCGGATCGTGGGGCGCGATTGTGGCATTAATGATGCCCTGGTTCGGACGGCTCTTCGACCATTCGGCCTACGCTACGGCGTTTCGGATCGCAACTCTTTTTCCCATCGCCGGTTACCTCATCTGGAGGGTACTCTTGCTATATTGATTAAGGTCTTTTCACTTTTATGATGACGTCGTTTGCCACTCCCACCGGCACGGAACGGCTCAAAGCGGCGCGCGAAGCGGGTCTGACGCCCGAGCTTCTGCTCAAGGCGTTTCGCCTCATGCAGACGTCACGGAGCCTGGACGATCGCGAGATCATGCTCAAGCGCCAACAGCGGACTTTCTTCCAGGTCAGCGGCGCGGGGCATGAAGCGATCCAGGTCGCCGCAGGTCTCATTTCGAAGCCCGGCTACGACTGGTTCTATCCGTACTACCGCGACCGCGCTCTCTGCCTGACCTTGGGGATGACGTCTCTCGATATGCTTCTCCAGTCCGTGGGCGCTGCCTCGGATCCGTCGTCTGGCGGACGTCAGATGCCCAATCACTGGGCCGATCCGGCTAAGAATATCGTCACGAGTTCCTCGGCAACAGGTACTCAGTTTGTCCAGGCTGTGGGCTGCGCGGCGGGATGCCGGGTTCTTTATCCCGGTGAAGACCGTCTCGTCCTCGTCAGTTCGGGGGAAGGGGCGACCAGCGAAGGCGAGTTCTGGGAATCCGTCAACCAGGCATGCCTCAACCGGCTGCCGGTGCTGTTCCTGATCGAAGATAACGGCTACGCGATCTCGGTGCCGGTGGAAAAACAGACTCCGGGCGGGTCGATCTCAAAGCTTCTTGCCGGATTCCCCGATATCCTGACCATTGAAGTCGACGGCACCGACCTCATCTCTTCTTATAAGGCAATGGGCGCCGCCGCGGCGTGGTGCCGCGAAGGACATGGGCCCGCTCTGGTTCACGCACACTGCACGAGGCCTTATTCGCACTCTCTCAGCGATGACGAACGCTCGTACAAAACGAAACATGAGCGGGAGGAAGAAGCGCTCCGTGATCCGCTGGTGACGTTCCCGAAGTTTCTCGTCGAAGAGGGTTTGATCGAAGCCTCGGTGCTCGAAGAAATGGTTCGTGAAATCGACCACGAGATTCTCGAGGACACGCACCGGGCATTGGAGGCCGATCCGCCGGCCCCGGCTACCGCGCTCGCTCACCTTTACTCGGAAAAGGTAGATCCCGCTTCATCGGAATTCGACGCTGCCGCGCAACCGAGCGGCGAAGCGAAGACGATGGTCGATCTCATCAACACGACGTTGAAAGAAGAGATGCAGCGCGATGAGCGGGTCATCGTGTTCGGCGAAGACGTCGCCGATTGCAGCCGTGAGGGCAATCTCTCGGAGGTCAAGGGCAAGGGTGGAGTCTTCGGACTGACAGCCGGATTGCAGACGGAGTTCGGGAGTAACCGCTGCTACAACATGCCGATCGCCGAGGCATCGATCGTGGGCCGCGCGATCGGGATGGCGACGGTCGGGCTCAAGCCGGTGGCCGAGATTCAGTTCTTCGATTACATCTGGCCGGCGATGATGCAGATCCGGGACGAGTTGGCGTCGTTGCGCTGGAGATCGAATGGCCATTTCTCCGCGCCGTTGGTTTTGCGCGTGCCGATCGGCGGGTACCTGACCGGCGGCGCGATTTATCACAGCCAGTGCGGCGAGGTGATTTTCACGCACCTGCCCGGTCTGCGAGTGGTTTTCCCCTCCAACGCCGAGGATGCCTGCGGATTACTGCGGACGGCGATTCGTTGCGACGATCCGGTGTTGTTTCTGGAACACAAAAAGCTCTACCGGGAAATGTACAATCGCGCGCCTTATCCGGGACCGAATTTCACGATCCCGTTCGGCAAGGCAAAAGTCGTGAAGGCGGGCGAATCGCTGACGATCGTCACTTACGGTGCGCTGGTCCAAAAATCCCTTCTCGCCGCGCAGGAAGTGGAGCGCCGCGGTCGTGACACAAGTGACGACGTGAGCATCGAGGTAATCGACTTGCGAACGCTTTCCCCGTATGACTGGGAAGCGATCAAGACGAGTGTCGGGAAGACGAGCCGCGTGATCGTGGCGCACGAGGATACGTTGAGCTTCGGATACGGCGCGGAGATTGCCGCGCGCATCGCCGATGAGATGTTCACGCACCTTGACGCTCCGGTAAAACGAGTGGCGGCGCTGGATACCTGGGTCGGTTATCATCCGCAGCTGGAGGCGGCGATTCTGCCGCAGACGGACGATCTGGTGAAGACAATCGACGAATTGCTGGCGTTCTGAGCGCGGGAGACGCGACTTGAAGTCGCGTCTCCGAATATTCCGATTGTTCGCGCGGTCGGCGAGAGGGAATATGCTACGTACGGCTGCCGTGTGCGCCTTGCTGGCACCGATATTTGCGAGCGCCGCACCCGCCAACCTGGTGGCGATCACGGAAGCTCGAATCTATCCTTCTCCCACGCTGCCGCCCCTTCCCCGGGCTTCGGTCCTTATGGGGGACGGCAAGATCATTGCAGTCGGGGAACGAGTACAGATTCCAGCCAACGCAAAAGTTATTCGGTGCGATGGCTGCGCCGTCATGGCCGGATTCTGGAATTCCCACATTCATTTCACTGAACCGAAGTGGGACAGTGCAGCAACTCAACCCGCGGCAAAGCTTGCCGGGCAATTACAAGCGATGCTGCTGCGCTCGGGTTTTGTAACAGTTATTGACGCGGGATCGCTCCTCGCCAACACGCTGGCCCTGCGCCGCCGGATCGACTCGGGTGAGATTCCAGGACCGCGAATCTATACGGCCGGCGCTCCCATTTATCCGCCCAACGGCATTCCGTACTACCTGAAAGACAGCCTGCCGCCGGAAACACTCGCCCAACTGGCTGCGCCGCGGAATCCGGGAGAAGCGACAGGGACCGCGGCCGCCAACATACGAAGTGGCGCCGACATCCTGAAGCTGTTCACCGGATCCTGGATCTCCCGCTCGAGGGTGCTGCCAATGCCTGAGCCAATCGCGATTGCAGCGGTTACGGTGGCGCACCAACATCACCAGCTGGTGTTTACTCATCCCTCCAATCTCGCTGGAATCGAAGTTGCGATCGATAGTGGAGTTGACGTTCTCGCTCATGCTCCCGATGAGACAGGTGGCATCGACGATGCTGTTCTGCGGAGGGCCGTGGCAAAGCACATGGCTATGATCCCGACCCTGAAGCTGTTCAGCGGAGCGGGCGATATTGCGGAGATCAGGCGCATCGTCCGCCGATTCCATGAACTTGGCGGAGAGCTGATGTTCGGGACCGACACCGGGTATCTAAGTGACTATGACGTCGGTGGCGAATTTCAGCAACTTCAAAAAGCCGGCCTGAATACGATGGAAATTCTGCGAATGCTGACCGAAAACCCAGCCGGAAGATTCGGCGTTCAAAAGGAACGAGGTCGAATTATGCCAGGGATGATAGCGGATCTAACGGTCCTGGCTTCCGATCCTGCGTCCGATGTCGCCGCGTTTTCGCGCGTTCGATATACGATTCGCGCCGGACGAATTATCTACGACGGTCAACGCTATCTCCCCTGACGGCGCACGGGAAACGCGACTTCAAGTCGCGTCTCCTTCAAACAATCGTTCGAGCGGCCAGGGCTGCCTTCACTCTTTCCGGCGTGAACGGACTCTGCCGGATTCTCGCGCCCGTCGCGTCGAAGATCGCATTTCCGATTGCCGCCGCTATGATCGTGATCGAGGTCTCACCCGCGCCGGTGGCTTCTTCGTCCGGCCGGTTAATGAGCACCGTCTCGATCTTCGGTACGTCGAAGCCGAGCGGCAAGCTGTGATAGGTACGCCAGTCGAACGATGTCACCTTCCGTTCATCCCACGTGACTTCTTCGCCCAGCACGCGGCTCATGCCCTGGAGCGCACCGCCTTCGAGTTGATTGCGAAGCCCGTCGGGATTTGAGATCGGACCGCAATCGTTATTCACGACGATCCGCTTCACCGTGACTTCCCCGGTGTCCTGATCGACTTCCGCTTCGACCACCATCGCGGCATAACCGTTATCGCGCTCATATGCAACGCAGGCAATTCCCCGCCCTGTTGCAATCCCGGTGCGACGAATCTGTGCTTTCGGCGACGGACGCGCATCCCACTTCGCCGCCTTAGCGGCTTCGATCACCATGTCGCGCAATCGCGCATCGGCGAGATGGCGCAGGCGATATTCGACTGGATCGGCTTTCACCTTCGCCGCCAATTCGTCCATGAAACACTCGTGCGCGAACGTATTCTGCAGCCGCGCCGGAGACCGCAACGGCCCTGTCCAGAATGGCGAAACAACGTTATGGACGAGCACGCGCTCGCTCTTCACGTTCCCTGTCCCCTTGCTCGCTCCAGCAACCCGGCCTGAAACATACGAAGGCACGCCGTTGCTGTTGTTGTTGAACGCAACGGGTGCGGGAGCAGGCGACCGGGGGTTCAGCGGCTCGGGCTGAAAGCCAGCGAGAAGCCCGGTGATGACGTTCCCTGGTACGCTGGTTCCCGGCCTGTTCCCCAACCCAGGAGTCCACGCTTCGTGATCCCACGCGACGATATTCCCCTGCGCGTCCAGACCCGCGCGCTCATCCATGAGGAACGCATTGCCGTAGTTCTCCCACGCCATTTCGTCCTTGCGGCTGAGTTGCACGCGAACGGGTTTACCCACAGCCTGCGAAAGCAGCGCGGCATCGTACGTCACGGTATCGGCGCCATTCAATCCGTAACAACCCGAGCCCCGGCGAAAGATCACGCGCACGTTTTCCGGCTTCAGCCCCAGAACCATCGCGGCGGTGCTGCGCTGATACCAGACCGCCTGGGTGGGCGACCAGATCGTGGCCTTATCGCCCTGGACATCGGCGACCGCGCAGGAACTGCCGACCGACCCGTGCATTTGATAAGGATGATAGTAAGTCGCCTTCACGACCGTTGCTGCTTCGCCGAGTTTTCGATCGACGTCTTTCGAATCGACCAGCAGCGTGTCGCGCGTCGCTTTCTGACTCCGAAGATACTCGGGGAAGTCCGCCTGAGGCGGCAATCCTGTACCGGGAGTCCACGTAACTTTCAACTTGTTGGCCGCTTGAATCGCCTGCCAGGGCTTTTGCGCGACGACGCCGACGAAGTTCTTCTTCACGACGACTTTCACCAGCCCGGGCAAATCCCGAACGGAATCTTCGTCGACACTGACCAAAGTGGCGCCTACGGCGGGAGGCCTTACCACCCTGCCATGGAGCATACCCGGGACGCGCACGTTGTGGACAAACTCGAATTGCCCCGTCACGATGGCGGGAAGATCGGGGCGCGGCACGGGCTTGCCCAGTACGGTCCACTCGCGCGGGTTTTTCCGTTTCGCTTTCGGGTCGAGCGCGAGATTGAATTTTTTTCCGGCTACCAGTTCGCCATAGCTCACTTTCTTCGAGGCGTCATTCGTAGCCGTGATGACGCCATCTTTCGCGGTGAGCCGATCTACTTGAATATTGAGACGTTCCGACGCCATGCGCAAGAGCGCTTCCCGAGCCGTCGCGCCGGCCTGCGCCAGATTCTCGTGGTTGAAATTCGCGGGATGCGATTGGCTGCCGGAGGTGTACGCCTGATCAGGGGTAAACGCCGTGTCGCAATAGATGAGCTTGACGCGATCGAACGGGACTGAAAGTTCTTCCGCCACCAATTGCATTTGCGCAACGGAGATGCCCTGACCCAATTCCTCCTTGCCGCTGAACGCCGTAACGCTGCCATCGGCCGCAATCGCGATCCATGAATCGAGCTGATCGAGAGGCGGAGACGCCGCCACGGGTCCGCCGAACAGCTGAGCGTTGGCCACATGATCGATGGCGACGCCGACGGCACCGAGACCAACAATCATGACGCCGGAACTCTTCAGAAAAGCGCGGCGCGAAAATCCGGAAGTCATCGGGCTGCTCCCCGCGCATATCGTCTGATGGCCGCGAGCATCCGGACGTGCGTGAAGCAACGGCAGAGCACGCCCGACATCGCCTGCTGGATCTGTTCGTCGCTCGCCCCGGGATTCTTGTCCAGAAAAGCTTTGGCGGTCATGACGATGCCGCTCACGCAGAAGCCGCATTGCGCCGCCTGCTCATCGATGAACGCCTTTTGAATCGGGTGGGGCTTTTCGATGCTGCCCAGACCTTCGAGCGTTGTGACTTCGACGCCGTCGACGGCCTTCACCGGCGTGATGCAGGACCGCATGGCCTGGCCCTTGACGATGACCGTACAGGCGCCGCACTGACCCAGCCCGCAGCCAAACTTCGGCCCGCGCAGCTCCAGATCGTCGCTTAGCGCGTAAAGAAGCGGCGTTGCGGGATCGAGGTCCAGAGAATGCGTACGGCCGTTGACCTTCAGCGTTATCGCGCTCATGTTCTCTATGATATAAACCCGCGCAAAACGGGTCGCGTTCACGCCGCCTGTTCGAATAGTTCCTTCATTTTATGGTGGCGCGAGACAGCGCCCTTTGCGCTCTTATGGTATAAGAGTGAAACGAATTTGCCACTCAAGGTCATAACCCTTTTACTGCTGATCGGGGCACTGGGACACGCTCAACAAACAGATTCCGGGTCGGAAGGCCGTCTGAAAGGCCTCAGTCTGGAACAGCTGGGGAATATCGAGGTCACCACCACTTCGAAGAGCCCGGTCAAGCTCTCCCAGACCGCGGCGGCGGTCTACGTCATCACGCAGGAAGACATCCGCCGATCCGGCGTTACCAGCATTCCGCAAGCCCTTCAGCTGGCGCCGGGGGTCGACGTCGCGCAAATCGATTCCGTTAAGTGGGCGGTCGGGATCCGCGGATTCGAAAGCCGCCTTTCGCGGGACATCCTGGTGCTGATCGATGGCCGCAGTGTCTACTCGCCGCTTTTCCATGGCGTCTATTGGGAAGTGCAGGACACACTGCTCGAGGACATCGACCGTATCGAGGTGATTCGCGGACCCGGCGGGACGATATGGGGAGCCAACGCTGTCAATGGCGTCATCAACATCATTACCAAAAATGCCAAAGAGACCAAAGGCACGCTCGTCTCGGCGGGCGGCGGAAACGTGGCCCAGGGCTTTCTCGATGTCCGGCAGGGCGGAGGCAATGACGCATTCAGTTACAGGGTTTACGGGAAAGGCTTTGATCAGGGCCCCGAATTCCATCCCGATAACCGGCAATTCGACGACTGGCGGCACGCCCAGGGTGGTTTCCGGACCGACTGGGCCGTGGATGACCACGACTCGTTAACCGTTCAGGGCGATATTTACGACGGCGTCGCCGGAGAGGCCGTTCGGATCACCACGCTATCGCCTCCGGCCGCTGCCGCCGTATACAAGAATGCGGAACTTTCGGGAGGCAATGTGCTGGCGCGCTGGGAGAGGACGCTGAAGGGCGGTTCCGATATCCAGCTGCTCACCTACTATGACCGGGTCAACCGCCTGCAGGCCAATCAGGCCGAGTATCGCAATACGTTCGACATGGATTTCGTGCACCACCTTGCACTCAACCGGCGGCAGGATTTCATCTGGGGGCTGGAAGCGAGGCTCAGTCCCGCCAGCCTTCCCCAGATCATACCCACTTATGTATTTACCCCGAATGAGCGAACCGACCAGGTTTACACAGCCTATGCTCAGGACAACTTTTCCCTCGTACCCGACAAGCTCTCATTTACGGCAGGGGCCAAGTTGCTGCACAGCAGCTTCAGCGGATTCGATGTCGAGCCCAGCGGACGCCTGCTGTGGACCCCTACTCCACGACGGACCTTCTGGGCAGCCGTCACGCGCGCCGTGAGAACACCTTCGGACATCGAAGATACTCTCGAAAGCACGTCACTGGTATCGACTAATTTCCCTGTGTTCTCAGTCACCAAAGGCAATGGAACGTTCACGTCGGAGACGCTGCTGGGATACGAGGCCGGATACCGCAGCCTGCTGACCAATAATTTGTCCGTGGATATCGCGGCCTTCTATAACCAATACGATCATTTGTTGAGTCTCGAACCAGATGGGTCGTCTTTCATCGAGAACGAGCAGGGGACTCCAGTCACTATTTATCCCTACGTTAATGGCAACGGCATCAAGGGGACGACTGCGGGAATCGAGATCGCAACCGATTGGAAGCCAAAGTCCTGGTGGCGCCTGCAGGGTTCTTACTCGTACCTCGATATGAGTCTCCACACGATACCTGGCAGCATGGACACTACGACTGTGGCGTCCAACGAGGGATCGAGTCCGCATCACCAGGCGCGCGTGCAATCGTACTTCGACTTATCGCGGAACGTGGATTTCAGCCTGACATTTCGCTACGTGGGCGCTTTGCCTTTTTACCTCGTGTCAGGGTACGAAACGGGAGACGCACGGGTTGCGTGGCGACCCGTGGCCCATATCGAATTCGCCGTAGTCGGTCAGAATCTGCTGCAACCGCACCACACGGAATATGGTGGCGACCCGGGGCCGCTGGTCGGAATAAAACGCAATGTTTTCGCCTCGCTGACGTTCAAAAAATGACCGGACCCGGCAGTCGCGCGTATGTTCCAGGTAAGTGCCGGAGCCAGCCGCCGTGGCCGTATCTCCTCGCGATCGGACTGATGATCGTCGGATTGCCGATTGCCCGAAGTCTCGAGGCGCAAGTTCCCAAACCCACCGAGTACGAAGTCCAGGCGGCCTATTTGTCGAATTTCGGCAGGTTTGTCGAATGGCCGGTCAAAGCCGGGGCGAACGAGAAGGACACTTTCTATGTCTGTGTCCTCGGTCAGGACCCGTTTGGCCCGCTTCTCGATGCAGCCCTCAAGGGCGAGACGATCGGCGGCGCACCTATAGTGGCGAAGAGAGTGACGGGGGTAGCCGATGCCGCAAACTGCCGGATCGTCTATGTGAATCCCGCGAAAGATACTCCACTGAGAGCTCTCCTCACGGCACTCGGAAACTCCAACGTGCTGACGGTCGGCGAAGCCGCGGACTTCACGCGGCAAGGAGGGATGATCCAGTTCGTTCTGGAGGGAAACAGAGTCCGATTTGAAATCAATCTGGCCGCCGCGCAAAAGGCCGGGCTCAATCTCAGTTCTCAGCTTCTGAAAGTCGCTGTCTCCGTAAGGAGGACGCCCTAGCTCGATTTCTTTGCTCGGATCGGAGCGCTGGTTCAGCCTGGATGCTTAAGGTTCGCAATTTTTCGATCAGGCAGAAACTGACCTGGATGAACATGCTGGTCAGCGGCATTGCATTGCTGCTGGCCTGCTCGGCATTTGCGGCCTATGAGTTAGCGGACTTCCGAACGACGATGGTGCGCAGTCTGTCCACCCAGGCGCAGATTGTGGGAGCGAACAGCGCCTCGGCTCTGTTGTTTAACGATCCCGATTCGGCACGGGACACCCTGTCGGCACTCACAGCCGCGCCGAACATTCTGTCCGCCGGTATTTACACTCCGTCCGGGGAACCTTTCGCGATCTGGCCGCGGGGTCAGGAGGACAAGATGTCGAAGCCGGCGATCCCCACCGGTCAAACCGAATTCTCCCGGTTCACGGGCAGTGAGTTGATCCTCATGCGCGCGATCGAGTTCCAGGGCAAACGAATCGGCACAGTCGAAATTCATTCCGACCTCGGTGAAGTTAGAGACCGGCTGGTGCGATACGCGCGTATTGTGGCCGTAGTTCTGGCGATGTCGCTGCTGGCGGCGTTTATACTCTCTTCCATCTTCCAGAAGGCCACGGCAAGACCGATCGTTCAACTGGCGGAGACTGCCCGCATTGTCTCGCGTGAAAAAAGATATTCGGTGCGCGCGCCCACGCCCACAGCCAAAGATGAAATTTCCGTGCTCACCGAGGCCTTCAATGAGATGTTAGGCCAGATTCAGGAGCGCGACACTGCATTGCAGACGGCGATCGAGGCCTTGCGGCAAAGTGAGGAACGCTACCGGCTCGTATCGGAGATCAGCTCGGATTACGTATACTCCCTCAAGGTGACTCAGAGTGGGGGGCTGACGTGTGAATGGATTACCGATCGGTTTACCCAGATCACCGGCTATACATCCGGGGAAATCAATTTGCGCGGATGGAGAAGCTTGTATCATTCCGGAGATCTGGCAGTCGCGGATCAGCATTACGAGACTCTGCTTTCAGGCCAGCCGGATTCGACCGAAGTCCGGATCGTTACCAGAGGCCAACGGGTGCGGTGGATCCGGATCTACGACCGCCCGATCGGCGGACCGGGCCACGTCGAACGAATCTATGGCGCCGCGCAGGATATCACTGTCCAGAAGCAACTCGAAGAACAGCTTCTTCAAACCGGAAAGATGGAAGCGATCGGCCAGTTAGCCGGTGGAGTGGCCCATGATTTCAATAACCTTCTCACGGTGATTCGCGGCTATGGGGACCTGCTGAAGAAACAGCCCGACTTACACGAGGCGTCAAAGGAACAAATCGATGAAATCCTGGAAGCGGCCAGACGCGCGTCGGAGTTGACCAGGCAGCTCCTGGCATTTGGCCGCGGGCAGGTCCTTCAACTCAGGAATGTCAGTGTCAACAGGGTTCTCGACGGAATGGAAAGCTTGCTGCGGCGTCTGATCGGAGAGGACGTCGAGTTGGTCATTATTCGCGGCTCCGATGTGGGGCTCGTGAAGGCCGATCCTGGCCAGCTCGAGCAGGTCGTCATGAACCTCGCGGTTAACGCGCGCGACGCCATGCCGACGGGTGGCCGGCTGACGATTGAAACCGCCAATGTCACCCTGAATGAGGACGAAGCGGGTCAACACGGGGTCGTCGCGGCCGGACCATATGTGATGCTCTCCGTGAGCGACACTGGCGCGGGAATGGATGCCGAGACTTTGGCCCGGGCCTTTGAGCCGTTCTTTACAACAAAGGACGCGGGCAAAGGTACGGGCCTCGGTCTGGCGATGGTCTACGGCATCGTCAAGCAGAGTGGGGGCGACATCCGGGTCCTTACCGAACCGGGCCGAGGGACCACCTTCAGGATCTATTTACCCCGTCTCGAGAGCGGCGTGGAAGCAGCCGTGGAAAGCCCGCCATTCCAGCTGCGCCCCTTTGGGCAGGGTTCCGAGACTATCCTTGTTCTCGAAGATGAGACCGCCCTGCGTAGTTTGATCCGGCAGGTTTTGGCTGGCCGCGGATATACCGTGCTGGATACGGGAGATCCGACCGAAGCTGTGCGGATCTGCGAGCAGCGCGGGACAACGATTCACCTTCTCGTCACCGACGTCATCATGCCCAAAATGAGTGGTCCGCAAGTCGTCGAGCGCGTCATCAAGCTGTGCCCCGAGATGAGAATCCTGTATATCTCGGGTTATACGGCCAGAGCGCTCGCGCAACTGGGCGAGGGTCCGGCGGGTCCGGGTCAACCCGGGATCTCGTTCTTCGCCAAACCGTTTGCTCCGGAAGCTCTGGCGGACAAGGTTCGCGAAGTGCTCGACGAGCCTCTTGACCTGGACGATTCGATTTGAAGATCGATCACATTACTGTAGCCGGTGCGAATCTCGACGCCATGCGCGAGGCGCTGACCGCTGCCACGAAATTGCCCACCGAGTATGGTGGACTTCACTCCAACCGCGCTACGGAAATGGCGCTGGTGAGTTTTCCCGACGGCTCGTATCTGGAGTTGATAGGCATTCAGCCCGGGGCGGACCCGGCTGCAGTTGGCGCTCACACGTGGGGCAAGTTCCTGCGGAACAATGCAGGGCCGTGCGCATTCGCCTTGCTTGCAGGGGATCTGAATGCAGCGGGCGTTAAGGTCGGGGCGCCTGCACGCGGCGGCCGCACTCTTCCCGATGGCACTCCTATCGAGTGGGAAACGTTCGATGCCGAGCCCCGACGCCGCGACTTGTTGTTTCCTTTTCTGATCCGTGATATTACGCCGCGTGAGAACCGCGTTTTTCCTGGCGGCAAACCAACCACCGAGCGCTTCGGCGGTGTCGGGAAGGTCGTCATCGGAGTTCACGATCTCGTGGACGCGATCGCGCAATACCGGGGGGCCTTCGATCTTCCAACGCCGCGCGGTGAGAAAAATGCGCAGTTTGGCGCCGACCTGGCATGGTTCGACGACACGCCCATCGTTCTGGCCCAGGGGATTGGAGACAATTCTTGGTTGAGCCGGCGCGTGCGTGAGTATGGCGATGTCCCTTGCGCGTTTGTACTCACCGCAGCGGGAGACGTTTCGGCGCCACCAGGTTCGCGCTGGTTCGGCAGGTCTGTTTTCTGGCTGGATGAGGCCCGGCTCGGATGGCACCTGGGAATCGAAGCGACGCCCCAGGCAGTTTCTTAATCGCGCGGGCTTTCCATCGGCAGCCTGCTTTGAACTCGGGCACTTTGCGTACAACTTCATCCCGGGCAATCGAGACCAGCGTCACGAATCGCCGCCTTTCTCTGATGCTGTACGATCTCAGCTGTATGGACGGGACACTCAGGGATCGGAGCGCAGTTAATTCATGCACATCACAGAAATCGGCGAGGTTATTGCTGAGCGGGTATTGAACAAGGTCCTTCAATGGCGAAGAGCAGAGTGATGTAATCGTCCGCCTTGGCCGACCAAAACCATTTGATGGTGACGCAGGCTATTTCTGCCCGTTCGAGGTCCTTGGGTTAGGAGAACGGAAGGTCCGGTATGCCGCCGGAGTCGATGCCTTTCAGTCCCTCCAATTAGTGTTTCGAATAATTTCGGATCTGCTGCACTATTACTGCAGAACCGATCCGTCCGTTCAATTGCATTGGCTTGCAGCAGGGGACGACCTCGGCTTCCCGGGGGGAGGGCGAAGAGGCGAAGTAGCGAGCTACTCGATCTACCAGCTCTCCGTCGTAGTTGCGAGGGCTTTCCACCCGTGTTACCATTCTTGAGTACCCCAGCAAGGCTCAGTGGGAGGTGTGTGCTCTGAGGCTTTTTCAGCTCAGTCCTGACGCGCCGTTCGCACCAATGAGGAGATATGGCAAGGAAACCAGGAAAAAAATACCAATCCGCGCTCGAGCAAGTCGAAGCGCGCGACTACCCTCTGACTCAGGCGGTTCCTCTTCTCCAGAAGATCAAGTTCGCCAAATTCGACGAAACTGTTGAAGTCCACATGCGCCTCGGCGTCGATCCGAAGCACGCGGACCAGATGGTTCGCGGCACGGTGATCATGCCCAACGGTCTTGGTAAATCCAAAACCGTTCTCGTCATCGCGAGCGGCGACAAGCAGCGCGAAGCTACCGAAGCCGGCGCGGATTTCGTGGGCGGCGAAGACATGGTCAACAAGATTCAGTCGGAGAGCTGGACCGATTTCGACGCCGTGATCGCTACTCCCGACATGATGCGCTCGGTCGGCAAGCTTGGCAAGATCCTCGGACCGCGTGGCCTGATGCCGAACCCCAAGACGGGTACCGTAACCGCCGATGTGGCGAAGGCCGTTCAGGAAGTGAAGGCGGGCAAAGTGGAGTTTCGCGTCGACAAGACCGGCATTATTCACGCGCCCATCGGCAAGGCCAGCTTCACGCCCGCCAAGCTGGTCGAGAATGCATCGAGCCTGATTACCGCGGTGTTGAAGGCGAAGCCCTCGGCCGCGAAGGGCAAGTATGTCAAGAGTGCGACCTTGTGCTCGACCATGGGCCCGGGCATTTCCATCGATGTAGCGGAGTTGACCGCGAAGGAAGCACTGGCGCAGGCGTAAGCCTCGCGAGCCGGAGAAACAAATGAAGAACAGGGACGACAAGAAAAAAGATTACGAAGAGTTGCGCAAGGCCCTCGAAAAGGCGAACAACGTCTTTGTGAACGGGTTTGCCAAGCTCACCGTCGATCAGGACTACAATCTGCGCAAGACCATTCGCGGCGCCGGTGGCAGCTATAAGGTGGTCAAGAACAATATTGCCGAGATTGCGTCGGAAGGCACGCCCTCCGAACAAGTACTCAAAGGGTTGAAGGGCATGACGTCGCTGGCTTTCACCGACGATCCGGTGGCCCTGGCGAAGGTGCTGACGGCGTACGCGAAGACGAATCCGGCGTTCACCTTCAAGGCGGGTCTGGTGGAAGGCCGCGCGATCGACATCCGGGCAATCAACGATCTCGCCAGCTTGCCCTCGAAGGACGAGATCTTCGCGAAACTGCTTTATGTAATCAACGCCCCGGCTCAACAGCTGGTGACGGCGCTGAATGCGGTGGGGCGCAAACTGGCGGTCGTGGTCGACCAGGGCGTCAAAGAGAACAAGTTCCAGGCCTAGGCGTTGTTTGATAAGCGACGCCTGGCAACTGAATATTTGAAGGAAAGAGTTTGAGGAGTTTTTAAGATCATGGCTGATATCAACGCGATTGCGGATCAAATTCAGGGTTTGACGCTGCTCGATGCGTCACAACTCGTGAAGTTGCTCGAAGAGAAGTTGGGCGTTTCGGCGGCGGCAGCGGCTCCCGTGATGATGGCGGGCGGCGGCGGCGCGGCGGCCGCGGCTCCGGCAGCGGAAGAGAAGACCGAGTTCTCGGTTATTCTGACTGCGGCCGGCGCAAACAAAATCAATGTCATCAAGGCGGTGCGCGAAGTCACCAGTCTCGGCTTGAAAGAAGCCAAGGACCTGGTGGACGGCGCGCCAAAGCCTGTCAAGGAAGGCGTCAGCAAAGAAGAAGCCGAGACCATCAAGAAGAAATTCGTCGATGCAGGCGCATCAGTCGAAGTAAAGTAATCGAATACGGTTAACTTCTTCGGTTGGTGGCTGTTGCGGCCCCTTTGGGGAAGACTCGGGCGGCAGGAGAGCGTAAGTTCTCGTGCCGCTATTGGACTTTCTGTTGACAGGTAGATATTTCGGTGTTAACTTTGTAAGTTGGCGTTGGTATCTACCGGAATCAGACCCGGAATGGTGACGGTGGCGCTGGAATCCTGGCAGTTAAATTGCAAGCCGACCAGACCTTCGCGTGGGGGCTTTGTGCGCCTATGCGTCAACGCTACGCGTGTATTTCCACAGGAGTCCTCTTCTCTCGCTGTTCGCAATCTCACCTTTTTGATGTGCGCGGCGTTAATATTTGCCACCCCGGTAATGCGCGCATTTTTGTTTTCTGCGTTTTTGTTTTCCGCATCTTTGTTGTCAATGCAGTGGGCGTCTTGAGACGCGCCGCCTGTTGTAACGGAGTTCCTGAATCTTATGTCTGAGAACGGCCTGGCCCCCGATAGAGTTGATTTTTCTAAAATCAAAACTTCGATTCCGATACCGAATCTGATCGAAGTCCAGAAAAATTCGTACGAGAAGTTCCTGCAAATGGACCTTCTGCCGAATGAGCGTGACGATATCGGACTGCAGACGGTATTCACTTCCGTCTTCCCGATTTCCGATTTCCGCGGCGTCAGTCAGCTCGAATTTGTCGATTATTCGATCGGCAACTGGGAGTGCAAATGCGGCAATTTGAAGGGTTTGCATCACCTCCGGTCCACCTGCCGGAACCCTTCGTGCGGCGCGACCATTCAAACCGATCCCTTCCATCCTGGCGATATTCTTTGTCACCATTGCGGCACTTTCAACCGCAACATCGTTACCTTCTGCAATAAGTGCGGTGACCCCGTCGGCTTGCAGCTGAAATACGATCAGGCCGAGTGCGAAGAGCGTGGCATGACTTATGCCGCACCGCTCAAAGTCACCATTCGCCTCACCGTTTACGCGAAAGACGCCGAAACCGGCCAAAAGAGCGTTCGGGACATCAAGGAGCAGGAAGTATTTTTCGGCGAAATTCCGCTGATGACGAACAATGGCACGTTCATCATCAACGGCACCGAGCGCGTCATCGTCAGTCAGTTGCATCGCTCGCCGGGCGTGTTTTTCGAACGCGTCGCAGCCCAGGGTTATTACCTCGGCAAGATCATTCCCTACCGCGGAAGCTGGGTTGAGTTCGAATACGATAACAAGAACCTCCTTTATGTACGTATCGACCGTAAACGCAAATTTTACGGTTCCGTTTTTCTGCGTGCGCTGGGTCTCGAAACCGACGAGCAGATACTGAAGACTTTTTACCGGGTCAGCAGGATCCAGGTGAAAGACGCCAAGGTGTTGTGGCAGGTCGACGAGAACCTCGTCGGGTTGAAGCTGTCCCATGCCGTCAACAACAAGGCCGGTGAAGCCGTAGTACCGCAGGGCCGCAAAATCACCGCTGGCCTGATGCGCGAGATCCTGAAGAATAAAATCACGCAGGTCGAGGTCGCCGCAAACGATCTCGAAGGCGCGTTCATTGCCGCCGACGTGGTCGACATGACGACCGGCGAAGTGATGATCGACGCCAACCAGGAACTGACCCCGACCGTAATCGGCAAATTGATCGAAGCCGGCATTCCGAGCTTCGAAGTGTTCTTCCCCGAACGCGACGAAGTCGGTACCGTGATCTCGACCACGCTGAAGAAAGATCCGGTCAAGACCCGCAAGGACGCGCTGATCGAAATCTATCGCAAGCTGCGCCCAGGCGATCCGCCGACGGTCGACACCGCCACGCAGTTGTTCGACGGCATGTTCTTCGACGCGCGCAAATACGATTTCTCCCGCGTCGGCCGCATGAAGTTTTCGATCAAGATCTACGATGCGCCCGAGTCGCCGGTTCACAAGAAAGCCGACGGCACGAATTACGATCCGCGCATCCTGCATCCCGAGGACTTCCGTGACACCATCCGCTACCTGTTGAAGTTGCGCAAGGGCATCGGCGCCGTGGACGATATCGATCACCTCGGCAACCGGCGCGTCCGTGCAGTCGGCGAACTGCTCGAAAACCAGTTCCGCATCGGCCTCGTTCGCATGGAACGCGCGATCAAGGAAAAGATGTCGGTTTACCAGGAAATGTCGACGGCTATGCCGCACGATCTGGTAAATGCGAAGCCCGTGATGGCAGCCATCCGCGAATTTTTCGGATCGAGCCAGCTCTCGCAGTTCATGGATCAGACCAATCCGCTCTCCGAGATCACGCATAAACGGCGTCTCTCGGCCCTCGGACCAGGCGGTCTTTCCCGTGAGCGCGCCGGCTTCGAAGTACGCGACGTCCACCCGACCCACTATGGCCGTATCTGCCCGATCGAGACGCCGGAAGGCCCGAACATCGGTTTGATTTCGTCGCTCTCCTGCTTTGCCAGGATCAACGATTACGGATTCATCGAGAGCCCGTACAAACGCGTCATCAACGGTGCGGTGGTCGACGAAGTTCGCATCCTGAATCCCGGCGATACGCCATCTTTCAAAGTGGGCGATGTCGTCCTTCGGGAGGCGCTCGAATCGGCTAACGCGGCCGTTCCGCCCAATCAGCAAAAGGCCGAATACGTCGCGCATTGCGACTATCTCTCGGCCTGGGAAGAAGATAAATACACCATCGCGCAGGCGAACGTCGAACTGGATGACAACGGCCGGATTGTTCCGGAACTCGCCAACGCCCGCCAGGCCGGTAACTTCGTTTTGAAGGGCCGGGACGAGATCGAGTATATGGACGTCAGTCCAAAACAGCTCGTCTCCGTTGCCGCCAGCCTGATCCCGTTCCTCGAAAACGACGACGCGAACCGCGCGTTGATGGGTTCGAACATGCAACGGCAGGCAGTCCCGCTGCTGCGCGGCGATGCCCCTTATGTCGGTACCGGCATGGAGTACGTCACGGCGCGCGATTCGGGCGCGGTGATCCTCTGCAAACGCGCCGGCGTGGTGGATTCGGTCGATTCCGAACGCATCATCGTTCGCGTGGAAGGCACGGCGCATGAAGGTCAGATGTCGCGCGAAGTCGGCGCGGACATCTACCAGATGACGAAGTTCAAACGCTCGAACCAGAACACCTGCATCAACCAGAAGCCCATTGCACATCAGGGCCAACGGGTGATCAAGGGCCAGGTTCTGGCCGATGGGCCCTGCACCGATATGGGTGAGCTGGCGCTGGGCCGGAACGTTCTCGTAGCGTTCATGCCGTGGCGCGGTTACAACTTCGAAGACGCCATCCTGGTCAACGAAAAGCTGGTCAAGGAAGACTACTACACCTCGATCCACATCGAAGAGTTCGAAATCGAGGCGCGCGACACCAAACTCGGGCCGGAAGAAATCACCCGTGATATCCCGAACATCGCGGATTCGTTCCTGCGCAATCTGGACGAATCGGGCGTGATCCGGATTGGCGCCACCGTCAAGCCGGGCGACATTCTGGTGGGCAAGGTGACGCCGAAGGGCGAAACGCAGCTCACGCCGGAAGAGAAACTGCTCCGGGCCATTTTCGGCGAAAAAGCCGGAGACGTGAAGGATGCCTCGCTTTACTGCCCGCCTGGCATTGAAGGCACGGTAGTCGATTGCAAGATCTTCTCCCGCAAAGGACAAGACAAGGACGAGCGGTCGCGGCGCATTGAAGAGTCGCAGATCGCGCGCTTGCAGCGCAACCTCAACGATGAAATCCGAATTTTGACTGACGAGCGCGCCAAGCGCCTGGGCAATCTGCTCGAAGGCAAGGAAGTCCTGGCCGACCTGCACGATGAAAAGACCAACAAGAAACTGTTCGCCAAGGGCGCGATTCTCGATCGCGATTCGATCGAAAAGACGCGTTCACGCGACCTGAAACGGGTCCGCTATACCAATAAGGACTCGCGCATCAACGAACAGATCGACGAGATCGAAGAGATGACATCGCGCCAGATCGCGGTGCTCGAAAAGATCACCGACGAGAAAATCGCGAAGCTGCGCAAGGGCGATGAACTGCCTCCCGGCGTAATCAAGCTGGTCAAGGTTTATATCGCCATGAAGCGCAAGCTTTCGGTGGGCGACAAGATGGCCGGCCGCCATGGTAATAAGGGCGTCATCGCGCGTATCCTTCCCGAAGAAGACATGCCGTATCTTCCGGATGGAACGCCGGTCGAGATCGTCCTGAATCCTCTCGGCGTGCCGAGCCGTATGAACGTCGGTCAGATTCTCGAAACCCACCTTGGATGGGCCGCGAAAGCGCTGGGCGTGCAGTTTGCGACCCCGGTCTTCGACGGCGCGACCGAGAAGGAAATCAAGAAGCAGCTGGCCAAAGCGGGCCTGCCGACCTCGGGCAAAACAAAATTGTTCGATGGTATGACCGGGCAGGAATTCGAGCAGCCGGTGACCGTGGGCTACATCTACATGTTGAAGCTTTCGCACCTGGTTGACGACAAGATCCACGCTCGCTCCATCGGGCCGTATTCGCTGATCACCCAGCAGCCTCTCGGCGGCAAAGCGCAGTTCGGCGGACAACGCTTCGGCGAAATGGAAGTGTGGGCGCTCGAAGCTTACGGCGCGGCTTACATTCTGCAGGAGCTGTTGACCGCGAAGTCGGACGACGTTTACGGACGCGCCAAGATCTACGAGGCCATCGTCAAGGGCGAGGCCGCGATCGAGCCGGGCGTGCCGGAATCGTTCAACGTTCTGATTCGAGAGTTGCAGTCTCTGTGTCTCGATGTCGAGTTGATGAAGAAGTTCCGCGAACAGACGGAAGATACAGCACTCGCGGCGGACTAGAACAATTTGGGCCACGAATGGACACAAATGAACACGAATCCGATCTGGCTTTATTCGTGTTCATTTGTGTCCATTCGTGGCTAACTTAGCGTTTTTCGTTTTTGGCTTATTCAGGAGAAATAAATGCGATCCTCTCCCTACGATCGGGCAAATATAACCGCGGATTTTGACTCTATCCGGATTTCTCTCGCTTCACCGGAGAAAATCCGAAGCTGGAGCCACGGCGAAGTCACCAAACCGGAAACCATCAATTACCGCACGTTCAAACCGGAACGCGACGGCCTGTTCTGCGCACGGATCTTCGGACCCGTGACGGATTGGGAATGTCTCTGCGGCAAGTACAAGCGGATGAAGCATCGCGGCGTGATCTGCGACAAGTGCGGCGTCGAAGTGACGCTCGCCCGTGTCCGCCGGGAACGTCTCGGTCACATCGAACTGGCCAGCCCCTGCTCGCATGTGTGGTTCTTCAAGGGCCTGCCTTCCCGCATCGGCCACCTGCTCGATATCACCCTGCGTGAACTCGAGCGCGTGCTCTATTTCGAAGCGTATGTAATCGTCGATCCGGGCGAAGTGCCCGATCTGGCGGCAGGCGAAGTCATTTCCGACGACCGCAAACGCCAGCTCGAGCAGGACCCCGAGACTGCCGGCAAGTTCGTCGCGATGATGGGCGCCGAAGGCATCAAAGAACTCCTCAAGAAGATCGATGTCGAATTCTTAAGCGAAGACATTCGCGAAAAGATGAAGACCGAGACTTCGCAGCAGAAGAAGCTGAAGTTCGCCAAGCGTCTGCGCGTGGTCGAGAGCTTCCGCAAGTCGGGCAACAAGCCGGAGTGGATGATTCTCGACGTGCTGCCGGTCATCCCACCGGAACTGCGTCCCCTCGTGCCGCTCGATGGCGGCCGTTTCGCCACTTCCGATCTCAACGATCTCTATCGCCGCGTCATCAATCGCAACAACCGGCTGAAGAAGCTGATGGAGCTGCACGCGCCGGACGTCATTGTCCGCAACGAAAAGCGCATGCTGCAGGAAGCTGTCGACGCTCTCTTCGACAACGGCCGCCGCGGCCGCGTGCTGCGTGGCGCCAATAACCGCCCGCTCAAATCGCTCTCCGACACGTTGAAAGGCAAGCAGGGCCGTTTCCGCCAGAACCTTCTCGGTAAACGCGTCGACTACTCGGGCCGTTCGGTCATCGTGGTCGGTCCGGAGCTCAAGCTGCATCAGTGCGGTCTGCCGAAGAAGATGGCGCTCGAACTTTTCAAGCCGTTCATCTATCACCGGCTCGAGCAGCGCGGCCATTGCACCACCATCAAGCAGGCGAAGGAACTGGTCGAGCAGCAGGATCCCGTGGTTTGGGACATTCTCGAAGAGGTCATCAAGGATCACCCGATCCTGTTGAACCGCGCGCCCACCCTGCATCGTCTCGGCATTCAGGCGTTCGAGCCCGTGCTGGTCGAAGGTAAAGCGCTCAAGATCCACCCGCTTGTCTGCACGGCGTTCAACGCGGATTTCGACGGCGACCAGATGGCCGTTCACATTCCGCTTTCGCCCGAAGCGCAGATCGAAGCAGCGACGCTCATGCTGGCGTCGAACAACATTCTCTCGCCGGCGCATGGCGGACCGATCACCGTCCCGACTCAGGACATGGTGCTCGGCTGCTATTACCTGACGAAATCCCGTCCGGGAGCCAAGGGCGAAGGCCGTACATTCGCTTCCACCGACGATGTTCTGATCGCTCTCGAAATGGAAGAGGTTCAGACGCTGACGCCGATCAAATTGCGCTATACCGGCAAAGTGATCGACCTCAATAAGGCGTTCGATAACCAGAACATCATGCACACCGAGCCGATCGAGTTCGTGAAGCAGTACATGGACACGACCGTCGGCCGCGTTATCTTCAACGACCACCTTCCCGAAGAGATGCCGTTCATCAACGGCTTGCTCAAGAAGAAGGGTCTCGCCCAGCTGGTGCAGTATTGCTACCTGAAGTTCGGCCTGCAGATTACGGTCGACATGCTGGATAAGGTCAAGAACCTTGGCTTCCTCTATGCAACCCGCGCGGGTATTTCGATCGGGGTCGACGACATGGTCGTCCCGGGCGAGAAGGCAGAGTTGGTCAAAAACGCCGAGAAGGAAGTGGTCGCCGTCGAAAGCCAGTATCAGGACGGCGCGATCACGCACGGCGAGCGCTATAACAAGATCATCGAAATCTGGTCTCGCGTTACCGAAAAGGTTTCGGATGAAATGTTCAGCGCCATGGAAGAGGACGACCGCACGGGCCGCTACCTCAATCCGATTTACATCATGGCCGATTCCGGCGCGCGCGGTTCGAAACAGCAGATCCGCCAACTCTCCGGCATGCGCGGTTTGATGGCAAAGCCGTCGGGCGAAATCATCGAAACGCCCATCACGGCTAACTTCCGTGAAGGCCTCAACGTGCTGCAGTACTTCATCTCGACGCACGGCGCCCGTAAGGGTCTGGCGGATACGGCTCTCAAAACGGCCGATTCCGGCTACCTCACACGGCGTCTGGTCGATGTGGCGCAGGATGTGATCATCAGCGAGAACGATTGCGGCACGACGGAAGGCATTATCGTCGAGCCGATTATCGAATCGGGCGAAATCATCGAGCCGCTGCGCGATCGTATCGTAGGCCGCGTGGCTCTCGAAGACCAGCGCGACTATGAAGGCAACGTGATCGTGGCGGTCAATCAGGAAATCACGGAAGAACTGGCTGCGGCGATCCAATCGGCCGGTATTGAGCGCGTTAAAATCCGCTCGGTGCTGACCTGCGAATCGAAGCGCGGCGTCTGCGTGGCCTGCTACGGGCGCAACCTTGCGACGGGGCGGCTGGTAGAACGCGGCGAAGCGGTGGGCGTGATCGCGGCGCAGTCGATCGGCGAACCGGGCACGCAGCTGACGATGCGTACGTTCCACATCGGCGGTACGGCGACCCGAATTTCCGAGCAATCGAAGCAGGACGCCAAGGCGGACGGTTTCGCGAAGTACATCAACATCCAGTGGGTTCGCAACGAAAAGGGCGACATCATTGCGATGAATCGCAACGGCATCCTCGCGATCGTGGACGACAAGAACCGCGAAAAAGAGCGGTATCCGGTGGTTTACGGCGCGCGCATCACGGTAGCCGAAGGCGATCCGATCAAGGCGAACCAGATCCTGCTCGAATGGGATCCTTACACGTTCTCGATCCTCACCGAGCTTTCGGGAACCGTGCATTTCAAAGATCTGCAGGAGGGCATCACGCTCGCCGAGCAGGTCGACGAAGTGACTGGTATGTCGCAGCTCGTGGTGACCGATTCACCGGACGAAAAACGGCAACCGATGGTTCAGATCAAAGGACCGGGCGGGTCCCGCAAGTACCTCATGCCGACGCATGCACATCTTATGGTGCATGACTCCGAAGAGGTGCACGCGGGCGACGTTCTCGCGAAGATTCCGCGCGAAACCACCAAGACCAAAGACATCACCGGCGGTCTGCCGCGTGTTGTGGAACTGTTCGAAGCGCGAAAACCCCGCGAGAGCGCGATCATGGCCGAGATCAACGGCGTAGTCAAATATGGCGAGCTTTCGAAGGGCCAGCGCAAGATTTACATCATGGGCGACGACGGCGAGGAGCGCGAATATTCGCTGCCTCGCGGCGTCCACATCAACGTGCAGGAAGGCGAGCGCGTTGCGGCTGGTGATCCATTGATGGATGGCCCGCGTAATCCGCACGACATTCTGGATGTCCGTGGCGAAAAGGAACTGCAGAAGTATCTCGTCAATGAAATTCAGGAAGTCTACCGGTTGCAGGGCGTTAATATCAACGACAAACATCTGGAAGTCATCTCCCGTCAGATGATGCGATGGGTGAAGATCGAAGATATCGGCGACACGGAATTCCTTCCCGACGAAGTTGTCGATAAGTTCAAATTCCGTGCGGAGAATCTGAAGACGGAAGAGGCGGGCGGGCGTCCGGCGCAGGGCAAAGCCGTGCTGCTGGGGATCACGAAGGCATCGCTTTCGACCGATTCGTTTATTTCGGCCGCATCGTTCCAGGAGACCACGCGCGTACTCACCGAAGCCGCCATCAACGGCAAGGTGGATTATCTGCGTGGTCTGAAAGAG
>JBEKTF010000061.1:0-27987 GCA_049516355.1 Bryobacteraceae bacterium | reverse complement strand
TCCTTTTCGAGCTCGCGTGAAGCGCGCAGGAACTTGTTCATGCTCTCATTCATGTGCACCGGAATACGGATGGTGCGGGACTGGTCCGCGATGGCGCGGGTAATCGCCTGGCGGATCCACCAGGTGGCGTAAGTCGAAAACTGGTATCCACGCCGGTATTCGAACTTGTCGGCGGCACGCATCAGGCCGATGTTGCCCTCCTGGATCAGATCGAGGAGATGCAGTCCCCGATTAACGTATTTCTTCGCCACGGAGACCACCAGCCGGAGATTCGCCTCCACCAGGTCTTTCTTGGCGCGCTCGGCTTCCTGCTCGCCGTGACGGATGACTGTCAGGGTATGCTTCAGCTCTTCGAGCGATGCCGCTGCGCTGACTTCGCGCTTCTTGATTTCGCGTTTTAGTTCCCGGATGCGAGGCTGCTGAGCGGCGTTATTCCTCGCCTCGAGCTTTTTCAGCTCGCGGTCGAGGTGGTTCAACTCATCCACCGCGCGTTCAATTTCTTTGGTGAATTCGCGCCAGCGGCTTGTGACCCAGGGAACGCGCCGGATCGATAGCGAAGTTTCCACGAGCGCGCGGTAGAGCTTCATCACCAGCTTCTTGCGAGCCCGTTTATTGGCTGGCGGGTCCTCGAGCTTCTCCTGAAGCTGCGTCTGCTTCCTGTGAGCGTTCTGGATTTCGACAAAGATCTGCCGGATGTCGGCGCGCTTCTTGGTATCCTGCGGCGTGCCTTCTTCGATATCGCCCCCGATATCGACCATGGTGTCGAGATCGTCGGGATTCTTCTTGAGCTGTTCGGCCAACTCCACTACGGCAAGCTGTACCAGAGCCGAGCGGCTGATGGCCTTCTGCATCCGCAGTTTGCCGCGCTCCATGCGGCGAGCGAGATCCACTTCGCCTTCCCGGGTAAGCAGGGGAACGGCGCCCATTTCGCGCAGGTAGACCCGAACCGGGTCATCTGTGTAGATGGATTCTTCGACGGGCTGTTGATGAGGGTGGAGGAAGTCCGCTTCCGCTTCCGGATCGAAAAACTTCGTCGCCTCTTCCTCGAAGTTAATGCCTACAGGGGTTTCGGCTAAAAATTGATCGTCATCGTCATGCGCCATGGCGAATCCCCTTGAATCGAATTTCCGCGCGCCAACGGGGAGTCACGGAAAAAAACGTGCCAAAAACAGTCATCTTTTTTGCTTTGTTGTCGTTAGGAAGGGCAAACACACACCTGTGAACCACGGTGACGGCACACAGCTCCCGAGTTTCAATATTATCACAGGACTTTACAAACGCATATAGTAAAAACGCCCAAAATGGCCACCATCATATGGTTTGATGATTTCTACTCTCGTGGGGTTGCACTCATAATGGTGAGGTGCCGCCCCGACCCCGCGCCTTCGTCTTTGATGCATACGGCACTCTCTTCGATGTCCACTCGGTCGTTCTGCGCGGCGACCACGGCATAAAAGGCGACCTGCGGGCTTTGTCCGACCTGTGGCGGCGGAAGCAGCTGGAATCGACCTGGTTACTGGCGCTCATGGAGCGTTACGAGGATTTCTGGCAGGTCACTGAGACCGCGCTCCGCTCTTCTGTCCGCGAACTCCGGATTGAAGCCACCGAACCACAGCTCCAAAAGCTGATGGATGCGTATCTTTCTCCCTCCCCGTTCCCGGAAGTCAGGGCTGCGATCGAGAGTCTCGATGGTGCCCCGCTGGCAATTCTTTCGAACGGAACAGCCAAAATGGTGGAATCGGCCGTCGCCCACAGCGGGCTGAGTTCTTTGTTCGCCCACGTCATTTCGGTCGACCGGGTCAAGACCTATTAGCCATCGCCTCGCGTTTACGCTCTCGGCCCCGAGATCCTGCAGATCCCGGCCGCTGAGATCCTGTTCATATCGTCCAATGCATGGGATGCCGCCGGCGCAAAGGCTTACGGATATCAGGTCTGCCAATGTAACCGGTCCGGCGCGGAAACTGACGATATGGGATTTGCGCCCGATTTCACTGTGAGCGGGCTGGACCAGATTGAACCCCAGCTCCGCCTACGACGTGCCGCCGCGCTCGCCCGGTAACTGCCGGGTCAAATCCCGCAATTCGTTGAGGAACGCCTGCTCGTCCTGGAAATCCCGGTACACGGAGGCGAACCGCACATAGGCAATCTTGTCCACCCCGCGGAGGCTATCCATCAGGTATTCGCCGATCTCGGTCGTCGTGATTTCCCGGTCCGGCGAATCGGTCACCTTGGCCTCCACCTGGTTGACCAGATCGGAAAGTTTCGCCATGCTGATGGGCCGCTTCTCGCAAGCCTTCAGCAGGCCGTTCAACACCTTCTGGCGGTCGAATTTCTCCCGGCGCCCGTCCTTCTTGATCACCATATACGGCACTTCGTCGATGCGCTCGTAGGTGGTAAACCGCTTCTCGCAGCCCAGGCATTGGCGCCGCCGCCGAATGGAATCGCCTTCCCGGCTTTCGCGCGAATCGATCACACGATCTTCCAGGTGGCCGCAGAATGGACAGGTCATCTTTGAGCAATTCTCAGCAAAACGAACCCAAAAAACCCTTTAGAATGCAAGCATAACAGGTCCGCCGGACCATGTAGGCCCCGTGCCTGGGCGGTGGATCAGATGAAAGATTGAACCTATGATGAGAATGCCTCGTTCCTTCCATCAGAAGGATTTAACGCAAGATGGCGACAGCGGAAGCGATCTGGGATCTTTCGGGCGTGGTTCGCTCCCAGTCGATCGCGGGTAGTTTGGATCAGGACTCTACACTAGTCGAGCGTTGTCTGAGCGGAAACGATGCGGCTTGGGAAGAACTGGTGCGCCTGCACACGCGCCGGATCTACGGCCTTTGCTATCGATTTACCGGAAAAGACTCCGAGGCGCAGGACCTGACGCAGGAGGTTTTTCTGCGTGTTTACCGGACGCTGGGGAGCTTTCGGTCGGCTGAAGGTTCGTTCACCACCTGGCTCGCCCGGCTTGCCCGTAATCTGTTGATCGATCATTACCGCCGCACCCGGAACGAGAGGATTACGGACTCGATTGAGGAGCAATTCCCGGGTGGGGAAGGGCGAACCGAGGAAAGATTCACATCCACCAGCCGCCCGGATAGCACCGTCGCCGGCCGTGAAGCCAGCGAATTGTTGCAGGCGGCATTGACGAGGCTCTCCCCCGAGCTTCGCGAAACGATCGTTCTGCGGGACCTGCAGGAAATGGAATACCGGGAAATCGCCGAGGTTCTCGCCATACCGGAGGGAACGGTGAAATCGCGTTTGAACCGTGGCCGCGCTGAGCTGGCCCGGTTATTGAAGAAATACAGGTCCGCGGTCTGATGAACATGTTTACGTGCGCCGAATTCGAGATCCTGCTCGCCGATTGGCTCGACGAGGCTCTGGCGGCCCCTGGTAGGGAGGCCGAGCGGGACGCGTTTCTGCGCCATCGGGAATCCTGCGCAGCGTGCGCGCTTCTCGCCGAAGATGCCGGTTTCGCCGTCGGCTTCATGGATCGCGCGGCCGAAGTGGAGTGCCCCCCTGTGTTGATCGCGAGGATATTGCAGGCCACTAATGCCGGATCGGAGTTTCAGCTGCGCGGCCGCGGTATCAGCGGCTGGATCAATCGGACGTTTGCCCCGGTGTTGCAGCCACGCTTCGCGATGAGCGCGGCGATGACGCTGATGTCGCTCACCATCATGGCGCGGGCTTTTGGTCTGCCCGAAAGGACGTTTGCCGCGGCCGATCTAAACCCCGTGCGGGTGTGGGTTTCTCTCGATAACGGCACGCATCGCGTTTGGGATCGGGCGGTGAAGAGTTACCAAAGTACGCCGTTGGTCTATGAAGTCAGTAACCAGATCGACGACTGGGCGCAGCAGCTTGAGCCCCAGGCGGACCCCGATATGAAGAACGAGAACAGGAACTAGGTCATGAATTGCGCCACTCATCCGGATGCACCCGCCGCGGCGTTTTGCCGCGATTGCGGAAAACCGATGTGCCAGGAATGCCAGCGGCCGGCTCTGGGGTCGATCTATTGCGCGGAGCATGTTCCCGCGGCTCCTTCTCCCGCGGTTCCTTCTCCAGCGGCGGCGTCGTCGTCGCCCTATACCGCGCCCGCTTCGACGACAAGCGCGGCCGTCGATTATGGCGCTCATCCCGCTTTGGCGCTGATCCTCGGGTTCATCCCGGGGGTGGGAGCGATCTATAACGGCCAATATGCCAAAGGTCTGATTCATGCCGTGGTCTTCGGGCTTCTGGTCAGCCTGGCGAGCAGCACGAGAGGTCCGTTCGAGCCTTTGATCGGGCTCCTGATTGCCGCGTGGGTTTTCTATATGGCTTTTGAGGCGTACCATACAGCGCGCAACCGGCGCCACGGCGTCCCGGTGGAAGATTTCTCCGGTTTGTTCGATGTCCGGCCGACCCAGGGCAGGTTCCCCGCGGGGGCAATTCTGCTGATCGCGCTGGGCTTCCTTTTGCTGCTCGATACCACCGGCATCATCAGCATGGAAGAACTGGGGCGTTACTGGCCCGTGGGCCTGATTGTGTGCGGCATCTATATGCTTTACGTGCGCGTAAGTGGCCGCGCTCACGACCCGGATCACCGGACCGATAATGCGGGAGCCCGGCGATGAACGATCAAAGCGCGTACCTCATGAGGGCGATTACCGGCCCCATTATCCTCATCACGATCGGCGTCTTGTTCGCGTTCGATCGTTTTACGCCATTTCGTTTCAGCCAGACATGGCCGGTGTTGTTGATTGTCATCGGCCTTCTGAGGCTCTTGGGCGGCGGAAGGCGCAGGTGGCGCGGAAGCGACTCAGTTCCTCCGCCCCGCAACGAACCGGGTGCGCATTCGTGAGACAACGTTCTATTACCGGGGCCCTGATAGTCATTCTTGTCGGCATTTTCTTTTTGGTTTACAATGTCCGGCCCGACCTGCTCGCCTTCGCGAGGATTGCGGATTATTGGCCATTCTTTCTGATCGCGGTCGGCGTCATCGGATTGATCGAGGTGCTTTTCCATGCCGGTCGGGGGTCTGTTGCTCCGCCGCGTCCGATCGGCGGAGGGTTGATTTTCTGGATTGTTGTCCTGTGCATCTTCCTGGCTCTGTTTGGCAGAAATCGCGAGTTTCGCTTCGCCAACTTCGATACGCGCGGAATCGGTTTCCTCGGTACGGATTACGGATACGATGTAAACTTCGTGGAGCCGGCTCAGGGCGTTACGCGGATCGTGCTGGACAATGTCCGCGGCGATTTCTCGCTGAAAGGCGGCGATGCCGTAGAAGTGAAAGTGACCGGGCACCAGACCATTCGGGCGTTCAGCCAGAATGCGGCCGACCGCGCAAGATCCGGAACTGCGGTTCACATCGAAAGGGAGGGAGACGCGTTGGTGATTCGCGGCGGCGAATTGAGGGCGCCGCGTTTTATCGGCAACTCGGCGGACCTGGACATTGTCGTGCCCAGGGGAATCAATGTGGAATCGCGCGGCCGGAACGGCGACCTGGAAGTGGACGATGTCGACGGGACCATCGATGTTTCCGGTGGACGCGGCGATGTTCGCCTGAACCACATCGGAAAGGATGTCAGGATCGAAGCATCGCGGAGCGGAGACATCCATGCCGCGGACGTTAAGGGAAGCATCGACCTGCAGGGCAGGGGCGGCGATATTCAGATCCAGAACATCCTGGGGCAGGTGACGATCAAAGGCGAATTTTCGGGCGACCTGGAGTTCCGCGCGCTGACGAAGCCACTTGAGTTCCGTTCATCCCGGACCGAGTTTCGGGTCGAGGCCGTCCCCGGCACAGTCACGATGGATCTGGGCGACCTGAAGATGTCGAATATTTCCGGACCCGTTCACTTTCAGAGCGGAACGCGCGACATCCAAGTGACCGATGCTACCGAGTTGCTGGATATTAACGTCAATCGGGGCGATATCCAGTTCACGGCCACTCGCATCCCTTTGCCGAAAATGGAAATTCATACTCGTGACGGTGACATCACTTTGACCGTACCGGAAAGCGCCGGGTTTCAGATCGAGGGATCTACGCACCATGGTGAGATTGAGAGCGCATTCGGCTCGCGCCTTCAGGTCCAGTCTTCAGGGCAAACGGCAACCATCAGGGGTCAGAACGGCGCCGGTCCACAGATTACGGTAGCGACCGATCGCGGGTCGGTGTCGATCAAGAAAACCTGATTCAGTGCCCCGTATGGCGCTCGTGCTGGCCGTAGATTGCGCCTGCGCCGGCAATCGCACCGATCGCCGTGCCGCCGGCTGCGCCCACGCCAATTTTGGTGATTGTTCTCCGCACACGGTGACTGCCGTGGGCCCTGGTGCTGTTCAAACCTCGTTGTCAGAAGCTCTTTGGGCTATATGCAATGCAATCGATTTCAATCTTGATATCGGCCATGAACTTACAAACGATTGTTGTGCGGGCCGGCCTCGACTCACCGAAAAACTCCGCGTAGACCTCGTTCATCTGTGCGAATTCGCTCCCATCCGACAGAAACACACCGACCTTCACGACGTTGGCCAGCGAAGATCCGACGCCTTCCAGCAGCCGCTTCACGTTGTCCAAAACCAAACGGGTCTCGTGCCGGATATCGCCGGGTGAGATCTTGTCCGTAGCTGGATCGACGGGTACTTGTCCGGCGAGAAAAATGAAATCCCCCGCGCGAACGGCAGGCGAGTAAGGCCCTCTCGGAGCCGGTACGCCAGGCGGGGTCAGTCTCTCGATCATGATTAATGTCCCTCCGTTTCAAGCATGCGTTCGGCTTCTATGGCGGCCATGCATCCGGCGCCGGCCGCTGTAATCGCCTGGCGGTAAACGCGGTCCTGCACATCGCCTGCATGGAACACGCCCGGAATATTGGTGCGTGCGCCGCCATGAGAAAGCAGGTACCCATCGGGATCCAGATCGAGCTGCCCTTTGAACACCTGGGTGTTCGGGATATGGCCGATGGCAACGAAAAGCCCGTCGACGTCCCGCTCCCAGGTTTCACCGGTCACCAGATTGCGAAGCTTCACGCCGGTAACGATGTTCGAGCTCACGTCGAATACATCCTCAACGGCAGTGTTCATGATGAATTCAATCTTGGGATTATTGCGCGCGCGCTCCAGCATGATCTTCGAAGCCCGGAACGAATCGCGGCGGTGCACCAAGGCAACTTCGCGGCCAAAGCGCGTGAGAAAATTCGCTTCCTCCATGGCGGAATCGCCGCCGCCCACCACCATGATCTTCTTCTCGCGATAGAAGAAACCGTCGCACGTTGCGCAGGAACTGACGCCATGACCGATGAGCCGCTGCTCGGAGGGCAGATCGAGCCACCGGGCTTTCGCGCCCGAAGCAACGATCAGCGTGCGGGTTTCAATCCATTCGCCGCTGACGTTCAGGCGGAACGGGCGCTTCGAGAGGTCGGCTTCGGTGACTTGCCCGTCCAGATACACGGCGCCAAACCGCTCAGCCTGCTTCTTCATATTCTCGATGAGATCGGGGCCGTTGATGCCTTCCGGGAATCCTGGAAAGTTCTCGACCTCTGTCGTGAGAGAAAGCTGCCCGCCGACTTCATGGCCTTTGATCACGAGCGGCTCGAGACCCGCCCTTCCGGTATAAATCGCAGCTGTGTTGCCGGCGCAGCCGGAGCCAATAATTACCACTTTGTACATGAGTTGATTTCCGAGACTATCAAATCGATTTGATGCTGCTCAGCACGTTTGCGATTTCGGCATGATCCAGCACGCGCTTTTCGGCGCAGCATTCCCCCTGGGGAATCGGGCTGCCGTGGGGGCACTCGAGAGGATGTCCCAGCAGGGAACAGAGCCGGTCTGTGACGTCGGGACTCAGGATATGTTCGAACTTGCAGGCGCTCGATTCGATTTCCACTTCATCGCGGATCGAGAGGACGTCCATGAAGAGCCGTTCGGAGAGGCGATGCCGGCGGATCACATTGCGCGCACGCTCCTCGCCCGCAGGTGTGAACTCTTCCTTGCCATCTCTCACGGTGACCAGGCCGATGCGGGTCAGCGTGGCGATTAACCTGCGCCACTGCATCGCGGTAAAGTCGGTCGATTGCATGTGATTGGATGCTTCCCGGCGATCCCAGAGATGTTCCAGAACTTCGTCGAAATCCTGATTTTCTTCGGCCGAAAACACCAGTGTTTCCGTGATGCGGCCATGGTCGAGATTCACCCGGCGGTCGGCCAGGCGGCCCGCATTTTCGTCATGCGTCACCATCACGATGGTGCGGCCCTGGGCGTGAAGATCACTGAGGATCTTGAAAACGATGCGTTGATTTTCGGCGTCCAGATTGCCCGTGGGCTCGTCCGCGAGGATAATCTTCGGATCGTTCACCAGCGCGCGCGCGATCGAGACCCGCTGCTGCTCGCCGCCCGAGAGTTGCGAAGGCAGGTGAGCCGCGCGGCTCTCCATCCCCACGTCCTTCAGCGCCTGCAGCGCGCCCGCCTTGTCCGTCATGCTGTGGAAGAATTGCGCCAGCATCACGTTTTCGAGCGCGGTCAGATGCGGGACCAGGTGGAACTGCTGAAAAATGAAGCCGACCGTTTCGCTGCGGAAGCGCGCCAGTTCCGCATGGCGAAGCTGTGACGTGTCCGTGCCGTCGATCCGCACCGCGCCGCGCGTTGCCTGATCCAGACATCCGAGCAGGTTCAAAAACGTGGTCTTGCCGGAGCCGGAAGGCCCCATGATGGCGATCCACTCGCCACGTTCCGCGGTGAAGTTGACGCCATCGACTGCATGCACGGCAGCAAGCCCTTTGCCGTACACTTTCGTCACCTCAACCAGTTCGATGAATGAACTCACTCGCCCCTCAAAATGATCGCCGGCTGGATGCTCCAGATCCGCGAGGCGGAAATTGCCGTTGCAACACCCGCCACGGCCAGCATAACGCCGGTGACGCCGCCGAATACGCCCCAGCTCAGTTCGAGCCGGAATACACCCCCAAAGACTTCGCGCCCGATGCCCGCGGCGGCTAAGACACCGACCCCATATCCGGCGAGGGTCGCGGCGACGGCGAGCACGGCGGATTCGGAAACGAAGAACGCGGCGATCTTCCGCTCCGCGCCGCCGAGTGCTTTCAGAATGCCGATTTCCTTTGACCGCTCGATCACCATCTCACTGAAGTTGCTGCTGACGCAGAGCGTCGTAATTCCCAGAATGAGCAGCGTTAAAAGGAAGAGCGATGCGCGGATTTTGAATACCACATTGGACTCGGTTCCGGCGACGGCAAGATTCGTGCGAACATCCGCGGCCGGAAACTGCACGGCGAGTGCGGCGCGGATCTGCTCCTCTTTGCCACCCGGCGCGCGAATCTCGATCACGCTCGCCGCATCGTGGACCCCAGCCAGCACCGCAGCCGTTTCGAAAGGGACGAGAACCTCCCGATCCTCCGCGCCGCCCGTTGAAACGATGCCTTTGAGAACGCACGGAGATCCCTCGATCAGGACGCTCGCGCCCACCTTCAGTTGCAATCGGGTTGCAAGTAGCTCGCCGGCGATACATTCGCCCGGCCCGATATCCCGGCTCCCCTGCATGTGCCAGTACGACGTCATCTGAGCGGATTTCGCGGGCACGAACCCGGCGACCGGAATCGCTTGGGCGCCGATGCGGCCCGATGTAATCAGAAAAGGCGCGGCCTCGGCACCCAGACGTTCCGCCGCGGTTGCAATAGCAATCGGAACGGTCTTTTCATTCACCGGCACGGCGGCGATGTTCGCCCCGTAACTGCGAAACTCATCGCGAAATCGCCGTTCGACAGTCCCGTAGATTCCGAATAAAACCGTGGCCAGCGTGGCCGCTATCGCCAGTGCTGAAAAGGCCAGCAGTAGTCGCTGTTTGCGATATTCCAAAGCGCGGATGACGAATGTCCAGAACATCGGCCTTTCCGCTCAGAGCCCTTCGCGCAGGATGACCGCGGGTTCTATCCGCAGAGCGCGCCGTAGGGGCTGCGCCGCTCCCGCGAGCGCAATTGCCATGGCGGCCGGCACGATCAGGAACGGCAATATCCAGGACACCGCAACCGCTTCCTTGAAAACCGATGCGCCCACATAATGCGCCAGAATGACGCCCGCAAACGCGCCGATCACGCCGCCCACGAGACCGACCAACGCGATCTCAAGCCCGAAGAGACTCGCCACGACCCATCGTGCCGCGCCGATGGCCTGCATGATCGCAATCTCGCCGCGCCGCTCCACCATGGTCGCTGCCGTAAGGCTCCATACAGTCAGGCCTGCCGAGAGCAATGCCACCAGCGTGATCAGCCCCATCAAGCCGCTGACGCGACTGAGGATCTTGCCTTCGTTATCAGCTACGCGCCGCACGGGGCGGGCTTGGGTACCGGGCAGAGCCTGCTCGATCTCATACGCGATCGAGGTGACATAGTTGGCGCAACTCCAGCGCTCTTTCTCTTTCGCGGTCATCGTGTTGGGATCTTTGCGCGCAAAGTCGTCTTCCGGTTTTGTGAGGGCCGCGACATCGATGCGATCCACTTTCCCAAGCCGCTGCGTCAACTCCTGTACGCGCTGGAGAGGCAGGAAGACGCGATCGTCGGCTTCGTCGCCGGTCGAAAGAATGCCGGCGATACGAAAAGGCGCCCCCAGCACCATGATCTCGTCGCGCACTTTCCATCCGTGCCGGCGTGCCACGCTGAAACCAACAACCGATTCATTCAAGGCGCCCTCAGGCCAATGACCCTGCGCGATATGCCATGCGGGGTTGACCGCGCTTAGACCGGTCATCTGCGTTCCGCCATCGGGCGTGGGGTAGGGATGCGAGAACCAGACCCCTTCCACCTGCAACGCGCCATCCTGCGCGGCGAGGGACGGGGAAAACCCGGTTATATTCAGGCCCCAGAAGATCTTCTTGATGTTGGGTACTTCAGACTGGGGGATGTAATCCGCCGTGCCCGCCGCGCCCGCGGAGATGGAACCGACGCCTCCCGTCACCGCGGCGGCTCGCGCTGTGACGGCGATATTGGCGCCTTCGGAGCGCAACTCGGAATTGATCTTGTCGCCGATATCCAGCATGACGCCGAGCATCGCGGTAGCGACGGCCGACCCCATCGCGATCGCCGCAATAATCAGAGCCTTGCGGCGCGGCGCGCGGCGAATCGATTCCTGAACGAAACGAAAAATCATTTCACGCTATCTCAGCCTTTGCCGAAAATCTTAGCCCCACCTTCGAGCGCCGTTGCATCGATCACCAGCGTTCCCCCATCCACGTGCGATTTCAACGGAATCGGGTTGCAACCGCCCTTCGTTCCTATGGTTCCGATCACAATCGCTGACGCACAATTCCGGCAAATCACCTCGGGACCCTTCTGATAATAGCCCTGCGTGCCGCAAATCTGGCAGGCATCGAAGGCCGTCGCCAGCGTGTGATCGGCCTTCTCAATGACTATAAATCGCACGGTCACGCCCGCGTCTTCCAACTGGAAACGATGCAAATTGCCATCGCTGACCGACGCGACCGGGATTCGCACGGCGCCGCTCTCCAGCGTCACCGGTGCGGCGGCGGAGAGAGCCGTCTCCTGGCGCGCGTAAATGAATTCGGCGCTGATCATGAGAATAAAGGCGCAGGACGCGATGCAGGATGCGGTCATCCACAAGCGTTCGCGCCGCGCGGACCATTGCGCTTTTCGCAGAGCCGCTCCCTCCAAACCCGCTGTCTTCGGCGCCCGGCGTTTGCGCCACTCGAGCAGCATCATCGCCGCGGCCAGCGCGAGAATCGTAACAAAGAAGAAGGTATCGTTTTTGACTACCGGCCCGATCAGCGCCATTTCGCGCGTACTCGCCGGCAAAATCTGGCTTTCCGATAACTCGTGCAAACCGGTGATGACAAGCTGCACCACCACAACCATGAGGATGACGGTGGTCATCTGGAAGAACTGTTTCAGGTTGATGCGGATAGTCCCGCGCACGAAGCTCACGCCGAACAGCACCGCCAAGCCGATGCCAAGGACTCCGCCGAGAACGTTGAGGATGCCTGATGTGTCGAGCTGTACCGTACCGAAGAGCATCAAAACGGTCTCGACACCCTCGCGGAATATCATCAGAAAAACGAACAGAAACACGCCGGAGCGGCTGCCGCTTTCACCGGTGTCCTTTTGCAAACGAGTTTCAATTTCGCCTTTCAGCTTCCCGCCATGGCGGTTCATCCAGATCACCATACTGAAGACGAAAACCGCGCTGATGAGCAGGACCCAGCCTTCGTAGGCGTCCTCGTTATATTCGATTTTTGTGAAGGCCCATGCCGCCAGAAAGCAAGCAATAACAGCACTTATGAGTGCCCGGTAGACGGTCGGCATGAGATCGAGCCGGCCGGTTTTCCTGAGCCAGGCGACAGTGATGGCGATCACCAGCGCAGCCTCGACTCCCTCGCGCAAAGTGATCACGAAAGTTTGCAGCATAATAGCAACTCAGTTGCAGTTTGATTGTATCAGGGCTTTCCAGCCGAGCCCGAGTAGGACTATAGACTATATGCCGCGCTGGCTCAACCGGAACGTCTGGGGAATGACCATTACCAGTTTGCTTTCCGACGCGTGCTACGAAATGGTCCTCGCTGTATTGCCCGGCTTCCTGCCGATTATCCACGTAGCGGCTGCGGCTCTCGGGTGGATCGAAGGCGCCTCGGACGCGTTCTCCAGCTTCCTTAAGCTTTTCGCCGGTCACTATTCGGACAAAATCGGCCGGCGCAAATGGATGATCGTGCTGGGATACCTTTTCACCGGCACCGGCCTCTCGATCTTCGCAACCGCCGTCACGTGGATTCCGATTCTGCTCGGCCGGATGGTCAGTTGGTTCGGGAAAGGCATTCGGGGATCGCTACGCGACGCTATGCTTTCGGAATCGGTGGACCCGGAGGTGCGCGGTCGCGCGTTCGGGTTTCACCGGGCGGGGGACACGGTCGGTGCAGTCATCGGGCCGTTGGCGGGCGTGGCGCTCCTGTCTCTCCTGCCGAACCAGCCGCCGGATTTGCCTTTTCGCAGGATATTCCTTCTCTCGCTCATCCCCGGTGTGTGCGCTCCCTTGATCTTCGCCCTGATGGTGAAGGAGACGCGCCGCCAGCCGCAGCCGGGCAAAAAGCTGGTGGCGTCGATCCGCCAACTGCCAACTGCTTTCCGGCGATTCCTGCTGTCTGTCGGACTCTTCGGATCGGGGGATTTTTCACCTACCCTGTTGACCCTCGCGGCCGCAACACTGCTTCGGCCGGTCTACGGGCCCGTTCGCGCTGCGCAACTGGCGGCGCTGCTGTACGTGATCCGCAACGTCGTCTACGCCAGTGCATCGTTCCCGATCGGTTGGCTGGCGGATCTCATGCCCAAACGCCCGCTGCTTTCCGGGGGATATTTCTGCGCGGCGTTTGTGGCAGCGGCGACCGCGCTCCTGTTTACTTCCGGATCCGCGAACTTCGCGGTCCTGGCGGCGGTGTTCGTCGTATCGGGAATCTTCGCCGCCGCGCAGGACACGCTGGAAGGCGCGATTCCGCCCGATTTGACCGATCCCGCAATGCGCGGGACTGTCTATGGGACTTTGGGCGCGGTGAACGGAGCGGGCGATCTGATCGCAAGTGCGCTCGTCGGAACGCTCTGGACTGTGGTTTCGCCGGTTGCGGCGTTCGGAACCGCAGCCGCGCTGATGGCATCAGGCGCGACCGCCCTGCTGCTTTAAATTCCTGGCGGGACGTAACGCACGCTCTCAGCGTGCCGTGTCGAGACTCTCTCGACACCTCTTCGCTCATCAACGAATACAGCGTCGGCAAGAGTGCCGACGCGGCACGCACGAGTGCGCGCGCCACACCCTTCAAGGCGACCTTACTTCAATTCTGTCATCATGCCCGGAACGCTCCACTGCTGTTGCAGGCTACCGGGCGCCCACTTGTATTCCGTCGTCATGAATTTGGCGACTTCGTCCTGGCTCTTCCCCTGGCGGACCAGGCCCGTCACCCGAGTCTTCAACTTATCGACATTGTTCCGGTAGGTCAGCAGGCCTGCTTTGGTCGTGACCGGTCCATGGCCGGGGATTACGGTCTCGAAATTCCAGGCCTTCATCACCGCGTCGAGGGTCTTCGGCCACTCCACCAGACTGCCCCCACCCGGATAATCGATCAACGGACTCTCTCCCGCCATCAGATCGCCCGTGTGCACCGTGTTGTCCTGCGGGAAATAGATAACGGCGTCGCCATTCGTATGGCCGCGGCCGAAATAATGCGCGCGAACTTCTTTACCACCCAGAAACACCGAGGTCTCGTCTGTAAACACGACGCGGGCGGGGAGAGTGTTCGGGCTCCCGTTGGACTGCTTATGCTCCAGGATGTTGGTGCGGGCGTTCCGGGTGGAAATGATTTCAGAGGTGGGGAGGAACTTCGCATTCCCGCCACTGTGATCCTCATGATAGTGCGTGCTGAACACGTACTTGACCGGCTGCTGCGTGACCGACTTGATTCCGGCCACGATCGCGTCATGATCCCGCTCGTACTTATCGTCGACCAGAATCACACCTTCATTGGTAACGAGCACCGCGACGTTACCGCCGTCGCCTTCGATCTCATAAAGATCGTCGTGGACTTTATTGACCTTCAGCTGCGGAGGCTGGCCCTGGTTCTGCGTGTAAGCCATCCAGGCGAGCAGGAGGAACAAACCTCCGGCGGAAACGCGTGCCAGAATTCTTCGGTTCATGTCAGAAAACTATATCATCCCCGGGCTTCGTTGAGAATCCTGTAAAGCTGCGCGCCATACTTTTCGACCGATGCAATCCCGATCCCCGGAATCGCCAGCAACTCCGCCGCTGTCCTGGGCTGCGTTTCCGCAATTCCGATCAGAACCTTGTCCGACATGATGCGGAATGCCGGTACACCGAGCCGTTTCGCCTGACCGGTCCGCCACTTTCGGAGCGCCTCTTCGAGATGGGAGTTCAGGGAAGGCGTCTGGCGCGGGGCTTTGAATTTCGACTTTGTCTTCGACGCCGCACGTTTCTTTTTCAGCGGCCGCTTTTCAGCCGCGGCGGCGTAAGTCGTGTCCCGAATCGTCAGTTCGAGCGGCTTGTCTTCATCCACATATTCGGCGTCGCGCGTCCGATGCGCTTTGCGGAAGGGAATTTGCTTGCCGTCTTTCTCAAACACGGCCTCCGTCAGCCGAACGAGTCCGCCGCGCGCCATCGCGCCTAACAGCTCTTCGAACTGATCCCGGCTCAAGCTTCGCGGGCCGCACAACTCCGCGTGCAGTTGGCCCACCGACCTGCCACTTATTGTCAGGGAATCGAGAACGTCGCGCGCGACATTCTCTTCCGGTTGCGTCAGCGCGCGGAACCGCTGCGCAATGCAGTTTTCCGGCGCGCAGAAATCGCAAATGCCGCATGACTTTTGTCCATCTGCAATGTCCCCGAAGTGACGGACCAGACTCGCCATCCGGCAGTGATTACTCTGCGCATACCGGATCATGGCTTCGATCTGACTGCGCTTCTGCTCGCCCTGGGCGATATACGAGTCGCGCCATTTATCACTGTGCCCATTCGGCCGGCTGACCTCGTCCATCGCATCGACAGCCGCCCCGCCGTGCGCCCAAAGCTTCTCGAGAGCTTTTTCGAAAACATCCCCGGGAATCCGGCTCTGCTTTTCAAGAAACTCCCGCGCCTGCGGTTCCGGCCGCAGCCTCCCATAGATCTGGTCGAGCAATTTCACATCCGGGTAGTCCCGCTCGAAGAAGAAATCGTGCGTATAACGGTCCGCATAGGAGTGCATCAGGATCGCCCGGCTTGGTTCTCCATCGCGCCCCGCGCGGCCAATCTCCTGGTAGTAAGCTTCGATACTTCCGGGTAGCGCGGTGTGGATGACAGACCGGATATTCGCTTTGTCGATCCCCATCCCGAACGCGATGGTGGCGACGATGACTTCAAGCTTCCCGGCCAGAAACCCATCCTGCACGCGGCGCCGGCGATCCGAATCGAGACCGGCGTGATACGCGGCAGTGGGGAAGTCGCCGGCGAGCAATGCAGCCACACTCTCGGCTTGTTTGCGGCTGGGCGTATAGACGATCGCCGGCCTCCGGTCCGGATCGACCAACAACTCGCGCGCCAGACCGGGACGCTGCGAAGGGCTTGTTTCCACCACTTCGATTGCGATATTCGAGCGCCGGAACCCGTGGATAAAACTGGCCGGTTCCACAAGGCCGAGTTGGTCGCGGATGTCTCTCTGCACGATCGGCGTCGCGGTTGCTGTAAGGGCGACCACCGGCGCCGGCCGCAGGGTCGGCAGATAACTGCCGAGCAGCCGGTAATCGGGCCGGAAGTCGTGGCCCCATTGCGAGATGCAATGCGCTTCATCGATCGCGACGAGACCAGGCTTCCGCTTCGCCAGCATTTCCGGGAACCCGCTCACGCGCAGACGCTCCGGTGCAATGAAAAGGAACTGCAGTTTGCCGCTGAGATAGTCGATGCAGACCTGGCGCGAAGCCGCGCGATCGCGCCCCGAATGAATGCATTCGACCGCAAAGCCCCGCTCCCGCAGCTTCGCGTATTGATCTTCCATCAGAGCGATCAGGGGACTGATCACTAACGTCGTGCCCCCGCGCGCGATGCCCGGCAGCTGGTAACAGAGCGATTTACCCGTGCCTGTCGGCATCACGAGCAGCACGTCTCGCCCCTCGATCACTGTGCGGCAGACCTCTTCCTGATTCGCGCGGAAGGAGGAGAATCCGAATGCGCGATGCAGCAGATCCGCGAGCGGTTCGTTTTCCACCGCTTCCACGGCCGATGACCGCGCCGCTGGCTGCTCTGGAATCGCGCCCGCCCGCGCGGCTATCGGGAGCTGCGCAACCTTCCCTACCACGTTGCGCACATATTCCTCGATCCCCTCAAGGAACGGGGCCAACTGAGCCTCGCCGCGCTCAATACGCTTCAAGTATGCTTCCCATTGCCCGGTCATTGCCGGACTTTTCACCTCGGGATGCACCACTTCAATCAACTGGATGCCCTTGTCCGTCGCCTCCAGGTTCTTCCCGTTGCGCACGATATAATCGCGCTTCAGCAGCACTTCGATAATCGAGGCCCGCGTTGCGGGCGTTCCGAGGCCGCTGTCTTTCATGGCGTCAGACAGCTCCTTTTCATCGAGCGTCTTGCCCGCCGTCTCCATCGCAGTCAAGAGCGTGGCCTCTGTAAGGCGCCTGGGCGCACGGGTTTTCTTCTTCACACTTTCCACGCTCAGCACGTCCTGCGCCTGGCCGCGCGCGAGACCCGGCGGCAGTGCCTGCTCTTCTTCCGATTGCCTGCTCGCCGTCTGTCTTCTCCCCGACTCAAGATCGAGTACTTTCCATCCCGTCTGCTGAATCGTCCTGCCCGATGAGTGAAAGCGGTCGATCGTCTTAATGGAACCAGCCGCATTCGAAATCGCAGTGATTACCGTCGTGACCGACCAGATATGATCCTCATGCCATGCGCTCAATAGCCGCCGACAAATGAGGTCGTAGACTTTCCTTTCATCGGGCGACAGATCCGCGCGATCCGGCGCAGTTACGGTCGGAATAATCGCGTGATGGTCACTGACCTTCGCATCGTCCACAAACTTCCGGCTCAGCGGCTTTTCGCCTGTGCCGGCAGCCAGATGTTCCCGATAAGGCCCGGCAATGGTCCGCACAATCTGCGGCAGCGTCGAAGCCACATCCTGAGACAAGTGCCGGCTGTCCGTGCGGGGATAGCTGATCAGTTTATGCCGCTCATAGAGGACCTGTGCGGTCTCCAGCGTCTTCTGCGCGCTGAATCCGAACAGCCGGTTGGCGTGACGCTGCAGTTCGGTGAGGTCGTAGAGTGGCAACGGGCCCATCCGCTGCGTTTCCGATTTGATCGATTCAATCGCGGCTTTTCCTGTGCGCGCCCGGGCGACGATCTGCGACGCCTCCACGCCATCGGCTGCGAGTTTCGCCGACTTCTGGACATCCGCGATATCCCGGACCCATGTGCCTTTGTAGGATTCAGCATTCGTTACCGTAGTGGCGCGAAACTCGGCGACGACTTCCAGATAATCCTCGGGCACGAACCGCCGGATCGCCAGTTCGCGCTCCACCACCATCGCGAGGGTCGGCGTCTGCACACGCCCCACGCTCAATTCATCGCCATAGGTCAGCGTGTAGGCGCGGGAGAGATTCATGCCGACAAGCCAATCGGCCCTGCTCCGCCCGCGCGCCGCTTCGGCCAGCGGCTCATAATCCCGCCCCGGCCGGATGGCGTCGAACCCCCTGCGAATCGCCTCCGGCGTGAGCGAAGAGATCCACAACCGGCTGACCGGTTTCGAACATCCCGCCGCCTCGTAGATGTAACGGAAAATCAGTTCTCCTTCGCGCCCGGCATCTGTCGCGCAGATCACACTGGCGATGCGGGGCGAAAGCAGAATCTTCCGCACCGTCTCGAACTGGTCTTTCGTTTTTTCGTAAATAACCAGCGGCCAGGATTCGGGGAGCATGGGCAGCAAATCGCGCCGCCACGCTCTCCACTCCGGCCGGATTTCGTGCGGCTGTGCGAGCGATGCCAGGTGGCCAATGGCCCACGTTACGACGTAACCATTGCCGTGCAGATACCCCTCGCCGCGTGCGGTCGCTCCCAGCACGCCTGCGATGTCGCGGGCCACGGAAGGCTTCTCGGCCAATACCGCCACTGTCGTCGCAATTGAATCAGGCGAACTCAAAACACCAGTGTAGTGTTCGGAGGTGATGCTGGAACACGTCTCTGCAATCCCGCGGTCGCGGAGGAGCGGGAGCATGGTCTGGCGAGATCGCGGCAAATCGTATCGGGATTTGTAACCGCAGCTTCAGACATTCATGAGAGACCTGTGCTGCCGGACGGCATAGGCATCGGTCATTCCCGCGACCTGATCGCAAACTAAACGCAGCCGGAGGTAATGTTGCTTCGTTACCCCGTCCAGCGTGGGGTAATTTCGCGTCAGGTCCCGTTCAAAAGCCTGGCGGTAGTTGTCCGACACCAGCGAATACAATTTGGCGCTGAATCCCTTTTCGTCGCGATCGGCGAACGAAACGCCCTCCCAATACAGGTCCAGCATGTCCTGAATCACCCGCCGTCCCATAATTTCCAATCGCAGCACTTCGGCCGAGCTGAAGATACGCCTTTTGACCACTTCCTTGCAGGCGTTGTAGAGCACCGCGGCGTCCGAACGGCGGACCAGTTCGTAGCCATATTCCCCACACATGATGGCATCGTACGAATTCTGGAATTCCGTAAGCACGGCGGGAATTAATCTCGCCATCAACTTCGTCCGGAACGCCTGTGCAAATACATCGTCGGCGACAAAACCGCTTGCGCCGGCCAGACTCTCCGCCTCGCGTTTCAGCGCAACACCTTCGCCGGCAGCGCCGCCGCGTTCCAGTTCCGCGATCATTTCGTCCCAGCGGAAGATGCGTTTCCGGATACCATCCTCGAGATCGATGCACACGTTAACGATGTCGTCGGCGGCTTCGACGAGGTAAACGATCGGATTTCTGGCCACGCCGGTCCCGGTCTCTTCCTGCACCTGCTCCACGAGTTCCCGCTCCGTTTCGAAGAAGCCGGGCTTGGAATATTCATGCCTCCCCGGAACGGTCTCCCGGGCAGCGACAACGTATTTGCACGCGGCGGAGAGCGTGGCGAACGTCAGATTCAGACCGTTGTGCTGGCTCAGAACCTGCAGACGCCCGGCCAGCCGCATCATCTGCGCGTTGCCGTCAAACTGGAGAAAATCCTGCGCCGGCGCTAGCCAGGTCAACCCACCGGAGCTGGTTTTTTCGACGAAAACTCCCTCGAATCTCTTGTCTTCCCGCAGCTTCTGGAGGAACCAATCCTGGATTGCGCGTTCACCGGCATGGCCGAACGGGGGATTTCCCACGTCGTGCAGGAGCGCGGCCGAGGCGGCAATCGTGGAGATTGCGTGCGCATATTGCTGTGGGATGCGATCTTCGAGCCGCCGGATCGCAGCCTGGGAAAGATCGCGGGCGACGCTACTGACTTCGAGCGAATGCGTGAGACGGGTACGCACGGCATCGTGCGGCTCGAGCGGAAAAACGTGAGTTTTGTCCTGAAGCCTTCGCACCGGCGTGCTGAAAACCACGCGGCTCAGGTCCTTTTCGAATTCGGTGCGGTCTCTATCCGGAAAATCGGGTGGCACGGCTCGGCGGCAACTTAAAAGGCGCGACCATTCCATCACAAAATCTGGTCCATCACAAAATCCGGCTCCTGTCTTCCCTGTCACCTATAGGTTACAGCTTCCAAGTTACAGTTCCGAGAGCCGGTATCAGCCCGCGCGCACGGTTCTTGTGGCAGCCTTCCCCAAATACATGCAGCGGTCCGCGCGGGCGAGCATCTCAGCAGCGTTTTCCGTGCCATCCCACTCAACCACGCCCATGGACGCGTCGACCGTGACAGTTACCATTTGCCGGGCGACGTTGATCCTGCATTCACCAAGGGCCGAACGGCGCACGCGGTGTACCCTCGCCTGGGCGTCCTTATAGCTGGTGGCAATAATCACCGCGAACTCATCGCCGCCCCAGCGCGCGACCAGATCGGTCGAAGGAAATTGCAGGCGAAGGTTTCCGGCATAGTGTTTCAAAACCTCGTCTCCGGCAAGGTGCCCCAGGCGATCGTTTACGTCCTTAAAATTATTGAGATCGATGAGGATCAGGCAAAATCGATTTCTGGCCCGAATCCTCACGTTGAGATGGTCTTCGAAACTGCGCCGATTCGCAAGGCCTGTAAGGGGATCCAGAGACGAGAGCCGCTCCGATTTAACCAGACGCGACCGATACTCCTCCACTTCCGCGTTGAGCCGAAGAAGCGATTGCCTGCCATCCTCGACAATGCGCTCGACGCAGGCCGTCAACGCGCTCGCGCTTTCCAAAATGGAATGACTGATCGCGGCAAGATCGCTGATACTGGCAATCGCGCGGAGCTTTTTCGTCAAGCCCCCGACCTCCAGCGCATAACGCTCATCGCGCTCCGTCACGGAAGCAATCGCCTTCGCCATGACGTCGACGATTTCTTTGAGATCGCGCCCGCTGGCTTCGTAGCGCAGAAAGGCCAGCTCCGCCCACCTGGATAACTCGACGCTGGCGTCTTGACTTGTGCTGGCAAGATCTTCCGGCGAAACCGGCGGCGAGAGACGACTGGACAGTTCGGTTAACTTCTGCTCCAGATTCGGCTTCAGGTCGGGTACGGCACGATCGCCGGACTTACCCGCTGCAAGCAAAAGGGCGCGGCAGGCCTGAAGCGCCGAATCGTCGGGCGGCGAGTCATGCCAGTCTTCGATGTGCTTTTTCAATGAAATCATCGAATCCATACCGCACCCTTGCTGGATTCTTATCGGCAGAAGCAGACGGTTTCATGAGTCCGGGTGGCACCGTCTGGAAATAATCCTCGAACAATTGGAGATGTTCCGTCCTTTCTTGATGGCGGCATATTTTTGTTTCAGGCGACGAAATCGAAGCAGGAGTAATACTTGGCAACAGTCCTGCAACCTGATTCACGTATGGAGCAGGGAGTCCGAATTGCCGTCCAGTCTGCCAATCTGGTCCACGAATTGAGCGCCGAACTTTCGAATCCGGAAAGGGCAAATGAGCTGGTATGGCGATTCCGCACTACATATCATCCTCAACTGGCGGCTCTCTGGCAGGATGCAAGCCTTATGCCCGGGATTACTCAGCAGAGTTTTCTACCGGCTTCCGTGGAAATTCTCCGCGTCGAGGGACTGCAATCGGATTCGAAGCCGGTCTACGCGATGAGCGAGATAACAGAAGATAATGTCCAGATACTGGTTCGAGACGTGATCGAAAAACTGCGGTGGCTGGCGCAATACTCACTTACGATGCGCCGGTGAAATCGATTCAGGATCAGGCCGAGATCGTTAATCAGATGACGGATCGTCTCGCCTCCCGCAAATGCGGGCATTTGCGGAATGGTCCGGCCTCTTTGTCACGAATGTCGGGTGCCCCCCCATGAGAACCCGGCTCCCGCCTGCGCCGTCGATATCAGGCGGCTTGCAACGCTCCGCTGAATAACCTCTCTGGACTTTTGCCCGCAAGTCACGGCCCTTTTGCAGGCGATCATGCGATCATCTGAAATACCGTGACGCCTCGTCTTGCTTTCTTTGCCCTCTTTGCACTCCTGGCAGGCGCATCTACTCTCTTTGCTGCCAATCGGCATGACCTCCTTGTGGAAGGCGCGGTCGATTTCGAAATTGCCCCGCTCCTCGACGCCCTCCAGGGCAAGCAACAGGTCCAGATAGGCAGCTGGACCTACTGGACCGGACGCATCGGAGCCAAATCGGTCGTAATCGCGCGCACGGAACAAGGCCCCATCAACGCCTCTGCTTCGACCGCCTTCGCTATCGACCGTTTTCATCCTGCCGCCATCATTGATGAGGGAACCGCGGGGGCGCACAATCCCGACTATGACGTCTTCGATATTGTCCTCGGCGCGAAGACGATGGATTTCAGCGGCTATAAATCGGAACACAAAGACGCGGGCGCCGGTATCGACGTGACCCAATGGAATCCCATGCCGCACGAACTGCGCATCGGCGGGCGGGAGACGAAGTCATTCACCGCGTTTTCCGGCGATCCGGCCCTGCTCGCGGCCGCACGCAATACTCGCTACGAGAAAGGAAAGCTGCGCGTCGGAAATATCGGCTCCGCTTACTCCTTCAACCGGCAGATCGATTTCGCCCGCTGGGCCCGCAAGACCTGGGGCACCGATTCCGAAGACATGGAAAGCGCCTATGCGGCAGGCGTCGCCGCGGGCATGCAGATTCCGTTTCTCGCCATCCGCATCATCTCGAATTCCGAATATACTCATCCGAAATTCGAGCGCGTGGCGGGAACATACTGCGCGCAGTTCGTCGTCGGCCTGATTCGGGCGATGAAGTAACACGGGCATGAGATACTCCCCAACGGGACTCTCTCGATGAAGCCAATTCGCCGTGTTGCCGTTCTTGGAGCCGGGACCATGGGTTCCCGCATCGCCGCGCATCTCGCCAACGCGCAGATTCCGTCGTTGCTGCTTGACGTCGTCCTCCCGGAGCAGAAGCTACGCGACCAGGCGGCGCGCAAGGGCGTAGAGACCGCCCTGAAAGGCCGCCCCGGAGCTTTCTTCGTTCCCGAATCCGCCCGCCTCATCACCACCGGCAACTTCGAGGACGATCTCCCGAAGATCAAAGACTGCGATTGGATCGTCGAAGCCGTTAGCGAAAACCTTGCGATCAAACGGGCCCTCTACGATAAGGTGGTCGAGCATCGCAGCCCGGGAACCATCGTCTCCACTAACACCAGCGGCATTCCGCTTGCCCAAATCGCCGAAGGACATTCATCGGAATTCCGCGAACACTTTCTCGGCGCCCACTTTTTCAATCCGCCCCGCTATCTGCATCTGGTCGAGGTGATTCCCGGCCAGGAGACCCGCCCGGATATCATCGCTCTGATCTCCGATTTCTGCGACCGCCATCTGGGCAAGGGCGTCGTTCCCTGCAAAGACACACCGAACTTCATTGCCAATCGAATCGGTACATTCTTCGGTTCCACCGTACAGCAACTGACTGTCGAGCATGATCTCACCATCGAAGAGGTCGACGCGCTCACCGGCCCACTCATCGGACTCCCGAAAAGCGCCACTTACCGTCTGCTCGACATCGTCGGGATCGACGTCTGGGACCACGTGACGAAGAATCTCTACGATGCGGCGCAGCACGATCCTTTCCGCGACCGCTTCCAGCTCGCGCCCTTCGTGACCGAGGTGATCCAGCGGGGATGGCTGGGCGATAAGACGGTCCAGGGCTTCTACAAACGCGTCGGCAAAGATCGCGAAATTTACGCGCTGGACCGCAAGACCTTCGAGTATCATCCGGCCCGCAAGCCGCGCTTCGCTTCTCTCGAAAGCGTGCGCAAAATCGAACCGCTTGCCGATCGCCTGAAGGCTCTCGTCGCGCTCGATGACAAAGCCGGCCGCTTCCTGTGGCAGTTACTCAGCGACCATGTCCGCTACGCCGCGTACATGCTTCCTGAGATTTCCGACCGCATTGTCGAGATCGATCGCGCCATGCGTTGGGGCTATGCCAACACGCTCGGGCCGTTTGAACTCTGGGACGCGCTCGGATTCGAATCGACCGCGCAACGCATCGAATCCGAAGGCCGCGAATTGCCGGGACAAATTCTACGCATGCTCGGCGAGGGCGCGAAGTCGTTCTACCGGCCGGCGGATTCGTCAGGCCAGCCGCGCACGGAATACTTCGATCTCCCTGGGGCCAGCTATCGGGAAATCGAACCTCGCCCCGGCATCACCCTGCTCGCCGACGTGAAGCGCGCCCGCGGAGTGGTGAAGAAGAACCCCGGTGCGTCGTTGATCGACCTCGGGGACGGCGTGCTCTGCTGCGAGTTCCACAGCAAAGCGAATGCCATGGGCGACGACATCATGCACATGGTGCGCGCGGGCCTCGCGCAACTGGAAACCAATTTCGACGCCATGGTAATCGGCAATCAGGGCGAGAACTTTTCCGCCGGTGCGAACCTGATGATGGTGCTTCTAGCCGCGCAGGAGCAGGAATGGGACGACCTGAACGCCGCCGTCAAAAGCTTCCAGCAGATGAACATGGCGCTGAAGTACGCACCGAAGCCGGTGGTGGCCGCGCCCTTCGGGCTCGCGCTCGGAGGCGGCTGCGAACTGCCGCTGCACTGCACTCGCATTCAGGCATCCGCCGAACTCTACATGGGCCTGGTTGAGGTGGGCGTGGGCTTGATTCCGGCGGGCGGCGGCTGTAAGGAGATGCTGCTGCGCTCGCACGATATCAAGAAGGTCTTCGAGCAGATCGGATTCGCGAAGGTGTCGACCAGCGCTGTCGAAGCGCGGCAGTTCCGCTACCTGCGGGATGGCGATGGCGTTTCGATGAACCCCGAGCGGTTGATCGATGATGCCAAACAGCTGGCGCTGTCGCTCGCGCCGGATCATGCGCCGGGAGCGCCACGCACCGATATTACGGTCTCCGGCGACGAGGGCTTCGCGCTGATGAAGATGGGTGTGTGGATGGCCCAACAGGGCGGGTACATCTCGGCTTATGATGCGGTGATCGGTGAAAAGCTTGCCTACGTCTTAAGCGGCGGCCGCTTGACTGGCAAGCCGCAGGTTTCCGAACAATATCTTCTCGATCTCGAACGCGAAGCCTTCCTTAGCCTCTGCGGCCACAAAGAGACGCAGCAGCGCATTCAGCACATGCTGAAGACAGGCAAACCGCTTCGGAATTGAACACTAAGACGCAGGCCAAAAGGCCTACTCCACATCTCTCGTGGGGTAGGCGTTCTCGCCCAATGCCACTTGGTTTTGTGGGGCGGGACCGTTGTCCCGCGGCCGACGCCCCGTCGGCGTTCTCAGCCTGTTAATTCTACGAGAGCCGGGCGAGGGCGCCCGACGCGGCTCGGGGGAGCCGCCCCACAGAATTTGCACGTTTCTGGAAAAGCCAAGTGACCTTGGGCGTTGTCGCCTGCGTTCTAAACCAGAACCGTGAAGGCGTTTTCGGTGCGCTGCACCGGGCGGTAAAGCGTGTCCCGCTCAACCGGCGTGCGGCCTGCCAGCTTAATCAACCGCAGCAGCTCGCCACGCCGCATGGATTGCGACGTCGTAGCCCCGGCTTCGTGATAAATCTTTTCCTCGACCACCGTGCCGTCGATATCGTTCGCGCCGAAACGCAGCGCGACCTGCGCCACTTTCGGCGTCATCATAATCCAGTACGCCTTGATGTGCGGGATGTTGTCGAGCATCAACCGCGCAATTGCAATGTTCTTCAGATCGTCGAAACCGGTTGTTTTCGGGATATGCGAGAGCGCCGTGTTATCGGGATGAAACGCGAGCGGGATGAAAGTGACGAAGCCGTTCGTTTCGTCCTGCAAACCGCGCAAGCGCACCAGATGATCCACGCGATCTTCCTCATTCTCGATATGGCCGTAGAGCATCGTGCAGTTCGAATGCAGCCCGAGCTCATGCGCCGTGCGCGCCGTTTCCAGCCATTCGTCGCCGGTGAGTTTGTGGTCGCAGATAATGCGCCGCACGCGCTCGCTGAAGACCTCAGCGCCGCCGCCGGGCAGGGAATCCATCCCGGCATCGCGCAACTGAACGAGAACTTCCCGAACGGATTTTTTCTCGCGCCGCGCGAAATATCCGATCTCCACCATCGTAAAAGCTTTGAGGTGAATCGCCGGAAAGCGTTCTTTCAAACCGCGCAGCATCTGGCAAAACCAATCGAGATTCAACTCCGGATGCAAGCCGCCCACGATGTGGAACTCGGTAATAGCCTCGCTCCAGCCCTTGCCGGCCGTCTCCCAGACCTGCTCGAGCGACATTGTGTAGGAACTCGGATCCCGTTTCTGCTTTCCGAACGCACAGAGCCGGCAACTGGCAACGCACACGTCGGTCGGGTTGATATGGCGGTTGACGTTGAAATAGGTGACGTCCCCGTGCATCCGCTCTCGCACGATGTTTGCGAGGTAGCCGAGGGCAAGCAGATCGCTTGAGCGATAGAGGGCAACGCCATCTTCGTAAGACAGCCTTTCGCCCGCTTCCACTTTGGCGCGAATACTTTCGAGGCGGCGGTCTTCAAAAATGACGTTCATGGATTTCAAATATGTTGACGCATCAGCAGAATATCCGCTGCCCAGAAGACGAAGAATAACACGCTGACCCAGCCGTTCATGGTGAAGAACGCGGCGTTTACGCGCGAAAGATCGTCCGCTTTCACAATCCCGTGCTCGTAAATCAGAAGGCACGCGACGGCGGCGACCCCAACCACGCTCAGCATTCCCAGGTGCAGTTGCCACACCAGCATCAGCAGGGAAACGATCATCAGGATATGCAGCGCGCGCGCGATAATGAGCGCCTTGCCGATCCCGACGAGCCGCGGCACACTGTAAAGCTGCAAAGCGCTGTCGAACTCGTAATCCTGGCAGGAGTAAATGATGTCGAAGCCCGCCGTCCAGAATGTCACCGCCGCCGTGAGCCACAGGATACGCGGATCGAGCGAACCCCGCACGGCGATCCAGGCGGCGGCCGGCGCAATGCCGAGCGCGAATCCCAGCACGATGTGCGAAAGATGCGTGAAGCGCTTGGTGAACGAATAAACGAACACAATCGCCAGGGCGAGGGGCGCAAGGCGGAAACAGAGCGTGTTCAATTCCCAGGCCGCGAAAAGAAAAAGCGCGCTCGCGGCGACCGTAAAACCAATGCAAAAACCGGGGCTCAGAAGGCCCGCCGGGATGTGGCGGATCTTCGTCCGGGGGTTTTTGCCGTCGATCTCGGCGTCGATCAGACGGTTGAAGGCCATTGCCGCCGATCGCGCCCCCACCATCGCCACGACAATCCAGAGCACCTTCCACCAGGCTCCGCTCACCGCAAAACCACTTTCGCGAAACGCCAGTAACGCTCCCGTCAACGCGAACGGCAGGGCGAACACGGAATGCTCGAACTTGATCATCTCGAGCGTCAACCGAAGACGTTTCAGAAACATAGGGGCAACTTAAGCAACGTAAGCGATAGGACGCTACCATTTTATCGGATGACGGAAGATCAACTTCGCGCACTACTCGAAGACGTGCGCAGCGGCGCGACGGACGTAGATGCCGCTCTTCATCGCGTGCGGCACCTGCCGTTCGAGGATCTCGGTTTCGCGAAAGTGGACCACCATCGCGCTCTGCGCCACGGCATCCCTGAGGTCATCTTCGGTCTGGGCAAGACGGTGGACCACGTGGTTGCCATCGCCGGCAAATTGCTCGCCCGGGCGGATAACGTGCTGATCACCCGGGCGACTCCCGCCATGGCGGAGCGGGTTTTGTTGGAATTACCCGAGGGCGAATATTTCCCAACCTCCGGCGCCATTCGATTCTGGCGGAACCGAGCGTTTCACGGTAAAGGAAAAATCGCCGTGGTTTGCGCGGGGACGAGCGATATCCCGGTCGCTGAAGAGGCGCAGGTAACCGCCGAGGTGATGGGGAACGAGGT
>JBEKTF010000060.1:0-36895 GCA_049516355.1 Bryobacteraceae bacterium | reverse complement strand
CAGGCCGGGACGGCACCGGTCGAGAAGACCACGCCCGATCTCAAGCCGGGACAGATCCGGACGAAGCCGCTCGAACTGTTTCGGGAATCGCAGCGCGCCGTCGATCTGGGGGCGGCGCAGATCATCGTCTCGGTGGGCCGCGGAATTAAAGAGGCCGAGAACATTCCGGTGGTCCAGAAGCTCGCGGATGCACTGGGGGCGGAGTTGGCTGCTTCGCGGCCGATCTGCGATAGCGGCTGGCTTCCGATGGAACGGCAGGTCGGCAGCTCCGGTCAGACGGTTGCGCCGAAAATGTACGTGGCGGTTGGGATCTCGGGCGCGATCCAGCACCTGGTGGGCATGAAGGGTTCGAAGATTATCGTTGCCATCAACAAGGACCCGGAGGCGCCCATCTTCGAAGTCGCCGACTACGGCATCGTGGGCGACCTGTTTGAAGTCGTACCGGCTCTGATTGAAGCTCTGAAGACGTAGGCTTCCCATTTCATGGCGCCGTCATCGGTACTACGATGAAAACGGCGAGCATGAGAAACATTATCGTCGGCACCGCCGGTCATATCGACCACGGCAAGACCGCGCTCGTCAAAGCGCTGACCGGCACGGACGCCGACCGTCTGGCCGAGGAAAAACGTCGCGGCATCACCATCGACCTTGGTTTCGCGCACCTGCAACTGACCCACGACATCCAGCTCGGCTTTATCGACGTCCCGGGCCACGAGCGTTTCGTGCGCAATATGCTCGCGGGCGCGGCGGGAATCGACATGGTGCTGTTCGTCGTCTCCGCCACCGAATCCATCAAACCCCAGACTCGCGAGCACTTTGAAATTTGCCGCTTGCTTGGTGTGCAGGCGGGTGTGGTCGCGCTGACGAAGGCGGACCTGGTGGATCCCGAACTGCTCGACCTCGTGCGCCTCGAAGTCGACGAATTCGTCGCGGGTTCGTTTCTCGAAGGAGCACCGAAGGTCGCGGTCAGTTCCGTCACCGGCGAAGGTCTGGCGGAGCTGCGCAAAGAACTCGAATGCACCGCGCGCAAAATCCACGAGAAGAGCGCATCGGGATGGTTCCGGCTGCCCATCGACCGGTCCTTCACGATGAAAGGCTTCGGCACCGTTGTCACCGGAACGATGATTTCGGGGATTTTGAAGCCGGAACAGGAGGTGGAAGTTTACCCGATCGGGCGTCGCCTCCGCGTACGGGGCGTGCAGGTTTACGGAACGGCCACGAAACGCGCGCAGGCGGGCGAGCGCACTGCCGTCAATCTGGTTGGCATTGAATCGGGGGAAATGCATCGAGGTATGGTTCTGAGCGAAGCCGGGCGATTTGCCCCGGTCTCGGTCCTCGATTGCCGACTCGACCTTCTCTCCTCGGCGAAACCCCTGAAAAACGGCGCCCCCGTGCACTTTCACACGGGCGCCGCGGAGATTGAGGCGCAGGTTCGTTATTTCGATCGTCGCGCCGCGTTGCAGCCAGGCGATTCCACCTGGGCGCGAATCATTCTGAAGGAACCAGCGCTCATCCTCCCCGGGGACCGTTTCATCATCCGCATGTTTTCGCCGGTGGTCACCATTGGTGGCGGAGTGGTCGCCGACATCAGCGCGCACCCTTATGTCGCTGGACGCCTTGATGCGTTGCGGCCCGAGCACCTCGTGATCGAGACGCCCTGGGGCGTTTCTGAAGACCAATTGATTGCATGGACCGGATTGCGCGAAATCCCGGCGCTGCCCGGCGTTGAGTCCGCCGGCAAATGGCTGATCTCCCGTGCCCGTGTGGCCGAGTTAAGACAACAACTCACTGCGGCTTGCCGGACATTTCATCGCCGGCACTCGTTGCTGCCCGGCATGCAGAAACAGGATCTGAAGGCTGCCGTCATGGCCGATGCGTCGACCGAGGTCTTCGACTTCGTCCTGGCCGGTGCTCCCGAACTCACGCAGGATGCCGAAATTGTCCGGCTGAAGACACACCGCATTGTTTTGAAGCAGGACGAGGAGCAGGCCCGCGCCGCCATCGAATCTGCCTTCGAACGTGCCGGCCTCGCCACACCTGCGGTGAACGACGTGCTGAAAGCGTCCGGCGTGGAACCCGCTCGCGCCCGCTCGATCCTGCAGATCCTTCTGCGCGACGGCAGACTGATTCGAATTTCAGAGGATCTCGTTCTTCACGCCACCGCCCTCGCACAACTCCGAAACGAGCTTGCCAGGAAACGCGGTCAGCGCTTCAGCGTTCCCACTTTCAAGGACTGGACCGGCGTATCCCGAAAGTACGCAATTCCGCTACTTGAATATCTGGACCGTGAACATGTAACGAAGCGTGAAGGCGATGAGAGAATCGTGATCGGATAGTTCGTGAATCGCAAGGATTTCCAGGTCTTATCGAGAGTCAGATTGAAGGAGGCGAAGGCCCTCTTGGGCCTGGGTCTCTACGACGGTGCATATTATCTGGCTGGTTACTCGATTGAATGCGCATTCAAAGCTTGCATTGCGAAGCAGACGAAACGGTACGATTTCCCCGACAAAGCGCTGGTTCAGGGTCTGTATACCCATGCTCCCCGCGACCTTTTACTGAAAGCCGATCTGGCTACTGAACTAGAAGCTCACGCTAATGCGGATTCGGTATTTCGCGGCTACTGGAACCTGGTTAGACAATGGTCGGCTGAGAGCCGGTACAATGTGCATAGGTGGGACGAGGCCGATCTTCTCATCCGGGCAATTGCGGACAGGCAACACGGCGTAATGACATGGCTGAAGCGCTACTGGTAAATATCGATATTCCCGTGGGCCTGGAAGTTATCAACGCACTGGACGCGGCCGGGCTCACAGTCAATGTCGCACTTTGGGCGTGGCTGAGCGAGTATGAGGATTGGCGCCTGCTCATCGCTTCGCGCAAGCTGGACAAGGAAGACCCTCTGCGACGATACTTGCTGGTTAACGCCGCCACCGACGCCGCCGGTATCGCGATTCAGCGGGCACCGACGATCATGATCCTGAAAACAACGGATTCCCTTGTCCGCGAACTCCGGGCTCTTGGGCGCAGATTCGATCTCGAAGGAACGCGGCAGTCCGGCAAGATCGGCGATCGCTATGTTCGCGACTCCTACGTATACCGCGTAAAGTAGCTGCCAGGAGCCTTTATTCCAACTCCAGCCCCGATTCCTTCAACGCCCGCCACCCGCCATCGAGCGAAATCGGATTCGTGTAACCCATCTTCTGCAAGTTATCCGCAACCAGCGCGGACCGGAATCCACCGCCGCAATACAACACAAGCGTCGTACCCTTGTCCGGAAATTTTCCCTCAATATCGCGCTCGATCGTGCCTTTGCTCATATGCACCGCGCCCTTCACGTGGCCCGCATTGAATTCATGATCCTCGCGCACATCCACCAGCACGTGCTTCTCACCCCGGGATCGCATTCCCTTGTAACCCGCGATATCCGTTTCGCGCACGCGCGATTTCGCGTCGTTGACCAGCTTCAGAAATCCTTCGCTATGGACCATATCGTTTACTCTACCCGCCTGATTTTCGCACCCGCGCCCGCCAGTTTCGCCTCAATCTTTTCGTACCCGCGGTCGATGTGATAAACGCGGTCGATCACCGTCTCGCCCTTGGCTACCAGCGCCGCCAGCACCAGCGATGCGCTCGCCCGCAGGTCCGACGCAATCACGCCTGCGCCCGTCAGGCGGCTCCGCCCCGCAATAATCGCCTGTCGCCCGTCGAGCCGGATATTCGCGCCCATGCGCATCAATTCCTGGGCATGCATGAATCGGTTCTCGAATATCGTTTCCGTCACGATCGAGATCCCGTCGGCCTGCGTCATCAGCGCCATATACTGCGCCTGCAAATCCGTCGCAAATCCCGGATATTCTTCGGTGATCATGTCGACCGGGCGCAGAGGGCCGCTGCATTCGACCGCCATCGTAGTGTCATCAAACTGCGAAACGCGCACCCCCGCCTCGATCAACTTTGCCGTCAGTGCTGTCAGATGTTCCGGGACGCAGCCCGTCACCTTCAGACTTCCGCCTGTAATGGCGCCCGCGATTACGAACGTGCCCGCTTCAATGCGATCGGCGATGATCTCGTGCGTCGCTCCATGCAGCTTTGAAACCCCCTGAACGCGGATGACGCTTGTGCCTTCGCCTTCTATCTTCGCGCCCATTTTTCGCAGCAAATGCGCCAGATCCACTACCTCCGGCTCGCGCGCGGCGTTCTCGATCACCGTCTCGCCGTCCGCCAAAACCGCGGCCATCAGGATGTCTTCTGTGCCGGTTACCGTGATCCGGTCGAACACTACCTGCGCGCCCTTCAAACCGTCCGGCGCCACGGCCTCGATGTAGCCGTGCTCCTGTGAAATCCGCGCGCCCAGATGCTCCAGCCCCGCGAGATGGAAATTAATCGGCCGCGCCCCGATCGCGCATCCGCCCGGAAGCGACACACGTGCGCGCCCCGCCCGCGCCACCAGCGGCCCCAGCACGAGGCTCGAGGCCCTCATCGTTTTGACCAGTTCATACGGGGCTTCCGGGGAAACGATTTTCTTCGTGTTCAGCGTGACGCGCTCTTCGTCAGCCTCGATCTCCGAGCCGATATCTACCAGCAGCCGCTCCATCGTGCGGATGTCGCGCACTCGCGGAACACGTTCGAGCACTATAGTGTCTGCGGTGAGAAGCGCGGCCGCCAGCGCGGGCAGCGCGGAATTCTTCGATCCGCTCGTGGCAATTCTGCCGTGGAGCGGCGTGCCGCCCTCGATTACGAATTTATCCATTCTTTTTGGTTTCTTGTCTTTGTTTTATTTCGTTCCAGGCTGTTATCGCGTCGCGGACGTTGTTACCCGCTGCCGTCAGCATACGTCCCGCCTCTTCGTAAGAGACTCCGGTAGCCGCCGCGATGATTCTCTTCGACCGATCCAGAAGTTTCGAATTCTTCGGCTGCACGTTGACCATAAGATTGCCCCAGACGTATCCCATGCGGATAAAACTCCCCGTCGTGAGCATGTTCAGGACCAGCTTGGTGGCCGTGCCAGCCTTCAACCGGGTCGATCCCGCAATGATCTCAGGCCCCGGCACAGGAGTGATCGCGATCTGCGCCCGCCGCGCCAGTTCCGAATCCGGTGTACAACTGATCCCGATCGTCAGTGCGCCTAACCGGTTTGCCTCGTCGATCGCCCCCAGAACGTAAGGTGTCCGGCCGCTGGCTGCGATTCCGCACAGTACGTCGCATGCCCGGAACCCGTGCGCCAGCAAATCGCGTGCACCGATCGCCGGATCGTCCTCCGTGGTCTCGGTGGCGCGCGAAAGTGCGGAATCGCCCCCTGCGATAATGCTCTGCACGAGATCCGGAGGCACGTTGAAAGTCGGAGGACACTCCGCCGCATCCAATACTCCGAGCCGCCCACTCGTACCCGCCCCGATATAGAAAAGCCTTCCACCCTTGCGGAAAACGTCCACAATCCCATCCACCGCGCTCGTGATATGCGGAATTTCGATCCTGACCGACTCCGCCACTTTCCGATCTTCGTCATTTATCACGCGCAGCATCTCGGCGGTCGAAAGCTTGTCGATGTGGACGGATGCGGGGTTCGCCTGTTCCGTCAGCAGCGCGCCGAGATCCATGCAGTTATTGTAGGTTGACGTGCCCAAAGTTCTCGTGCCCAAAACAGCGTGGCCAAACCTTTTCCAGGGCCCTCCTGTCAGAATCCGCTACCGCGCCGATCTTCGTGACACCGCCGGCAACCCGGCATCCGCCGCCACCTTCATTCGCAGGCGCGAGACCATTCTCGATCCCGAATTGAAAAAGCATCCCAGGCAGCACCAGCGAATAGTGCTTCACGAATATTTCCATTTCGTTTGGGTCCGATTGGGAAATCCGCGCCGCGCTGCGTGGGAGGGTTTCCTCAAAGCCGAATGGGATGCCCGCGTACGCGGCGAAGCCGGTTGGTCCGCCGAATGGCGCAAGCAAAAACTGTCCGTTCGTGATGTCGCGGAACGCTCGCGCCGCTGGCGCGAATATTGCTGTGAGAGTTTCTGCGACACTGCCGCATTTGTTATCGATGCGGATACCGATGACTCGGAAATCACGCTATCTCCTCGCCGCCGCCGGGCGCGGATTGACTGGTTCCGCCGAAACTTCCCCGGCTCTCGGTTTGCCATCTGATCCCGCTATAATCGGAGAAGGTGAATAGTGTGCGATCCCATTTGCGTTTAGCTGCCATCGCGGGCGTTGCCGCGATTCTCGGACTGGTCGCATGCTCCCCGACACCGCCGGCCCGGCCCGTCGTGAGGGACGAGAATCAACGTAAAAACGCTCCGGAGTTCGCTTTGAAGGATGCGAGCGGCAAACTGGTTCACCTCGCCGACTATAAGGGCAAGGTCGTGCTCCTCGATTTCTGGGCTACCTGGTGTGGCCCCTGCGCTGTCGAAATCCCTTGGTTCATGGATTTTCAGCGCAAGTACAAAGACCGCGGTTTCGAGGTTCTTGGAGTTTCAATGGACGACGACGGGTGGAAGGCAATTAATCCCTTCGTCGCCATGAAAAAGATTAACTACCGTGTTGTGCTGGGCGACGACAAGACGGGCGATCTGTACGGCGGCCTGGAAGCGCTGCCAACCACGTTTGTGATCGACCGCTACGGGCGGATCGCTGCCGTCCACGTAGGTCTCGTCAACAGGAAGGATTTCGAAGATGCCATTGAAAAGCTGCTACAAGCTCCTGCGCCGGCTGGCGGTGTTAATGCCGGTAGCGACAGTTCTCGTCGCGCAGACTAGCCCTAATCTGACAGTCGCACCGGTACCCACCGTTAAAGTACGGAAAGGTTCTGTTGCCGCAGTGACGCTGCGCGCCGCATTGCCGCCGGGCTTTCACGCGAACAGCAACACGCCGAGCGACGAATACCTGATCCCGTTGACGCTGAAATGGACCGGCGGACCGCTGCAGGTGGATGGCATCACATACCCCAAAGGCACCGCGGAGAAGTACCCGTTTTCCGCCAAGCCGCTCTCGGTGGTGACCGGTGAATTCAGCATTTCGACCAAATTCAAGGTACCCGCCGATGCACCCGACGGGGCTGCCGCGCAAAACGGCACGCTGCGATATCAGGCGTGCAACGACCGCATGTGTTTCGCGCCGAAAACGGTCCCGGTCAGCCTGACCCTTGAAATTGAATAGCCTCTACTCGGAAATCGAATAGCCTCTACTCGCGCCGCAAAAACTGCCCGATCGAGCGCGTCGCCTGGCGCGTCCGGTGTTCATTCTCAATCAGCGCAAAGCGCACGAACCCTTCGCCCATCGGCCCGAAACCCACACCCGGCGAAACCGCCACGAGCGCTTTCTCCATCAACAATTTTGAGAACTCGAGCGACCCCAGATCCCGGTATCGTTCCGGCACCGGAGCCCACAGGAACATCGACCCACGCGGTGACTGCACCGGCCAGCCGGCGCGGCAAAGCCCGTCGACCAGAACATCCCGCCGCTTCTTGTACACCTCGCGGATCTTCACGGTCTCGTCGTCGCATTCGCGCAGCGCCACAATCGAGGCAATCTGAATCGGTTGAAACACGCCGTAATCGAGATAGCTCTTGATGCGTGCCAGGGCCGCAATCATCTTTGCATTTCCCAGACAGAACCCGACTCTCCACCCTGCCATGTTGTAACTCTTCGACATCGAGAAGATCTCGACCGCGATATCCTTTGCCCCCGGAACCTCCAGGATGCTCGGCGGCGTGTAGCCGTCGAATCCCAGATCGGCATACGCGAAATCATGCACGATCAGGGTCCCATGGCTCCTTGCCAGATTCACAATTTCGGTCAGAAACGGCAGGTCCACGCACGTTGTCGTCGGGTTGTGCGGAAACGAAATCAGCAACATCTTCGGCGGCTTCGGCGATTCCCGGTACAATTCCTCCAGCCGGCCAAGAAACGTCTCCGCATTCGGCATTGGCAGCATGCAGGCGTGCCCTTCAGACATGATCACGCCATATTGATGAATCGGATATGCCGGGTTCGGCGATACCACGATGTCGCCCGGTCCGATAGTCGCGAACATCAGATGGGCCAGCGCGTCCTTCGCCCCCATCGTGACGATCGCTTCTGTATCCGGATCGAGCTCGACACCGTGACGCCGGCGATAACGCTTGACGATCTCTTCGCGCAGATGCTGAATGCCGCGCGAAACGGAATAGCGGTGGTTGCGCGGATTTCGCGCCGCCTCGACCAGCTTATCCACCACGATCTGCGGCGTTGCGCCGTCCGGATTTCCCATCCCGAGATCGACCACATCCAGCTGCGCTGCCCGCGCTTTTGCCTTCATCTCATTGATGACGGCGAACACGTAGGGCGGCAGCTTCTGAATGCGGTAAAAATTCTCGTTTGTTCCGGACATGGAACTTCCAGTTTAGCGCTGGAGCCTCGACCGGGCCGGAATGTTCACAGGGCCGGTTTCAGAACACTTTTGAATTTGCGGATCCGACTGTGCTTCCACCTCATCGCCCTTCGCCACGCCGAGCGCGAGATTATAAATCTCGGTCTTCAGGCGCCATTGGATGAAGTCCCGGTTCTCGATCCATTCCGCCAGAGCCGGCTGAACCCGCCGTTCCGACAGCCATTCCTTGAACTGATCGAGAACCTGGGCCGGTACTTCCCATCCGTCCGCGATCTTGTTATCGCGAATGAACTCCGCCGCGAATGACGTGAACGATCCCGACTGTTCCAGTATGGCGCGGAATTGCGTAAAGGACGCCGGAGAGACTTCGACGTCAGGCACGATGCCGCCGCCGCCGGGGACCGCCCGCCCGCTGTCCGTCTTGAAATCCGTGCGTTCGTTCGGATGGGTTGCCGTAGCGCCCAAAGCAAAATCGTCCGCGCCGAACGCTTTCTGCGAACTGAATGTCTTCTGGATGGACCGGCCGCTGGGAATGTAGTAGAGCGCCGTTGTCAATGCGAGTCCCGTCTTCTCGGATAAGTTGTACACGCTTTGGACCAGGCCTTTGCCGAAGCTCGGTTCACCGGTGATCGTCGCGCGATCGTGATCCTGCAGTGCTCCCGAAACGATCTCGGATGCGCTCGCTGTCTTGCTGTTCACGATTACCGCAAGCGGGAAAGTGTAAGGCTTGTTATCCGCCGGAACACGCTCGACCGTCTCTGCAACGTTTCGTCCTTTCGCGGACAGAATTACTTGTCCAGGCTGCAGGAAAAAAGAAGCCGTTTCCAGCGCGGCCGTCATCAATCCGCCGGGGTTGTTGCGCAGGTCGAGAACAAGGCCCTTCAAATTGCGCCCGCCGAGCTTCTCGATGCCGTCATGAATCTGCTGCGGCGTCTTTTCTTCGAAGGCCGAGACCCGGATATATCCAATGCCTGGGCGTAATTCGAATACGCGTTCCACGCTGGAGGTCTGCATGTTCTCAGGTGTAAGCGTCAGTTCGAGCAGCCTCGCATTTCCCGGACGACGGACTACGAGTTGCGCCTCTTTCTGTTTGGATTCGCTCAGCAGTTCGATGAGCTGGTCGGCATCCAGGCGATCGAGACGATAATTGTTGACGGCCAGGATCTCATCGCCGGGCGACATCCCGGCTTTCTCGGAGGGTGTGTTGGGCAGGGTCTGAAGCACTACAACGCGTCCCGGCAGCACGGAGACCACGGTGCCGAACCCCTTCGTCGTCGACGACTCCATCTGCTGGAGCTGATTGAATTGGCCAGGATCGAAAAAGACCGAGTGCGGGTCCAGATGACGCAGCATCCCGGGTATTGCGCCCTGATAGAACGCCTGATCCAGATCGAAGGAATCCGCGGCGTTCTGTTCCAGGATTTTGTACGCCTCGATGAACTGCTTCATCTGGCGTGCGTCTTCATCCTTCGGTGGATCGGCTGCGAGGGACGGAAAGGCGCAGGCAAGAAGCGCAAAGGACGCTGCCCCGCGCCGCCACACAGCAAAGGAACACCCCACTGGCGCGGCCTCGCATTGGATAGCGCCGCGACCCGTTTTGCGCGTGTTCCTAAAGAAAGCCGTGAGAAGTCTGATCATCGGATTAAGGCGACGCATCTCTGGCGGCCTTCGTTTCCCACCATTATCGCGTGAACCGGGTCGCCTTCTTCGCGGCGTGGCGTTCCAGCGCCAGTTCGATGAGCCTGTCGATCAATTCACTGTAAGGGATGCCTGAATACGCCCACATTTTCGGATACATGCTGATCGAAGTGAACCCAGGGATGGTATTGATCTCATTGATGTAGAGTTTCCCGGTACCGTCCTCCCGAAGGAAGTCGACCCGCCCCATCCCTTCGCATCCCACCGCCTTGAAACATTCGACCGCCAGCCGGCGTATCTCCCGCGTCTCGCTCTCCGGCAGATCCGCCGGCACAACCGTGCGCGCGAGGTTCAGTTCATACTTGTCTTCGTAATCGTAAAACTCCCGCGAAGGCAGAATCTCGCACGGCGCGGAAGCTTTGGGATCGTCATTGCCCAGCACAGCGCACTCGAATTCACGCCCTTCGATCCCGCGCTCCACGATGATCTTGCGATCGAACTCGGCAGCCACTTCGAGAGCTTTCTTCAATTCAGACAAATCATGCGCTTTCGAAATTCCGACCGACGATCCCAGATTCGCCGGCTTCACGAAAATCGGAAATGGCAACTCGCGCGCCACGGCGTCCGCAGGGTTCGGCGCCCCGCGCTCGATCACCATATACTCCACTACCGGTAGCCCGCGGTCCCGGCAGACGCGCTTCATCATGTCTTTGTCCATGGACACTGCGGAGGCCAGCACATTCGCCCCAACATAAGGCAGGTCCGCCAGTTCGAACAGCCCCTGCACAGTGCCATCTTCGCCGAACGTCCCGTGCAGGACGGGGAATACCACGTCGATATCGGGATTCGCCCCGGGTTCGGGCAGAATCGGGTCGGGACTCCAGCGGCCGTCTTTTGCGATCAGATAACGCGTCACATCGTACCGTTCCGAATTCATGGCGGCGATCACCGATTCAGCCGACACCAGTGAGACTTCATGCTCACCGCTGCGTCCCCCGTAAACCACCGCGACTCGCGTCTTCATTGTCATTTGTGTCTCACGCGCAAAACGGGTCGCATCCGCGCCCTTTGCGCTTCTAGAGAATCTTCTTTCCCATTGCTGAAAGGATCAGTTCCACCGCCAGATCCGCTGTCCGGTTCACCTCGTCGATCACGGGATTCACCTCGGCTACCTCCATCGAAACCATCTTGCCGGAATCGCAGATCACTTCCATGGCGAGGTGCGCCTCACGATATGTCGCGCCTCCGCGCACGGGTGTACCGACTCCAGGCGCATATTGGGGGTCGACGAAATCCATGTCGAACGAAAGGTGAAACCCAGCCGTTCCGCGGGTTGCAATGCCGATCGCTTCGTCGATCACCGCGGGCATGCCTCGTTCATCGATCTCCCGCATGGTGAACACGCGCACGCCTGTAGCCCGCACGGTTTCACGCTCGAGCTGATCCACATCCCGGATTCCCACCAGTGCGACATTGGCCGGATCCACTTTAGGAGAGAAGCCGAACATCCGCGCCAGTTCATCGGGGCCCACGCCGATGCAACACGCCAGTGGCATCCCATGCACGTTGCCGCTTGGGCTCGATTGCGGCGTGTTCATGTCGGCATGCGCGTCGATCCATAACAAGCCGATTTTGCGATTCGATTCGCCAAAATATCTCGAGACCCCGGCTACGGTGCCGACCGCGATCGAGTGATCGCCGCCAAGCACAAGCGGCGTCTTTCCATCCGCCAGTGCCTGTCCGGTCAACTCCCCGAGCCGCTCGCACGTCGCTGCAATCTGTGAAAGATACTTTGCCTCGCTCGGCCCCGCGTCGCCGACGCTTTCCGCCTGCGCGACCGGCACGTTCCCGAGATCGGAGACATCATAGCCGAGCGCCGCCAACCGCCTGCCGAGTCCCGCCACGCGTACGGCGGAAGGACCCATATCGACCCCGCGGCGACCTGCGCCCAGATCGAGTGGCGCGCCGATGATCGCGATTGCCGCTTTCTTCACGGACGCAGCCGGTAAAGCATGCGTGGAAACGCGATCGTCTCGCGTACGTGCTCCAGCCCGCAGACCCACGCCACGCAGCGCTCAATGCCCATGCCGAATCCGCCGTGCGGCACGGTGCCATACTTGCGCAGATCGATATACCACTCGAAGGCTTCTCTCGGCAGGTGATGTTCTTCGATGCGCTTCAGTAAGAGTTCCGGGTCGTGGATCCTTTGCCCTCCGCCGATGATCTCGCCGTAACCTTCGGGCGCCAGAACATCTACTCCGAGCGCAACCTCCGGGCGATCCGGATCGGGAGCCATGTAAAACGCTTTGATCGCGGTCGGAAAACGATCCACCATGATCGGCCGTTCGAACTGCTGCGTCAGGATCGTTTCGTCGGCCCCGCCGAAATCGCTGCCCCACTGGATTTCGGACCCGTGTTCCTGGAGGTTCTTCACGGCGTCGTCGTAGCTCATGCGCGGGAAAGGCGCATGGACCGCTTCCAGCTTCGAGACATCGCGTTCGAGCACCTTCAATTCTTCACGCCGCTTGTCGAGAACGCGGCCCACGACATAAACGACCATTTCCTCGGCCACGCGCTTGATCTCATCGAGATCCGCATACGCCATCTCCGGTTCCACCATCCAGAACTCCGTCAGATGCCGCCGCGTCTTCGATTTCTCCGCGCGGAAAGTGGGCCCGAAGCAGTAGACTTTCCCGAAAGCCATCGCGTTTGCTTCGTTATAGAGCTGTCCCGATTGCGTCAGGTATGCTTTATCGTCGTCGAAATAATTCACTTCGAAAAGCGTCGTAGTGCCTTCGCAGGCCGCCGGCGTAAAAATCGGCGTATCGACCAGGGTGAATCCGTGGTTATCGAAATAATCGCGCACGGATTTGATTACTTCGTGCCGGATGCGAATGATCGCGTGCTGCCGCTGCGAGCGCAGCCACAGATGCCTGTGATCCATCAGAAATTCGACGCCATGCTCCTTTGGCGTAATCGGATACGGATCGCTTTCCGATACCTTCTGGATGATGTCGACGCCCTCGACATCCAGCTCGTACCCGCCCTGCGCGCGGGCTTCGGCGCGAATCGCTCCGCGCACGATCAGCGAAGATTCCTGTGTGAGATGCTTGAGTTCCTCGAAGACATCTTCCGGCAACGCGCTCTTCAGTGCGACGCATTGCATCAGACCCGTACCATCGCGCAGTATCGGGAAAACGATCTTCCCGGACTTCCGCAGGTTATACAGCCAGCCGGGGATCTCAACGGTCTCGCCCACATGGTGGGCGGCCTCGGCAATAGTGATTCGTTCAGGCATGAGTTGCGTCAGGCGTGGGTTTCATCAAGCATGCGTTGCGTTGGATCGAAGGGATTCGAGCCGTTCGAACACGCGCGCGATCTCGTCCAGCGGATGCTCCATTTCGGCCACTTCGCGCAGTTCAAGAAGCAAAGGATACTGTCCGGGAGTGGAACGAAGCAGTTCCATCGTCGCAGGCCAGTCGATCGTTCCGCCTTCGCTCAGAGGGAACAGATGCTGATCGTCCTTGCCGTTATTGTCGTGCACATGCAGCGAACGAATGCGCGGTTTCATAATCGCGAATTCATGCTCGATGCCCGCGCCGATGTGGGCGTGGCCTGTGTCGAAAACATAATTGAGTTTTAAGTGGGTCGTGGAATTGAAGAGTTCCAGACGCTCGGCCGTCGACAACTCATTGGGCGTATTCTCGAGCAGTATTTCCACCCCGCGTTGCCGCGCGAAAACGGTTAGCTCCTCCAGCGATGAAAACGCGGCCTCGATGGCGTACTCGGAAAATTCCTGCCCCCGGACTCCCAGATGTTGAATCAGGTACCGGAAAGGCACGATTTCCGCTATCTCAAGCGCTCGTTTGATTTCGTCGACCCAGCGAATCCGGCCGGCTTTCGTCGGGTCCGTGATATTGATGTGCGTATGCGGCCCTGAGCGCCCCCAGACCTCGTCGGTGTACATCGGCGAGTGCAGGGAATGCAGCTTCAATGCGGAATCCCGAAACCAATGACCGAGTTCGCCTATCTGCGATTTGTCCCGATAATCGACGTGCTGCGGGGCACAGAACATCTCGATGGCCGAAAGACCCGCGCCTTCCACCCGGTTCAACCACGCCGTGGTCAAACGATGGTTGCAGATAACGTGTGTTGATAAAACCTTGTTCATGAAAAGTCCGTGTTCACGATAGTCCGCGCATCCTCTGGGAACTTCACCCGACTTTGCTGAGTGTAGACCAAAGTCCGGCACACGTCTGTAGAGTACCAGGAACCATTGTGCCCCGGAAGCGCAAAGGGCGCTGTCCCGGTTACAGAACTCCCCGTAACAGAACAAAGGATCGCCGCGGAACTCGATGGAGATACACGGATGCAGGAAGGCGGATCAAAGACGATCCTGGCGGCGGATTGGGAGACTGGTTTAAGACGGTCGCTGTCTGGGGCGGGTGAGAGCCCAGGCGAAAGAGCGGGAAAAATGAAGAACAGCCCGGGAACCCCGGCCAGAAAAAGCATGGATACACTAGAGATTTTCTTGCTGACCTCGGCGCCGAATATCTTGAACTTTCCGCTGAGAATCGCAATCAGCAGCAACACTCCGCCCAATACCAGCAAACTCATGGCAACGCTCTGAGGCATAGATTCAGGATAGCGTCCGGGTGAGGCGAGCGCGGGCGCCCCGGGGCCAGAAGGCTAATGTCCCGACCTCGTTTTTATGGCCAGCTCGATATTAAGGTTGCGCGTTGCCGAACGCAGATTCGGGTTGATACGAACCTCTTCCTGCAGTGCCGCAATTGCCTCATCCACTTTGCCCATCGTATGGGCAGTCGCGATGTTGGCATAGGCCTCACCGAGGTTCGGATCGATCTTGAGCGCCTCCCGCGCGGCGCGGACGCAATCCTCGTACCTTTGATTTTCGTAGTACTTGCACCGAGAGGTAGAGATAATGATCCACAGAGGGTTCTTTCCCGGCTTGTGTCTCAGCCGGGGCGACCTGATCGATCCCGGTTTGTGCGACCAGAAGCGCGCGCGTTCCGTCCGGGTCGGTTCGACCACGCTCCCAGCCAGCAGACCAGGAGGAGGATCAGCCCGACAGAGACGGCGAACAGATAATCCCTCGGCCTCGTACTCTGTTCCGGCCGTGTAATGTTCATCCGTCCCTGGCGGTCTACGCGCGGCCTAATATCTGCCGGATCTTGCGCCCGAGCGAATCGGCGGAGAACGGTTTCTGCAGAAAAGCCGCGCTCTCCCCGCCAGTCTCCTCGCGCTCCGGGGGCTCACTTGTGTAGCCGGAGATGAAGAGGACTTTCAATCCCGGATGAGAGGCGCGGATTCTGCGTGCGAGTTCGGCGCCGGTAATGCTCGGCATGACTGCGTCGGTGATCAACAGATCGAAGCTGCCGGCTTTGGCGCTCATCCGCTCGGCTTCTTTCGCGTCGGACGCCAGAACGACCCGATATCCCTGCCGCTCCAGCATGTCGCGGCTCAATTCGCGAATCAGAGGTTCGTCTTCTACCAGGAGAATAGTTTCACCGCCAGACTCGGGACCGGCCGGTTGCATGGTTTCTCCATCGATTGGCGCCATGGCGTATGGCAGGAATACATGGAAGGCGGAGTGCCCGTTTCGGTTGGAGGACTCCTGGTGGCCCTCAGGGCGACGATCGACCGCGACGAAACCGCCGCGCTGCGTTACTACCGCATGCGTGGAAGAGAGCCCCATTGCGGCGCTCTCGCTCGCTTTCATTGGCGCGAAATCAGGATTGGCGAACAGGCTGATTGCATTTTCGTCCTCCGCGCTGCCCGCCTGCTGCCCACGGATGGCCAACGCCGCGTAGAGTCCGGGTTGCACGTCGCTCCGATGCCGGCAGATTTCTTCGTCGAGATGTACGAGTTCCGTCTTCAATCCAATGACGTTGATCGGCGCGGCGTCGCGAACGCAGGCAGCCAGGCTCAGAACGATGAGTTCAATCTGTGCTTGCCCGATGGAAACGGGAACAGGCTCGTGACATAGCGAAAGCGACAGTTCGACTTTGTTCCCGGCCATGCGGTCTGTCAGCAGCAGGTCCAGCGCGGGTTGCGTGCGCTCGATGGCGCGATTCAGGTCGACGCTGCCTTGAAACGGTGCCTGGCGTCGGCTGAAGGAAAGGAGTTGCTTCGTCAGCGTCACGGCGCCCCCGGCCGCTTCCAGTAACTGTACCGCGCTCGGACGAGCCGGATGCGCAGGATCGAGTTCCGACAAAACCAGCTGCGAATAGCCGGTGATGACCGTCAAAACGTTATTGAAATCCTGTGCAATGCCGCCCGCCAGCTTGCCCAGCGCCTCCATTTTCTGGGCTTGCCTCAGTTGCTCCTCAATCCTCTTCCTCGGAGTGATATCTGTCAGCGTGCCCTCGTAATAGAGCACAGTCCCGGTTTCATCCCGCTCCACCCGGGCATTCTCCAGAACGGTTATGATTCCGCCATCGCGCCGCCGCAACTCGTACTCGACGTTCTGTAAACGGCCTTCGTGTTCCAGTCGCTCCAGCAGGCGCTGCCGGACTTGCGGTTCGACATAAAGATCTTCCGCGATACGGATGTCTGCCAATTCCGATTCATTCGAGAAGCCCAGCATCTGGAGCAGCATCGGGTTCGCCGCGAGGATACGGCCGTCTGGTGTGCTCTGGTAAACGCCTTCCAGTACCGTCTCGAAAAGATTGCGGAAGCGCTCCTCGGACCGGCGCAGCGCATGTTCGGCGCGTTTGCGCTCGGTGATGTCCGTCATCATGGCCAACGCCCCGGGCGTTTCGCTGTCGTCGCCATCGATGAGATTGCAGCATGTCAACACCCAGATCTCCGACCCGTCGGTTCGCCGCAGCCTGCGATCGAACTGTTCTTTGCGCCCTCGCCGGAGATTCTCAGCGCGAACCCGCTCGACTGCGAGATCGGCGGGAAGGAAAAACTCCTCGACCTTTCGGCCGACCAGTTCCTCCACGGAAAGTCCGAGCATCTCGGCCATTCTCGCGTTGGCAAATGTAATGACACCACTGCCATCGTGGGTCCAGATACCTTCCGCTGCCGTTTCGACCAACCGCCTGTGCCACGCGTCATTGCGGTCTGCGTCGCTCTTCGAACGCCACATTCGGGCGCTCCCGATACTCAGAAATAAGCCCTCCGCCAGAAAGATCAAGCAGCGCCAGACAATGTTTGCCGGGGTGCTTTGGTGCGTCCAAAGATCGAACGCCGCCCATACGGCGAGAAGGACGGTGGCAGTCAGACCCGGACCCGCTCCGGCACAGGCTGCGCTGGCAATGATGGCTGCAAACGCGGGCAGGAATGGATAGACCGGCTGGCTGGTCAGCCTGTCGAGGAAAAGCTCCAGGAAAATGGCAACGGCGCAGCACCCTACCGCAAACGCGTACCGGACCCACAAGGGATCCTGCGGCAGGCTAGCGGAAAATCTGTGTACTGGACGGGTCAAAATAACGGTGCTTTCACGTTATAATACCGTACTGGCTAGTACCCCCCAGGCTAAAAATCGCCGCTATTCCGTGCGTGCTCTCCCGAGCAACCGGACTATGGACTTCCGGCGCTCTGGCGCCACAAATCAAAACAAGCGGGTTGTTCGTAAACCACAAACGTGCTGGTTTCGCTCTCGGATTCGTTAACCGGCGCCGCGTCATGTTCCACCCAGGCGTGCCCTTGAATCTTGCCCGCGCGTTTCCGAAAACCAACACGCAGGTTAGTCTCGAGCCCCCGACGGAGCAGCATCGCCCACAACGTCATGGACCTCACGAGGCACGAACCCAGCAAGCCGGTTGCGCGCGCCACTCTTCGTTGAGCGCGGCGAGCCGTCCGGATTTCAACAGTTGCATCGGATAGCGCGGATGGCTTTTTCCGAATCAGAGCCCAGTTCCTGACCCAGCCTTGGGTGCGCGGCACGCCAAAGAGCTGGAAGCCCAGGGGAATCATCATCGAGAGCAGGAGCGCTTCGATCGTGAGCCAACGTTCCGCCGGGGCCAATAACCAGAAGACACGCAGTTTGCGGATAATTGACATCGGAGACTACGAACAATCGGAAACGGCAGAGCTCGCCTCTCTGAATTGTAGCTGAAGGGGCGATAGCGGCGCTCCCTGTCAAAATACAAGCGGCGTGTCTCCCGCGAAACCGAAACTTAATACCATTTCGTTCACGTAAGGCACTGTCCATGCGTTATCGCCGTCGTAATCAAGCACCCACAACCCACCGCGGTAGATCCCTGTCTTTGAGGGGTGCCCCGAGCTATCCCAATCGCCTGTGACAGGCACATCTCCAGCCTGACCATACGTGTAGCTGCGATCGAGTCCGTTGAATACCCGATCGCCGTTGTAATCGACCAACCAGAGTCCGTTGCGAAAGACCCCCACTTTTGTTGTGCCGGAGCCATTCCAATCCGCAACAATCGGCAGGTCACCTCCCTGGCCGAATGGAAATGTAGCGTCGCTTTTTCCCGTTGGCACACCGGTGAGGTGCCCGCTCAGGTCGAGTATGAAGGTCCCCTGCCTGAAAAGCCCGAGAGTAATGTGGCCTGTACCGAGCCAATCGCCCACAACAGGTATGTCGCCGGCTTGCCCGAATGCGACTGTTTTGTCCCCTGCATCGTTAATACCGTCTCCATTGATATCCAGTATCCATGTTCCGTTGCGGAAGATGCCGATTCTCTTCCTGCCGGATCCATCCCAATCTCCAACTGTCGGCAGGTCGGTGGCGATACCGAAAACAGTCGATTGACTCGGTGAAGCGACATGCCAGGGATCGGTAGTAACAATCTGTTGCCCCTCAGATCCGTATGCGACCCCTGTCAAAAAGGACGGTGCGATTTTGGTTATGAACGAGGATAGGATCTCCGACGTCGAGTTCGGCAGATTTCCGCTGACCGGGAAATCCGGGGAACTTGTCTGGCCGGCGACAACGATCGAGGTTTCGAAGTCGACTGCGATGGCATTGGCTGCCGCCTTTGCGGTGACTGGCCAGAACGTGCAGGTTATCAAGATAGCGGCTACTGCAAAGCGCTTGAGCGTGGGTCGGTTCACATTACTTTGATCGGCAACCGCCCGGAAATCTTTAGAGCTCTGTGGTCATACAGGTAACGTGGAATCGCCTTAACTGCCGGCGGAAACTGCCGCGGATTGGTCCTTCTACAATAATAGAAATTGTTGAACGACGACGGTCAAGTCGGCTATACTGCCCGAAGGGTCCTTTCGGACCCGAGCGAGGCAAACCCGATGAGCGATGTTCTTCCTTTGGCTGTCACGATTGCCGATGCCGTTCTTTATCAGGAACTTGAGGACGAAGTTGTATTGTTGAATATGGAGAATCAACAATACTACGGGCTCAACGACGTCGGAGCCAAAATGTGGAAATCGCTGATGGAATCCGGAAATATTGCGGTCGCAGGAGAGCTACTCAGTCAAACGTACGAAATCGAACAGGCTGTAATTCGCTCGGATCTGGAGAGTTTGGTCCGCGATCTGTTGAAGGCCGGTCTCCTGAAGGCTTCTTGAAATAAACTCAAAACGGGGTACTTTAACCCACTATAAGATCGATTTGTGATCGAACTATCAGGACATTCATGAGGTTCGACACGGAGGGTTGCATCATGTGTCGGATTGCTATTATTTCAATATTCGCGGGCCTGGGAAGCGGGCCTGGCCGTTAGCTGGTTTTTCTTCAGGGCGGAGCATAGCCTGTGGCCCTGCTCTGTTTCATTTTTGAGGTCCTGTTTCCACTCTGCGAACGAGCTTGGGAAGAGCTTGGAGGGAGCGGGGCCGTACCAGGCGGTAAACGGGCACCGCCAATGCCACCGAGGAACAGTCACGAAGGTGCGCGGCGAGCGCCTCCCTGTTCATCCGGTGACGCTTGACGAATGAGTTTGCGCTCAGTATCGAGACGGCCGCCAATGGTGGAATTTCTTCATCGCGAAGTTCGCTGCCATCTGTCAACAGATAGATACAACGGACGCGGATCAGATCCCGTAGTTCGTTGCGCCCCACGTCAAACAGATGTTTATCCCACTGGAATATGCCTTTGGGCTCCCTCCCGGCGAACGCCACCCGCGACTCGTTCAGTAGCCTGATCCGGGATCCGGCTGGCCGCAACAGGCACTCCTGGCCGCCGTCATCAACGCGCACGGCGCCCACGTCGTCGGCGATCACGTGATGCCCCCGTGAATGAAATGCAGCCACTGTGGTTGACTTGCCGGAGCCGGAAGCCCCCAGAAAAAGAATGGCCTGTCCGTCTATTTCAACTCCGCTTGCGTGCAGTGGCAACCAGCCCCGTTGGCGCAAAAGAAAAGCCATGATCCGTCCACCCAGTAGGATGCGCAGGAGAGCGGGATCTACATCGGGGCGCGGATCGATGATGATTTCGGAGCCATTTCTTATATGAAAAGCGCCCGCAAGGCTATGCAAGGCTATCTCTTCTTCCATGCCCGCCTGCCGCGGAATCCAGGGTACCGGGCCAAACCGGATTACCACATCGGGTTTGAGGTCTCCCTCCGGCAGGCCCGGCAATTCCACCTCCGAATGAATGGATAAGGCAAAAGCGAAATAACGAAACATGCGACTCAAGGCTGGCGCTCGGACAACTGATGCAATAAATTGATCATGTACGTTTACAAGGTTAGCGGTTGTTCGTCTCTGGCAGCCACATTAAACACGCTTCTCGCACCTGGCGAATTGATGAAAATCAAAACCTGCGGGCAGCTCGGGTGCCTTGATATGCGCGATGCTCAAACGCTGTTCCGCGACCTCTTTCTTTTCCGGTAGAGGACACTTTGCTCCGACGCGTTTGACACCTGCGCGCCGGGCACGCTGCGATACCCTCTTTCCGGAGGATCCGCTGCATCACGGTTTCCGCAGGGAGGACCGCTTTGAGTATCAGCACCTGGATGTCTTCAGGGCCATGTATAACTTCTGATGTTAATAAGCCGCAGGCTTGATTCCCAAAGCCTATTGGGCTCCGACGGGAAGGCCGGTCGGCGTTAGGGCCGGAACTCCGGGAATTGCCGCAAAAAATTAATCATGTACAAGCTCACGGGTACGTCGTCCCTCGCCGCTGCAGAGGGCTTTGCGGGGTCGGCGGGTACGAGCAGCCGAGCGACTTGGTCGACGTCAATGACACGACGGACTGGATCGCCAGGTCCGATCGCCGCGACAAAGTCTCGCGCTATCCCCAGCTGGGCGTTGTACCGTACGAAGTAATCGGGTGAAAACGGAGCCTTGCCGGTTCGCCACTGGATGCGCCTCGGAAGTAGTCCGTCGAGCGCGCCCCGGACTAAGTATCGCGAATAGCCGTCGCGCTCGTTCATGATCGCGGGTACCGCAAGGCAAAACTCTAAAACCCGCTTGTCAAACAGTGGCGTGGCGCTACGTGTGAGCGAGGTCGCCTGGCCACGCTCGATCGCGTGTTTGCTGATCCAATATCGGATTTCGGCAGCATTTTGATGCCGCAGATAGGGCGAACGGCTTTTCCAGGCTGGCTTGGGCTGGTATTGCCGCTGGAACTCGCGAGCCAGTGGGATCATCGGTCCCATTCCACGAAGAGGAAAGAGCGTATTCAAAAATTCCCCCGCCAGCCTGCGAATCGAAGACACATGCCGGCGGCTTCGGCGACGCTTCAACTGTCCGATCAGACTGAGCCAGCGCAGACGGACCGCCAGTTCAACATAGTGGCGCTGACCCCAGTTCGTTACGCCAAACTCGCCCCCAGTCCCCCAGAAAAGGGTTCGGGAGCCGCAGCCAATCGCAACTTTTTCAAACTCATCGACCAGAAAGCGCCGGGAACTTCGAAGCGGAAAAACAATAAATTGGCTCAAATCCTTCAAGGAATCGAACGGCCCGCGCCCCTGGGCCGTCACGTATTTGATATCGATGTTCGGCCAGGAGCGAAACTCTTCCATATACTCGCGCTCGTCGGAAAATTGGCCCCGACTCTCATCCGGCAGGACAGCTCCTATGGCGATGAGTTGCCGATTCTGTTTTTCAAGGCACCGGGCCGCAATCGCGACAATCGACGAAGAATCCAGGCCGCCGCTCAAAAGAGCCGTGACGGGTTCCCGATCGATCCGGCACTCCACAGCCTGAAAAAGAATATCGCGGAGCGCCTCGAACACCTCCTCGGGGCGCCGCGCCGCTGCAGGTTCCGCGTCTACCGTCAATTCCCAATATTTCTGTTGCCGAATACCGTTACTGTCAACTGTCATCCATGAGCCGGGAGGAAGCGAGAAGATCCCCGCATGAAAGGTTTCCTCGTGGTGGACGTGCAGGGCGGTGGGAACGGATAAAGCCGCGAGTTTCCGGCGGTTCAATTCCCGGGGTACACCCTGGCATGCGAGGATTGGCTCGATATTATTCGCGAATATGAAACGGGTCGGGCTTCGCCAATAAAGAAACGCGCGGAAACCCATATGATCTCGGCAACAGAAAAGGCGCTTTAGCCGCTCGTCCCATATTGCAAACGCAAATTCCCCAAGAAGGAAGCTTCCGCACTGCTCTCCCCATTTCGCATATGCGGCCAGCAACAATTGGCTGTCATCCGGAGCCGTCGAGCCAAAATCTGCCCCAAGGGCTCGAAGTAAATCGGTACGGTTGTGAAGCTGCACGTCGGCGGCAATCGCCAAGTGAGGGTAAAGGAGACGACGAGCAGGCGGCAAGTCGTGGGGGGAAGCAACCTCTTGCGCCCCGATTGCGGGATCGCGATGATCCTCGGAGCGAAAATCAAAACCAGCGTGTCCCGGGGAAAAGAAATCTATTATGCCGCGGATACTCACCGACATACCCGGTCAACTGCAGGATTTAAGATGAGCCGTAGTCAGGAAACTGCGCAGTTGAACCCGCAGGGGGTGCCATCGTTACCTGGAAAAGCCTTACTCTGAATTATGGATTGAATTTCCCCCAGGAGAATCAATTGCGGCGCGTGATAAGGTTGCCGAACCTGGTTCTCTTTGACACGATTCGTTTGCTCATTTCCAGTGTTTTCCATTAGCGCTTTCTCCACGTGAGTTCAGTAGCGGCCCAGACTTCCTTCGATGTTATCACAGCCCGTTATGAGATGTACTCTTCAATTGCACCTTGGGTTTGTGCGTTATCGCCCGTTAAAATCTGCCGTGTTCGAGCCGATGTCATGGCATAGGCTCTCCAGTCTGGTTGGGTACGAAACCAACCCACGCCGACCGTGCGGCGACCTGATTTGACGGGGGTAAGACGGTGCTCCCATCCGTGGTCGATGCGGAACAGGAAGGCGTCACCCGGGGCCCCGCGTCCGATTTCCGCGCGAATCGCGCGATCTGGATCGCGAATCTGAAGAGTGCCCCCGGCGTACTGTTCCCTACCAAGATTGATGCAGATTCCCAATGTTCTGTTGTCGACCGCGTCATCGTGCCAATCGATATGCTGACTGGTTCCCGCACCGGTCCGGTGCAGTCTGCCGATGAAATTGGCAATCCCGGCGCAGCTGGCCACTTGCTCGGCAAACTTGAAAAGGGCTGGCCTGTTGAGGAGGAAGTGGAGCAGGAACCAGGAACGGTCAGTGGGAGGCACAAATAAGGTCGTCCCGAAAACCTCGCCACGCGAAACCTCGTCTTTCAACACAAACTGCGACCCTTCGATCCAGTCCAAAAGGTGCTGCAATATGCCGGGGGCCAGAAACCCAGGGAGGAGAGCGCAGCCCGTTTGGGCGAATTCATCCGACAGCCTTGGGATGTCGCCCGGCTCAGTCAGTACCGCGGTCTGCGTAAGCTGAATCATACTAGGTTGAATACCGGGCCTTTCCGCCCTTCCCAATGTGAGCCAAATTTCAATCTTAAGGCAATCATTGTGCGGTTGCAAAAGCAAATCCTCCGAAAGTTTACGGATGCTAGATTCTTAACTGAGTGTGTCGTCTTCGTTCAGATTCGGAAGCTCTCTCCAGTTGTTATTTTGCCTTTGGTCTGTCCGTTGTCTCCGGCGTTCTCCTGCCTGAACTCGGAGTGCGGGAGGTCGACGCGCCGCCGCAAGTCGAAATAGGCGCGGGAGTCGTCCCCTGCGAACTCGAAGAGCGCATCGCGAAAGGGGGCCTTTTCGAAGTGGGCAGGGGGCAATTTCTGCTTCGCCTGGACAGCGTAGCGCGGTACCTTGCCACCAACGGCGACCGGATCGTGATCGATGCGGTCCCGGGAGCGGATGAAGGCGCCGTCAGGCTTTTTCTTCTGGGGTCCGTTTTCGGCGCTCTTCTACACCAGCGGGGTCTGTTGCCTTTGCACGCCAGCGCGATCGAGACATCGAAAGGGGCTGTGCTTTTTGCCGGCAGATCGGGGATGGGAAAGTCTGCATTAGCGGCCGCTTTCCATGCGCGCGGGTATCGGGTGGTCTCCGACGAAATTTGCGCGGTGCACAGCAATTCCGGGGGCAGCGTGGTCTGGCCGGCTTTTCCCCGGCTGCTGCTTTGGCCGGACGTAATCGAACAGCTGGGGTTGTGGACGCCGGAGGTGCGGCCGGCGCGCGCGAATCTGAAAAAGCATCACGTTCCTCTGGGAAAGGGATTCGCCAGCGAGGTTCTGCCTGTCCATGCGATTTACATCCTGACAGTCACGAACAAACGCGACTTCGGTATTTCACGTATCGCGGGCGTTGACAAGGTTCCGGAGTTGATCGGTTTCACTTTGCGGCCCCAATTCCTTGGCGGCATGAATTCCGGAAACCATTTCCTTCAGGTGGCGGCCATGGCGCGCCACGTCTCGATATCGCACCTCGCGCAGCCGTCCACCCGGTCGTTGCGCCAAACTGCGGACTTTCTGGAAAGAGATTTCAACCGGTGAGCGGAATCCTGTGGCTGGCTTCGTACCCCAAGTCGGGTAATACCTGGCTTCGGGTATTTGTCACCAATCTTCAACGGAATGACGATGAGCCGACGGATATCAATGATCTCAGAATTACGGGGGCGAGTAGCAGGCTTCTCTTCGACGAGGCCGCGGGAGTGGAGGCGTCCGACCTGACGGACGAAGAAATCGAGCGCTATCGTCCCCGTGTGTACCAGTTTCTCGCGGAAAGTGCGGCGGGGACCGTTTTCCTGAAGATTCACGACGCTTACACGATCCTTCCGGACGGCAATCCTCTTATTCCCGCGGAAGCGACTGCGGGTGCGATTTACATTGTGCGCAATCCTTTGGATGTGGCGATCTCGTTTGCGCACCATTCAGCTATCTCGCTGGATCGGGCTATCGCGATCATGGCATCGAAGGACTTCTCGTATTACATGGATGTTCCGATCCGGAATCTGAATCAACGGCTTCTGTCATGGAGCGAACATGTGCTGAGTTGGATCGACCGGGCGCCTTTTCCCGTCCGGCTTATCAAATATGAAGATATGCATGAGCGGCCGATCGAAACCTTTACGGGCATCGCTCGCTTCTGCGGTCTTCCCTGCGATTCCTTCACCGTAGAGCGGGCGCTACGCCATTCGTCGTTCGAACAAATGCAAATGCAGGAGCACAAGCGCGGTTTCATCGAGAGGTCAGCCGTGGCCTCGTTATTTTTCCGCGAGGGAAAGACGCAGGTCTGGAAGGAGGTTCTTTCGGAGTCCCAGGTGGCTCTTATCGTTGAGGAGCACGGTGCGGTGATGCGGCGCCTGGGCTATTCCGCTCTCTGAGACCGTGTCAATCCGGCCGATCGGACACCCGCCGGAGGATTCCCTTCATCACCATGACTCCTACCAGAGCGGTAAGGCGAAGGTCGGGCGCGGGAGAGAGATCGGCGATGGGGTGGGGGCGGCGGTCGTTGAATCCCTTAAGCCTCTCGGCAACATCGATATCCATCTGCAATGTCATCCCGCTGGCGTAGCATAGAGCCTTTCCATCCTGAATCGAGAACTGAAGAGGCAGCGGAAGGGCGAGTTCCAGCAATGTCGTTCTTTGAAGGCCGTTCTCGCGCGGATTCACCTCGACGGGAAGCGAGACACGGGGGCGTGGTGTGGTCTTCGAATCGATCTCCGCGATGTAGCGGTCGATGATCGTTTCATCCCATTCAGCCAGCAGATCCGTCCGGAATTGCTCCAGCCAGCTTGCACGTTCCCCCGGTGTCGCCAGGACGGGAACCGCCATTCTCGCGGTTTCACTCGATTTCATACGGTCTGCCAGCCAGTGGAGTAAATCGATTCCAGTGGGGTTTTTGCTGGTAACCGTGAGATGCAGACAGGGCTCGTTCATGGGATAAGCGACGTGCCACCACCCTCGGGGGATGCTAAACAGACCGCCAGGTCCAAGTACTCCATCCCAGATCGGTTTGTGCGCCGGTGGTACGGAAGTATCCGCGACGTCGTCCTTGAATGGATGCAAACGAGTTGGATTCCAGATCTTCCAGTGCTTTTGCCCGGCGATCTGGAGGATCAGATTGTCCTGGTCGTCCCAGTGAACGTTGAATCCATTGTCGCGCCGCCACCCGGCGTACAAATTAATCGTCACGCGATGATGAAACAGACGCTCGAGGCAGGCACAAAAATCCCGAAGCGGTGTACACGTTTCTTCGCAACTATTGAAGATCAGCGTAGCCCCTTGCGACAGTTCGTTGACGAGTTTGGCGCTGTCCACCCAGCGGCCGTTCAAATAGCGGTCGGATGCAATCTTCGTTCCGCCCCTGTACAGGACCAGGCGTTTTTCATCGAACCGATGCTCTTCGAGCGCTTTATTCAGAAACTCCCAGGAGTACAAATGACTGAATTTACCAGGTTGTCCCGGAATGTGCAGAAAATTGCGGGTCCAATACTCGCGGAAAAAGTCTTCCGGAGCGAGCGGCGCGAGAATGTCGTTCAGCATGGGGGCAGATAAGAATCCTTGATCTTATCGCGGCAATCGGGTACGAGCACCGCGATTCAATGCGCCGCCGTCGCCAGGGGCTGCTTTTCCCGGGATTCCAGGCTGCTGGTCAGGCGGCGTACTCGTCGCATTTCGAGAATCAGAAGGAAGATGCCCGCGAGTGTGAGGAAGAAGAGCGCTGCGGCGCCCCCGGCGAGACGCAGCTCGGACCGAAGGGTAGTCCTCGCGAGCAATTGGTCGGCCTCATCGGCAGCGAGCCCATCGAGTTGCTTTATGTTCGCCACCTGGTCTCGTGCCTGCTCCAGATAGACAATCGCGGAACCCTTGCGTATGCGGTCGAGAGCGGCATCGCGGGAGCCTTTATCGTAAAGCGAGGTGATGAGAACGAGCTCGTTCAGCACGCGAGTTCCGTTTTTTAACAGCTCTTGAATAATCGGGGCGGCAGGGTCGTGCTCAGCCAGAAGTTCGAGCGTACCAGACTCATCCTGCCAGACGCGCACGTCATCGGCGTAAGCTTCGGAGTAGGAGGTTTCCCCGGTCAGGACATAATCCTGCTCGCGTATTTCGGCGTCCTGGAGTGCGGAGATAGCGTTACGGGCGGTGTCGGCGATATCCCGCTGTTTCACCGCCCGCGTGTATACACGCTGGTAGGAATCGCGATCGCGCCTGTATTGCCTGGCCTCCAGAGCCATGATCGCAACCGCCGCAGCGAGCACCAATGCGGCGCCTGTCTGGATTCTTCTGCTCACGTTGACGGGCATATGCCAAATGACGACGTTTCTTGTGGACCAGAAAGGATTCGAACCTCTGACCTCTTCCATCGTATTAAAAAAACCATCAACATGTTACAGGTCTTTCAATGCCTTTCCTCGACCGCTCTCGAGATCAATCCGAAGGCCGTGCTGCCGCCCGCACCACTGGTGAAAAATCCTGCGAGCCCGTCACGCCCTGGCCACAGTAGATTTCCGATCTCCTGAAGAAAACTTGCGATCCCGGCGGGCCTGAAAGGGGTCGCCTCAGGATCCGCGCTCGACTGGCGATCGGCGATGGTCGGCGAGGCGGATCGCGTTATCTGCAACGCGATTTTCGGTTATGTGGGAAAATTATGACGTGTATTACGCTCCCCAACCGGGTATCTGATTGAGCCACGGGGCGGGGAATATCCATGGAAGACCAGGAAAAAGAGTTACTGGACTTACTGAACGAAGTAACTGCGCGCCACAGCCGATCGTCCGTTCCCGAACCGATGAGCAGAATCGTGCGGCTCTTCAGACTTTCCGATCCCCGCTCCCGTTCCCGCGCGGCCCGTCTTGTGGGGCGATACAGCTCGTACAGGACATTCCTCCTGCGCAGACTGGAAGAAAAGGACCATCGGGTACGCGCCAATGTCGTTGAGTCGATGTGGGGTATTGACAGCCGTGAAGTGCGTTCCGCGCTCCATGACGCATTGGACGATAGCGATCACCGGGTAAGAACCAACGTTCTCATTGCACTGTACCGGTTAGGAGACTCGTCCGCGGTCCGTCTGTTAATCGAACAAAGCCGGCACAGCTCCCCGGCATTCCGGGCATCTGCCGCATGGGCCATGGGAGACATCAAAGATGCCGAATTTCTAGACGCGCTCAACAGCCTGACCGGTGACGATAAGGACGAAGTTCGCCAAAACGCCACGCTGTCGTTATCCAGGTTGAAGCAAGCGATCGAAGGTGCGCCAAGCCCGGCAGACGGACAGGTGCCGCTTATATAGGCCGCCTGCGCGAGAAGAAGCTGATCAGCCAAAGCACAAGGAAAACGAAAAATAGAATCTTTGCAATACCAGCCGCGGCGCCGGCAATTCCAAATAACCCCAGTGCGCCCGCGATCAAAGCAATGATGAGGAATACCAGTGTCCAGTGCAGCATTTGTTGCCTCCCGCACCTGACATAGCAATTCACACGCCAATCGAGGCGCTCAGTGCGTCATCGAGTAAACGATGTAGTTAATGCCGATGCGCATTGCGAGCGACGAGGCTTTCTCCGGGTAATAAGGATCGTCCGCATACTCCCACGCGTCTCCCAGATCGGAGTTGTAAGAAGCGGCAATCATCACGCGCCCTTTATCGTCGTAGATGCCGCGCCAGTGCGCGCCGCGCCCGCCATCCGAGCAATTCTTGCATCCTTGCCGAAGGTGCTCCTGTCCGGGAACCTGGAACCGGTCGTTCAAATCGTAAAGCATGTGGAAGATCGGGTCGTCGCTGGGGATCTCGACAATCGGGCGATCGGGAAAAACCAGTTTCATGGAATCTTCGAACACCTGCCGTTCCTCGTTGCCGTGAAAATCGTCGGCCATGAAGAATCCCCCGCGCAGCAGGTATTCGCGCAATTCCGCCCCTTGCTTTTTCGTGAGGCCCCATTCGCCCACCTGCACCGCATACACCCACGGATAGTCGTACTCTTCGTCTTCGTCGAGATTGATCGGCTGTTCGACCGAGCGGATGTGGATGCGGGTCAATCGCCGTACCGCCTGCGAAAAGTGCCGGTCCGCGCGCGGATAATCCTGTGTCCAGAGTGAAAGCCCCAACCGGAAATCGCCGTCGAAACGTCCCCGGTAGCCGTCGTTCCAGCCGCCCGGAAACATGAGGCGCGCAAAGGCGAATTCGGTCTTTTCCTGATAGTCCGCCGGAGTTTCGAAGTGCCTGTATTCCACGCCCGGATACTGCCGGAATGGCTTCTGGAAGGCGCACAAGGTACCCAGACAGGCGAGAGCGCACGCCGATACCAACAGAGCGGTTCGAAAATTCATTCGCACGGCCTGACCTGAGGATATCACCGCTGGCGCGCATCAATGGCGGCTAACACTAGTAGACCCCGGGGAGCAACCGTGACGTCCGGGCGCAGTAGTTGCTGTACTCATTGCCAAACTGCTCCCGCAGCAGCTTCTCCTCCGCATGAATGCGCGCGAGCAACGGCGGGATAATAAGCGCCGTGAGCAGCACGCCCGCTCCCGCACGAAAAGCGAGGCCCCAACCCAGCGAATTGACGAGCAGCCCCAGATAGCTCGGGTGACGGATGACACTATAGACACCCGTGGTTACCAGCGTATGTCCCGGCTGGATGGCGACCAGCCCGCTGAACCGGTTGCCCAGCACAAAAACCGGCCAGATCCGCAGCGCGCCGCCGGCGGCGAAGAGAACCACGCCCAGCCAGCGAACGGCATCGCCGTCGATGGTCCAGAAATCTCTCCGGTCCGTGCATGCCGGCAGCCAGGCATCCAACAACCCGATCGCTGCAAAGGCTGCGAGCACCCAGCGGTTGCCCCGATCCTCGCGCACGCCCGGGCTGACATTTCCGCCGGCGAAGAACGATACGCCAACCAGCACGAAGAGCGCAACCGCGAGCGCGACAAGCGGCGGGTGGGAGAAGAAGGAAGCCGCATCCCCGCCCCAGCCGAGCAAAGCCAACCCAATATAGGCGGCGGAGCTTACCACGATCAGCGTCAATCTGCCGGATAGCGTGGCTGTCACCGGGCAATTATATACTTGCCCTTTAACGTCTGCACGGCATGCTTCCTCAGTTCTTTCGATTCCTCCTGCCGATGCAGAACCCGCTGGGATTCGGGGCAAGCGACTTCATCGAACTGGCGCTGGCCATCGTTCTCGTCGCCGTCATTCTGGCGCGCGCACGTATCCTCGCCTTCGCTCGCACCCTGGCGGATCGAACCATTCCCTCCATGTTGCTCCTCGCCGTGCTGCCCATTATTCTGCGCCTGGCCCTGCTCGCCCACCACCCTATTCCCACTCCGCGCGTGGCGGACGACTTCAGCTATCTCCTCCTCGGCGACACACTCGCTCACTTCCGCCTCGCTAATCCCGAGCACCCGATGCACCGGTTCTTCGAAGGCGTGTTCGTATTGCAGGACCCGTCCTGGAGCTCGATCTTTCCACTCGGCCCGGGCTTTGCCCTGGCGTTCGGCGAACTGCTCTTCCGTCTTCCATGGGCGGGAGTCTTACTCTCGGTCGGAGCCCTCGCCGCCCTTTGTTATTGGATGCTGCGCGCCTGGATCACTCCTCCCTGGGCCCTGGCCGGAGGCCTTCTCGCCGCGCTCGAATTCGGTCCGCTGAGTTCGTGGATGAATACTTATTGGGGAGGCGCCGTCTCCGGCATCGCCGGATGCCTGGTGTTTGGAGCGCTGCCCCGCTTGCCTGGTAAAAAGTATGCTGTGGCGCTGGGAGCAGGGTTGGGTCTCGAATTATTGACCCGCCCATTCGAGTTCGTACTGCTCGCCTTGATTGTGCTTCTGTTCTTCGTGCCCGTTCGCAGCCTCGCGATTGCGGCTCTGGTACTCCTGCCTGCTTTCGGCATCACGTTGCTGCAGAACAAACAAGTCACAGGCCACTGGACCACGCTGCCCTATCAACTGAGCCGCTATCAATATGGAGTCCCGGCCACCTTCACGTTTCAACGAAACCCCATCCCGCATCGCTCGCTGACCGTGGAACAGCAGATCGATTACGACGCCCAGGTTGCCGCGCACGGCAGCGGCACCGATAACTTCGGAAGCTATATCGCTCGGCTTGGCGAACGCGTGCGTTACTATCGCTTCTTTTTTCTCGCTCCGCTATATCTCGCCTTGCCCGCGTTCCTGTTTGCATTGAAAGAACCTCGATTCATCCGGATTGCGATCGGTCTCGTGCTCTTCTGGCTGGGCGATGCTTTTTATCCCTACTTCTATCCTCACTACATCGCCGCTGCGGCCTGTCTCTTCGTCCTCATCAGCGTAAAAGGGCTGGAACAACTGGGCAGATTAAGCAAAGAAGCGGTGACGCTGATTCTCATCCTCTGCCTCGCACATTTTCTTTTCTGGTACGGAATTCACCTGGCCGGCAATCAGAATCTCTTGTTCGCCACCAGCGGCGACGAGAGCTGGGACGACATCAACTACGGCGATCCCGAAGGGCGGATCGCAATCAATAACGAACTCGCGAAAGCGCCAGGCAAGCAACTGGTATTCGTGCATTACTCGCCGCAACACGGCGCGCACGAGTGGATCCATAACGCCGCCGACATCGATACAGCGCCGGTCGTATGGGCAATCGATCTCGGTCCTTCGGAGGATGACGCGCTGCGCCGATATTATCCCGATCGCCACGCCTGGCTGCTGGAAGCCGACGCCCATCCGCCAAAACTCACCGAAGCCCCCGCCAGACTACAGCTGCAATAAACAGATAAAATCCAGTATTGGAACTGAGCGGACATCCTCCTATAGCTGGTCAGCACCAGGCTCAGCAAGCCGCTGATCGCATTCGGCTATTGCGCCAGGAACTGGCCACGCCGGAACTCCAGCAGGTTCTCGCGCTGACGCCTGACCAGCGGAGTCGCTTTGACGATTGGTCACGCGCGCAACTCGCCGAACTGGCCCAACAGTTCGATGTCGATACATCCGCTTCGCAGAAACGCGTTTCATGGGGCATGCGCATTGCCTCCACGCTGGGCGGCATCGCCATCTGTGCCGCGGTCGTGTTGTTTTTCATGCGTTATTGGGGCTATCTCACCACGCCTGTGCAGGTGACTATCATCGCGGCAATACCGCTGCTCGCTCTGGCGGGCGCTGAATTCGCGGCGCGGCGCGAGCGGACGCTCTATTTCACCGGCCTTCTGGCGCTGGTGGCCTTCGCCTCTTTCGTGATGAATCTGGCCGTGCTGGGCAGCATCTTCAACATCAACTCCACGGAACGCGCGTTGCTGGCCTGGGGCGCTTTTGCGCTGGTGGTGGCTTATCGCTACGGGTTGCGCTTACTGCTGGTACTGGGTTTGCTCCTGTTGGTCGGCTACGGCGCGGCCATGGTGACGGCGCAGTTCGGCTATCGCTGGTTTGACTTCGATCAGCGCCCCGAGTTGGTGGCTTTTCTGGCTTTGCTGGTATTCTGCGCACCATCCGCGATTCAGCATCGGCGCCACGGCGATTTTCCTCCGGTGTACCGGCTGGTAGGCGCTATCGTTTTCTTCCTGTGCGTAATCTCCCTTGCGGAATGGGGCATACCCAGTTACCTCTCGCTCAATCCCCGGAATATCGAGCGTCTGTATGAATTCGTGGGGCTATTGACTTCGGCCGGCGCCATCTGGCTGGGCATCGCGCGCCAGTGGAACGGGGTGGTGAACACCGCCGCCACTGCCTTTGTGATTTTTCTATACACACGCTTGTATCACTGGTGGTGGGATTGGATGCCCAGGTACCTGTTCTTCGCTGCGATCGGCGGGCTGGGCATAGCGCTCGTGCTCGCTTTCAAGCGTATGCGGGCACAAATCGCGGACAATGGAGCCCCGGCATGAAACGCGCCTCACTCTTTGCCGCCGCCGCCATTGTCCTGATCGCCAACGCGTTTGCGCTGATGCACGCGTGGAGGAACCGCTCCGGTCCTGTAGCAGCGGATGTGACCCTTACGGAGCGCGAGTTGGCCTGGTTTTATAACTCCGATGAGAACGACAGCGAGGTGGCGCTCAATTTGCGGTGGGCAGATCCTCAGTCATCGTTGCTCGGCAAACCTCAAATGCCGTGGTTGGATCAGAAGACTTTGCGGGAACTCGGCTTTGATACGGCCGTCCCGCCTTCGGATGACGCGGTGCCCGAGTTTTATGCGCGACAGCGCGCCCGCCGCGCATTCGTTGCGCTCGAATATAACGGGCAGGCGTGGCGCAATTGGATTGAGAACCTTGAGGAGCAGGCCCGGCAACACCCCGCGTTACCGAGGGCAAACGGTCTGGAGAATCAACGTGAATCCGCAACGCGTCTGATCGCCATCGACGCCAGTAATAACGCCACGCGGTTGCGCGCCAGCCACCCCGATCGCAACTCGGTAATCATTATTCCCGCAGTGATTCGCATTGCGGCAGGACCCTTCTATTTTGCGGCGGGGCAAAACCGTTCCGAAAAGCCGCGCCAGCTTGTTGGCACGATCCAGGACATCCCGTCCTCGATTCACGTCCCGCTACCATTCAGTGTTGGCTTCCGCCGCCTGCGGGTAGACCGTAAGAACGCCAAATATCGTGTCCACCTGCGCTATGGCGCATCGCTTGAACCCTGGATCGTCGGAGTGGAATTCCCCTCGTCTGCTACCCCTGATTGAGGCACGCGCCCTGAGCGCTGGACTGGCTGCTGGAGGCCGACGCCCATCCGCCAAAACTGACCGAAGCCCCAGCCACGCAGAAAGACTAACCCGCAGTGGTTTGCCGGTTTGTCATCAAGCCCAGCGATTCAGTCTGTTAAACTCGATCCCACCACCGGTGAGCAGCCGCTGGAACAGCGAAGAAAGGCACCTACGGAGGATTTCGGATGATCGTTGAAAAGAACAACTCGAATCGGCGGCATTTTCTGGGGAGAGTGGGAGGAGCCGCAACGGCCCTTGCCACTGGTGCGCTCGCAACTCCGTCCGGAGCTCTTGCCGACTACTCCGGTAGCGTCAATAGCGGCCCGACGCTACCAGCGGGCGTCACCAACGATCGGTTGGTTGACGCTTTCAATCTGCGTGTCGGGGAGGCGGCGCGGGACGCTCTTCTGGGGGTTGCGAAGAACGTTAACAACGGCGATGAAAGTCTCTATCCCGACAAGGGCGGCACATATACCAAAGGACTCCCGCACGACGCCTATGGACGCGTGGATCCGACCGCATACCAGACGTTCAAGACCGCGCTGACCAGCGGCAGGTTTTCCGATTTCGAGAAAATTATCATGGGCGGCACGAGGACGCTGAACGGTCCGCAAGGTGGTCTGGCGTTCGATCTTGAGGCGGAGGACAACGTGCAATTTGGCCAACCGCTGGTCCCTCCTGCACCGGCAATTGCCGGCGACCAGACCGCCACCGAACTGCTGGAACATTACTGGGCTTCCCTGTTGCGCGACGTGGCGTTCACCGACTATGGTTCCAACGCGCTGGCCTTTTCCGCTGCGATGGAACTGAGTAGCCTCCCGACCTATCTTGGTCCCCGGGATAGTCACGGTCGCGTAACCATCGACCTGCTCTTCCGGGGAGTTTTCCCGGGTGAAACACTGGGACCTTACATTTCCCAGTTTTTCATCGCGCCCACGTCCCTCGGCGCCCATCCGATGAGCCAGCAGATGATCAGTTATCTCCCGAATATCGACTACATGACCGGCTTCACCGACTGGCTGAACGTTCAGAATGGTAACCTCACCGGCCTCGAAAATCAGATCGATCCGATGTTGCGCTATCGGCATACGGGCCGGGACCTCGCGGCCTATACCCATTTGGACGTTCTCTATCAGGCGTATTTTATGGCCTTCCTCGTACTTGCGGGCATTGGCGCTCCGCTGAACCCTGGCAACCCTTACGTCGGGTCGAAGTGCGAGAACGGGTTCGGCACCTTTGGTGCTCCCGACTTTGCGGGGACGCTAACCGCAGTCGCTACGAAGGCACTCAACGCCGTGTGGTACCAGAAGTGGTTTGTGCACCTTCGTCCTCGTCCGGAAGCTACCGGCGGGCAAGTTCATCTGGTCAAGACCGGCCAGGGAGCGAAGACGGATGTTCAGCCCAGCAAAGTAATTCTGAACTCCGTAGGGCTTCAGAAAAGCTTCAACCAGTACGGGACCTGGCTGCTCTCGCAGGCGTTTCCGGAAGGCTCGCCCACGCACCCGGCCTATCCGACAGGGCATGGTACGGTTGGCGGCGCATGCATCACGTTGCTGAAGTTCTTCTTCGACGGCAATTTTGTGCTGCCGAACCCGCTGGTGCCAACCAGCGACGGGTCGGCGCTTGTCCCCTATTCCGGTTCAGATCGGGGGCAACTTACCGTCAACGGAGAGCTGAACAAACTCGGCCATAATGTCACCTTCGGCCACGGAATCCACGCTGGAATCCACTGGCGCAGCGATAGCGACACGTCCCTGCTACTGGGCGAGGCCGTCGCGCTGAGTTTCCTCAGAGACAGGGCGAAGACCTACAACGAGCCGTTCACCGTTCATTTGACCAGGTTCGACGGCACGACGGCCACGGTCTCCAACCAGGGCAACCCGTAGACCGGCGCCGCTGAATGTTAGACTGACAAATTCATGCGATTCGTAACCTTCGAGCACACTGGGCACCGGCACGCCGGCGTCGTTTCGAAAGAGACCGTGGTCAGTCTGAAAACCGCGGGCTTCCCCGATCTTCTCTCCGTCCTGCAAGGCGGAACGGAAGCCTCCAGGAAAGTCGAATCATTCATTTCCAAACCGCCTGCCGACGCGATTTTCCCGCTCGCATCCGTGAAGCTTTGCGCACCGATTCCCAAGCCGCCAAAAATCCTCTGCATGGGCCTCAACTATCGCGATCATGCCGCGGAAGCGAAGATGGAGCTCCCCAAAGTTCCCATCATTTTCGCGAAATACGCCAACACGGTAATCGGCCCTGGAGACAACATCGTGCTGCCGAAGAGCTCGTCGAAGCCCGACTACGAGGCCGAACTCGGATTCGTGATCGGCAAGGGAGGCCGTTACATCAAGGCCGAAAACTGGCGCCAACACGTCTTCGGATACATGAATTGCAACGACGTCAGCGCGAGGGATTACCAACTGGCCGTCTCGCAATGGACCATGGGCAAGAACTTCGACACCTTCCTCCCGATGGGCCCCTGGCTCGTAAGCGCCGATGAGATCGAGGACCCGCACAACCTCAACATCTCCACCACTCTGAATGGCGAAAAACTGCAGAACTCGAATACCCGCGAATTGATTTTCAAAATTCCGGAAACAATCGAATTTCTCTCCAGCGTGATGACCCTCGAACCCGGCGACATCGTTCTCACCGGCACGCCCTCAGGTGTAGGTTTCTCGCATAAGCCACCGAAGTGGCTCACGCCGGGCGCGGAGGTTGTGGTCCGCGTGGAAGGTCTCGGAGAATTGCGCAATACCTGCGTCGCGGAAGTGTAATCCAACAGGCTGATGAACAAGCAAGTTGCAGGCCAAAAGGCCTGCTCCACGGTCTTGCAAGCTATCGATTCTTCGTCGTGGAGTAGGCGTTTTCGCCTGCCAACATGGGTCTCGGCCTGCGCTGACGCGCAAGCCTCCGGCCCACGAATATGCATGAAAGCGCTCTGGGGCGCGGGGATACGATGGGAACAGGCTCGGG
>JBEKTF010000059.1:0-29053 GCA_049516355.1 Bryobacteraceae bacterium | reverse complement strand
TCGATTACGAACCCCCAGGTCAATCACCTCAAGCCGGGCGACATGATCGTCATTCCGGCGGGAACGGGGCATCTGTTCACCGAGATCCCCGATCACATCACTTATATGATGGTGCGGATCGACCCCGACAAAGTCGTGCCGACCAAGAGCCAGGCTGAATCCGAGGCCGATCTGAAGGTGATTCCCCCGGCCAGGTAGGTCTGAGTCCGTGGAATGAAACTGCTGCTGTTGCTCGCCCTCGCGGCTCCCACCCGACCGTTGAAGCCGTGGACTCGCGATATGTGTCAGGTGCGTCAGGCGTACGCGACGGACGATTACCTCACTTACTGCAGGATCGCGTCTCCCGGCAAGCACCCGGACTGTCCGGTGAAAGATCCCACCGGCTACGCCAATCGAAAAGCCCGCGAAGACGCCATCAGGCGGAGCGGCGGCAAAGGTGCCGATTTCGAATTCTGGGACTGCTCGTGGCACCCTCGTAACGCGACGCAAAAATGAAGATTGAAATTTTGGCATTATGAAGCTCATGGCGTTGAGGCTGAAACTCACCTTCGGCGTTTTGCTCATTGCGTGCGGATTCGCTCACGCCTCCGATCTACGCGATACGCGCGCGCTCTTCCTGAAGACGATCGACCGGCCCAAGGTGTCGCCGGCGCCCGAGGTGCGTCCGTGGGTGACGGCCGGCAGCTCCGAACAGACGCGGTTCAGCTACGCGAGCGAGGCCGGGCAGCGCGTGCCGGGAATCATGATCCGGCCGAAGCCGAAGGCGGGAGAGCGGCAGAAATTGCCGGTGGTAATCGCGCTGCACGGAACGGGGGATAGCAAAGAAGGCATGGAAGGACTGCTGCGCGAGTTCGCGGCGCGTGGCTTCCTCGGGGTGGCGATCGACGGGCGTTATCACGGTGAGCGTGCGCGAGGAGCCGGCGGCGCGGACCCTTATGACGACGCGATTCTGCGGGCGTTCCGTCTACAAAAGGAACATCCCTTCCTGTACGACACGGTGTGGGACGTGATGCGGCTGATCGACTGGCTGGAGACGCAGCCCGATGTGGACCCGTCGCGCATCGGCCTGATGGGGATTTCGAAAGGCGGCATGGAGACCTGGCTGACCGCGGCGGTCGATCCGCGCGTGGCGGTGGCCGTGCCGTGCATCAGCGTGCAGAGTTTCGCGTGGGCGCTCGAAAACAATCGGTGGCAGGCGCGCGCGGAAACGATCGGCGAGGCGGTTGAGGCAGCCGCGGCGGAATCGAAGGTGGAGCGGATCGATGCGGCATTTATGCGGCAGTTTTACGACCGCGTTGTGCCTGGGATCTATTCGACGTTCGACGGGCCGGCGATGCTGCCCCTGATTGCCGCGAGGCCGCTGCTTGTGGTCAACGGCGATAGCGATGCGTTGACGCCGGTGCCGGGCGTCGAATTGGCCGTGGATGCGGCCCGGAAAGCGTATGGCGCGGCAGGGGCGAGCGACCGGGTGAAGCTGATCCTCGAACAACACGCCGGACATCAAATTACGCGGGAGGCGCTGGGGGAGATCGAGGCGTGGCTGGTGCGATGGCTGGGCGCAACTGCTCCAAGCCGTTAACAGGCTGCTGAAAAAGTAAGGCGCAGGCCAAAAGGCCTACTCCACTGGTTTGCAAGCAATTGATTCTTCGCAGTGGAGTAGGCGTTTTCGCCTGCGCCCTGGTCGTGTGAGGGATTTTTTCGGCACCTTCGGAAGCCTGTTCCACCAATGCAGCCAGGTTGCTGATAAGAAGTGGCACAGGGCTTCAGCCTGTGGGCGTTTCAAGCCTTGCAGAGCCGTTTTTCAGCATGCTGGCTCATTTCGCCGCGGCGATCGAATCCACCTGGATCGTTTTGGTCTTCGCGTCCAGCGTGCCGGTGACCGCCACCTTTTTTCCCGCGAACTTTTCCGGCGTCTTCTGATCGCTCAGCGTCCAGGTTTGCTTGCCGTCATACAGCACGTACGCGGCAGCGTGGATACTGACGCACGCAATGGTGCATTCGCCATCCGTTGGTCCCATTTGCATATGGGAATGATCGGCCTGGGCACACATACTGTCCGTAATGACGCCGGTGAACTTCCTCTTATCCGGCGCCGCGGCCAGCGCTGCAATTACGAGAAGACCCAGGAACAGCGGCTTCATTCGCCTGGCGTCATGAGGTGGGCGGTGGTGGTACCTGCGTTCATGATCCACACGCCACCCGACTTGTTGTTGTCGGGCAATCCGAGCGACTGCGAGGTGGCGCCCGGCGTGGCGATCGTAAAGTGTGTCCGGGTGTGCTCCGCGTCGTTGCCCATCAGGTGATACCATACGGATCCGAAAACGGGTTTCACGCGGGTTCCGTCCTTTTCCGCGGCATCGAATGCCGCCTGGCTCGCCTTCTTGTCGCTGATCGCCTCGAACTTCAGGTTCTGGGCAGCCCGATCCAGGTTGCCCAGGCTGGTGCATTCCACCATGAATGGCGGCTGGCCCGGCATCCCCGACTTGTCGTAGCAGACCAGGTTGTTGGTGCCCTTCTTCAACGTGTCGTATGTGAAGTCGGCCTTCCATTTAATGACCGTAGCCGCGGCTTTCAAATTGGCTGGGGCGGCGCTCAGGGCCTTGTCAATGGCGGCCTGGTCTTGCGCGAACGCGCCGGCGGAAAACGCCAGTGCGGTGAGAACGATCGGTATCATGCGTGCTGTCGTGCGTGTCATGCTTTGATCTCCAGTTGATCTGGGATTCAGTATATCGCGACGCGGACGGCTGGCAATCGTTCGATGGTATCCACTACAATGGCTCTTTTATGCCTGTCTTTCGCATTCACCGAATGAAGGAAAACCCGCGCCAGCAGTTTCGCTGGGCGCCCCACGTATCCGGCGCGGCGAATGTGAAGCCGAAAGACTACGAGGCGGCGGGCGAGATCGAGGCGGAAAACGAGTACGCGGCGTGGGCGCTGCTGCGCGGCTGCGAGACTCCGCTCATGGTTGGCGACCTGCTCGAACTCGCTACCGGCCAACTCCGGATCTGCAAGTACGTGGGCTTCGAAGAGGCGCGCTGGGTTATACCGGAGTTGTTCGTATCGGAGCCGGTTGCGATTCCGTCCGAACCGGCGCAGGCGCCCCAGTCCGCACAGGGGTAACAGGGAGACTCCGATGCGCGCGGCCAGACTAGGCGACGATATCGACGATTTTTGCGTGAAGTGCAAGCGGGTAATGAACCACGCGGTGGTCTCGATCCTGAAGGACGAGCCGGCGAAGGTTCGCTGCCGCACTTGTCACAGCGACCACGATTTCCGTCACGAGCAAGCCCCGCCCCCGAAAGTGGATGCGCGAAAGGCAGCCCTGTTCAGTCAGGTTCTGGCGAACGTCACGAGCACGCAGGAGCCGGTTGCGGCAGGGATTGCCGACGATCCTTCAGCCGCAGTGGATTCTGTTGACGCTACGGCGCCCGACGTTGAAGCTGCTGCGCCCGATGTTGAAGCTGCTGCGCCCGCCAAAGCGCCGACCAGGGCAAAGTCGAAAGCCAGCAAAAAAGCGAAAGCATGAAAACCCTGTTTGTGACCGGTGGGGCCGGTTTCATTGGTTCCGAATTCATTCGCCAGGCAATCCAGCGCTATCGGATCGTTAATTTCGACAAGCTCACTTACGCGGGGAATCTCGATAATCTCGCGTCCGTTGCGCAGAACGCGAATTATTCGCTGGTCACCGGCGATGTGTGCGATGCGGCCGCAGTGGCTGCCGCTCTACCGGAAAACTGCGACGCGATTGTGCATTTCGCGGCCGAATCCCATGTCGATCGAAGCATCCTGAGCGCCGAGGAATTTGTTCGCACCAATGTGCTGGGTACGCAGGTCATGCTGGATGTGGCGCGGCACCGCAAAACAAAGCGCTTCCTGCATATTTCGACGGACGAAGTGGGCGGCGATATGCCACCCGAGGGGTGGTTCCGCGAAGATTCTCCGCTCGACCCCAACAGCCCGTATGCCGCCAGCAAGACCGCCGCGGAACATTTCGTGCGCGCCGCGGCGCATACATTTGGCCTGGATGTTTTGATCACGCGCACCAGCAATAATTACGGCCCGTATCAGTTTCCGGAGAAATTACTGCCGCTGGCGATTTCGAATGCCATGGAGGACCGGCCGATTCCGGTCTATGGCGACGGATTGCAGGTGCGCGATTGGGTTCACGTGGCGGATAATTGCCGCGCGCTGCTGGCGGTGCTGGAGGGCGGGCGATCCGGGGAAACGTACCATATCGGCGGCGGCGGGCCGCTGGCGAATATCGATGTTTTGAAACTGCTGTTGAAGATTCTGGGAAAGCCGGAAACGCTGCTGACGAGCGTGACGGATCGTTTGGGTCATGACCGGCGCTATGCCGTGGACTTTCGGAAAACGACGAAAGAATTGGGCTGGCGTCCGGAGATTTCTTTCGACCAGGGTCTGCGCGCAACGGTCGAGTGGTATCGCACGAATACGGAATGGGTGCGCCGCTGCCGTAGCGGTGAGTATCGCGCGTATTACGAGAACATGTACGGCGAACGCGAAGCCACCGCGAAAAGAATCTGATGCGCCGGGTAGTGCCGATGCCGTTGCTGTTTGCCGCCTTGATGGTCGGGTGTAGTTCGGCTTCCGAAAAGAAAGTCGCCGCTCCGCCACCGCCGCCCCCAGTTAAGGACGATACCGCGCTCCTGCTGCCTTTGAACCGCACCGCCGCGCGGATTGTGCCGGATCATCTGCTGGGTATGACAGCGATGCCTGGCGGAACGATCGGCGATTATGAAGAGGGCGGGAAGAAGTACCAGTTGTTCATCATCGAGACGGCTTCGGCTCAGGATGCGGCGATTCTGTTGCTCGATCTGAAGGTGTCACTCACCGACCCTGCTTATATCGCTTACATGGGCGGATATTTCGGCACGGACGCCGGTAAGCCGGTTTATGTGTTCGCGAAGTTGAAGTATCTCGCGGGCGTGGTGGGGCTGCCGAAGAATTTGGCGGATCCCGTTGCGCGGCAACTTGCGGCCCGGTTGTATTGAGGGGGAAGTCGCCGACAGGTGGAACAGTAAGGAGGAAAATAAGGTGGCACGACCGAAGAAGCCGTCTTATACGGCGCTGCTGGCATTCGCGAAGACGGCCTCTCGGCTCATCAAAGACGGGGAATGCCGCACATGCGGGCGAGACGGATTTGACGATAATCCGGAATGCCCAAAACACGGACCGTTCGATATGCGGGGCGACGACGCAGTCGATTCGCTCCATGTCCTGATTAGCGAGGCACGGGAATTATCTGCGCAAAAACAGATAAAACGCAGAACCACCTGTTGACCGCGGCACCTCCGTGCGGCCCGATTCGGGCACCGGAACTGCTAGACCGTTGCCAGCCACGATACTTGGGTTGTGATTCTCTCGGTCCTTTTGAAATGGAGGTGGCCCGATAAAGGGTCTTGGAAAATTTGGTGAGATGGCGTTTCTCGGAAATTTCTCACGACGAATAGAACGAATCGCTCTCTCAGCGTCGCTGCGGTGTTGTATTCCTTGGGCGTCAGCGACACCCTTCCCGTCTGGTCCTTTAATCCCTTGACTTCTATGGCCAGGAAATCGTTAAGATTTAGCTCTCTCGTTAACCGGAAGTCATATCCGCACCCGTAGCGTGTCGTATTTTCCACAAGGTACCCCTCGAATTCAGGAAGTCCTGCCCGAACGGACTCGAAGTATTGTTCCGCAGCAAGTCCGGTAATCAATCGCTGGGCAAAGGCGGACGCAGACTCGCCAGGTTGCCCCGCAGGTTCGATCTCGCTCCACACATTTTCGTCATATCCGAGGAATGAGTTGATCAATCCGGTGAACGATTCAAAGTCCAAGGTATTGTATTCCTCAAACACTGCAAGGCAATAACTGCGGGTCGGACGCTTATGCCAGCCCTTTCGTCGATTCGAAACCAAAGGATCAAACTCGTCGCGATAGTTTTTTATGGATGCGGGCTTCGAGCCCAACGCATACCCGATAACGTTGAACGCTTCCACAAGCTCTCAAAGCCGAGGTTTCTTACGCCAGCCACATCGTATTTCGAGAGATACAAGCCGACTAAGATCAGCCTCTCTCTGGTTGGGATGTGCTTTATCCGGCCGGAGCTCTTGTTGGCTTTCAATCACCCACCCCAACTCGTTGTATCCCTGCGGCTCGATCTGCCCCTTGGCAAAGTTATTGTTCTTCTCAGGACCAGATCTCGTTCAGCACTCGCTGGAAATTTCCGCCGAGAATCAACGCGATCTGCGCGTTGGTATATCCGCGGCGGATCAGGCCTTCTGTCAGTTCGAAAACCCGGTTGGCGTGATTGAGGCCGGCGATGTCGGACTGCGGTCCGCGTCCGTCGAGATCGGTGTCGCTGCCGAGGCCGACGTGTTCGATGCCCGCAATTTTCACCGCGTGATCGAAATGGTCGAGCGCGTCCTCGATGGTCACCGGATCTTTGGCGCGCACGAAGTGCCGCACTCCGGTGAGCCCGATCACGCCGCCTTTGCGCGCGGCGGCGACGATGGCCTCATCGGTCTTGCATCGCGCAACTCCCGTCGCGAGCGCTTTACAGTTTGAGTGCGTGATGAGCACGGGTTTGCGCGAGGCGGCGATGGCATCGAGAGTGGTCTTTTCGCCGCAGTGCGAAACGTCGATTGCCATCCCGATCGAGTTCATCCGCGCAACGACGTCCTGTCCGAAGGGCGTCAGCCCGCGGTCGCCGATCGCCTTGCATCCGGCGCCCAGGCCGTTTTTCGAGTTGTAAGTCAATTGAGTCAGGCGCTGCCCCATCCGGTAGAATGCGTCGACGTCGTCGATGTCGCGGAGGTGATTTGCGTCCTGCATGCCGAGGATGATGCCAACTTTCCCGGTTGCGGCGGCGCGTGGGAGATCGGCGCACCCGTCAATGCGGATGAAGCAATCGGGATGGTGTGCGATGAGGCGGTTCCATTTGTCGAACCATGCCCGCGTAATGGCATAAGATTGATCGCTTTCGAAAGCTACGGCCGGGTGAAAAATGTTGATGCCCGAGTCTCGCAGCTTGCGGGCATCCGAGGCGCGGAACGTGTTTGGATCGGTCTGCCAGCGATCGAGGAGCGACCAGTCGAGCGTGAGGAGCCCGAGCATGTCGATTACATTCGATTGGGCTACGAGGTCGATTGCGCGGGTGGAATATTGGCCGGCGAAGAGGCGGTTGGCAAGTGCTCCGGCGAACAGAGACACGCCATAACTCAGCAGTTTTCTGCGGTGCATCAAGAAATCCAGAGGGGACCGTTGTTGAAATATATCACAATTTCGCGGAGACACTAATCGGCGACACTGAAAACATGGATGTAAGCGCTGTGGGAGCCGCCGGACCAGCGATTCCGCCTGGAGAGGCGACTCTAAGTCGGGTTCTTGCTCCTGCGGTTACCGAAACCCTGGAAGATAGTGTCGGGGCTCTGGTTGAACTACTCGCCACACCGCAGATCCACGATCTTCTGAACAGCATCGACGCGCAGCGATCCTCCCATGGCAGCACGGCGCTCGACAACTATCTGCAGGCCGCTGTTTCCGCCGTCGCCGATCATGACGTGCCACGCGCTCTCGCCCATCTCACCGAGTACATCAGGCAAAACCCCGGCCACGCTGACGCGCTCCCAGCCACCCCCTCTCTCATGCCGATTCAGGGCGCAGTCCAGGAACTGCTGCGTCACATCACGATCGAGGCGAAAATCGAAGCGGAGCGCATGATCGTCGCCGCAAGCCTGGTGGTAGGCACCGCCGCGGAGGCTCCGCGGACGCTGAATGGCCCGGACGTGCTGGCCATTGCCCAGCGATTCGCGGAGACCGGACAACTGGTCAATTACATCCGGGCATCGGAACTCAGCCAGGCCGTGATTACCTCATATTCCGCCGTTGTTCCGGATGTGCGGGCTTCCGTTTTACGCCGCCAGTTACCGGAATTAATCAGGGCGTCGTGGCGAAGGGTGCCGCTATTGGTGCTTCTCGCTGGATGGTTCGCATTGGGACTCGCGGGCGCTGCAATCTCGCTGCTGGCCCGCGTGGCCGGCGCCGCGCTCAGTCCTGCAGCCATTCAGGGGGGGTTCGAGCTCTGGGGCGTTGGATTTCTCGCTTTGGTAGCCGTTCAGTTCCTCATCAGCATCCGCAACGCCCGGTTCAAAAACTAGAAGCTCCTGGCAGGCGATGCTATTGAAAACACCGCGTCATTTACCGGTCACTGACGGCAACATGACCCCGCCGCTCTCTTAGCCCGGCCCGTCCCGTGATAACCTCCAGTTGCAACTCGTAACCCTCCTATAAACTCAAGATGATGCGTCGCACGGTAGCTATCGAAACAAGCCTGGCACTCCTGCTGGCTTTCTTCTTTGCGCCGTTTCAACATGTCCATACTGGTCCCGATGGCGACCACGCCGAAGCCGGGGAGATCCACGCGCATTTTTTTCTCCCCCACGCCGCGTCGCACTCCACCACGCCGGGAGTGCCTGTCGGTGTTGGTATCGACGCCGACGACGATGACGATCACGCACACGCGCAGTCGCTCGATACGTTCACGCTGGTACTGCCCGGTGGCCTGCCGCTGTATCTGCCGTCCCGCGCGCCGGCTATCGCAATTATTCCGGCTGAGACAGTCGCTCCGATAGCCGCTGTCGAGGAGCGGGCGCACGATCCGCCCTGCCTCGACAACTCAACCCCTCGCGCCCCTCCTCTCTGACCTCTCACCCCACGAAGCCAGTCTCTGGCTTCGACAGGCCCGGTGCGTCTCTACGCCGGGGAACTCTCTTTTCCATGCCCCATTCGAAGGAGTTTTGTGAGAAAAAAGGTCTTTTTTATGCTGTCGTTTCTGATCCCGTGTTCCGCCCCGGCTCAGACCCGGCTCAGTCTGGACGACGCAATCAATCGCGCGCTCCAGTCGCGCGCCTCCCTGAAAGCGGAGGCGGAACGCATCACGGCGGCCGAAGGTCTCAGAAGACAAGCCGCGCTGTTCCCGAATCCGGAATTCCAGTTTCAGAACGAAAACCTCCGGCCAGGTCAGACGTACACTCGCGACGTCGATACTCTCGCGTTCATCAACCAACCTCTCGACATCCTGGGCAAAAGGAAGGTACGAATCGCAGCCGCGGACGAAAATGTCAACCTGACGGCCGCTGGATTTGAGCTGGCAAAATGGCGCGTTGCCCAACGCGTGCGGATGGCTTACTGGTCGGCTCGCGGCGCGCAGGAGATCCGCGACGTTCTCAAATCGACTGTGGACGCATTTCAGGGCACCGTCGATTTCAACGCGGCGCGTTTCAGCGCCGGGGCCATCGCTGAACAGGATCTCCTCCGCGTCCAGCTGGAACACGAGCGATTGAAAATCGCCGCCGACATCGCTGCCATCGAAGCCAACCGTGCCCGGGTCGATCTGCTAAAGGAAATGGGCCAGACGAATTTCCCTGAACTGGTGCTTACAGAGCCGCTCGGCGTCACTTCGTTCCCCGATCCGCCGGATATCGACCAGGTGCTCTCGCGGCGTGCGGACGTCAAAGCCGCTCGCGCTGCGCTGGAGCAGGCAAGAGCGAACGCTCGTGTGCAGGATGTGGCGGCGCGCCCCGACCTGAACGTCACCTACGGTTACAAACGGACGGAGCTTCCCGACACCACCGTAGGTGTCAACACGGCTATCGTGTCCCTGAGAATCACGCTGCCGTTCCTCGATAAGAATCAGGGAAATCGAGCCGCGGCGGAAGCGGACGTGCGCCGCGCGCAACAGCAAGTCTCGGCCCTCGAGAGCGAAATCCGCGCCGATTACTTTGGCGCGCTCGAAGAATTCAAAATGCGGCGTCAGGAGTTCGAGACCATGCTCCAGCCCCTCCGCGAACACGCCGCGACGATCGCACAGATCGCCAACGCCGCTTACGCGCAGGGAGGAACCGATCTTCTGCGTTATCTCGATGCCGAGCGGGCGCGCGTCGATGCCGACGTCGCCTGGGCTCGCGGCATGGTCGACTATCGCCAGAGCGTTGTCCGATTGGAAGCTGCTGAAGGAGTGAATCCGTGATGAACAAGAGCATGTTTTCCGTGTTGATTAGCGCGGCCCTCCTCGCCGCGGCATGCAACAAGTCGAAGGATTCCGCGCCGCCGGCGGCCGGCCAGGGCGACGAGGCCAAGACGGCGAAGACTGAAATCGTCTTATCTCCCGCCGAACAGGCGACCGCGGCGCTCGAAATCACGCCGGTGGCAATGTCGCAGCAGTCCGATGTGCTCCGTGCGAACGGTCGGATCGCTCTCGCGGACGACAAAACCTGGCGGCTGGGCGTCCGCACCGACGGGATCGTCATAGAGGTCTACGCCGGACTCGGCGACTTCGTGAAAAAGGGCCAGGTTCTCGCCCGTTTTCACGCGGACGAAGTGCGGGAAACCCGAGCCCAATACCGCGCCGCAGTTTCCGAACTTGATCGCGCAAAGACCGTAGTGGCGCAGGCCGTGCGTAACCGCGATCGCGCCCAGCGCCTTCTCGAGCTCAGAGCCGGCTCGGTCCAGCAAGTCGAACAATCGCAGGAGGACCTTGCAGATGCGCAGGCGGCCGTTCGCAAAGCCCAGATCGAAATAGACCGCACCACCGACGAACTTGAGGACGACCTGAAAGTCCCCGTTGAACCGCGCCCCGACGATCCTATCGCCGACGATGTCCCGATAATCGCGCCCGAATCCGGCTACGTCATCGTGAAGAATGTCACTCCCGGCAAGACAATCGACCGCGTCATGGACACCTTCGTTCTTGGAGACCTCTCCACCGTCTGGATGCTAGCTTCCGTACGGCAGGAGGACTTGGCGACACTGCGTTTGGGCCAGACTGTTACCGTCGCTCTTCCCGGCGATCCGTCATTCCAAACTCGCGGCCGCATCTCCAACCTGGGCCAGCAATTCGATCCCGAAACGCGCATGATGCAGGTTCGCATCGAGCTGAGCAATCCGAACAACCGCCTCCGCCCTGAAATGCTCGCCATCGCTGAAATTCCCGTTGGTACAGCGAAGCAAGGGGTCACCGTGCCATCCGACGCCGTGCAGGAAGTAAACGGCCAGGATGTCGTTTTCGTCAAAACGGCGCCGGACCGGTTCGCAGTTCGGGCGGTACGCGTGGGTGAAACCTCCGGCGGGCGCACTCCGGTTCTCGAAGGTCTCAATCCCGGCGACCAGGTGGCCGTGCATGGCAGCTTCATTCTCAAGTCGAAGCTCCTGAAATCCACGCTGGAGAGTGAGTAGCATGCTGAACCGAATCATCGATCTCACACTCCATTACAGGTGGCTTGTACTGGGGGGGATACTGACGCTTCTCGGGGCCGGTGGTTATGCGCTCTATACAATCCCCGTCGAAGCCTTTCCCGATCTGACCAACAATCAGGTCGTCGTGGTCACCGATGCGCCATCGCTGCCGCCGACCGAAGTCGAGCAGCTGATTACGTATCCCATCGAGCGGGTCATGCTCGGCCTGCCCGACAAGATGGAGCTGCGATCCCTCTCGAAACTCGGCCTCTCCATGGTCACGATTGTGTTCGACGATTCCGTTCCCCTGTACTTCGCGCGGCAGCTCGTCAGCGAGCGCCTGCAACAGATCTCAACTGCGTTGCCGAGAGGGATCCAGCCGGTACTCGGCCTCCCGGCAACGGCGTTCGGGGAACTCTACCAATACACGCTTTCCGGCCCCGTGAGCGCGATGGACCTGAAGGATCTCCACGAATGGGTCATCAAGCCGCAGCTCCGAACGCTTCCCGGCGTGAGCGAAATCAACGCCTGGGGGGGCCAGACAAAACAGTTCCAGATCGTGGTCGACCCCGCGCTGCTCAACCAATACGGCCTCACGCTTCACGACGTCGCTGCGCGTGTCGAAGACAACAACGCAAATTTCGGCGGCGGCTATATTGAACACGCATCCGAACAATACACGTTACTCGGCAGCGGGCGAGCCGTCGCTCCACGCGACTTCGGCAACATTGTGCTGAGCGCGAAGAACGGCGTCCCTTTGCTTCTGCGCGATGTTGCGGATGTCCACATCGGCGCCGCGCCGCCCGAAGGCGCCACGCTGCGCAACGGCGAGACCGTCTCCGGCATGGTCATCATGCTCAAAGGCGGTAACGGCAAGAAGCTGATCGAACTCGTTAAGGAACGTATCGCCGGCCTCAAGCTGCCGCCAGGAGTCAGGATTGTTCCGTTCTATGACCAGTCGTTCGTCATCGATGGCACCATCCACACAGTCGAGAAGAACCTCTTCGAGGGATTCATTCTCGTGACGATTGTGCTCCTGGTTTTCCTCGGGAATCTGCGGGCCGCGTTCATTACGGCGGCGATCATTCCATTCTCCATGCTCATCGGTTTTCTCGGAATGCGGCTCTTTGGGATCAGCGCCAACCTGATGAGTCTCGGCGCCATCGATTTCGGCATGATCGTCGACGGAGCCGTCGTCATGATGGAGAACTCAATTCATCGTCTCGACGAAAAGCACGGGCTCGAAACGCCGCTCGAATCCGTGCGGCGCGCGGCCCACGAGGTCGCCCGCCCGATGACCTTCGCGGTAGCCATCATCATTGCCGTTTACCTCCCCATCCTCTTCTTGCAGGGATTGGAGGGACGCATGTTCCGTCCCATGGCGATCACGGTTTGCGCGGCGCTGGCTGGCTCTCTGTTGCTCGCTCTGACGTTGATTCCGATGCTGGCTTCTTTCGCCTTCAGTGGCTACAAGCCCCGCAACGGGCTAAACGCGAAATTCTCTCTGATCGACCGCCTGAGCGATATTTACGGCCGGGCGCTTACACTGGCAATGAAACACCGGCTGTTCACGTCCGGAGTAGCGTTGGTGGTTCTGGCCGTGTCTCTCGGCTCCTTGTACTTCATCGGCACGGAGTTCATGCCGCGTCTCGATGAGGGTTCGATCCTTGTTGAAACCCGCAAGCTACCCGGCATCTCGCTCACGGAATCCATCGCAATCAGCAAGCGCGTCGAGCAGCGTCTGCGGCAGTTCCCTGAGATCGCGGATGTCGTCATCAAGATCGGCAGGCCCGACTTCGCAACCGAAGCGATGGGAATCAACGAAGGCGACACCTATCTGCTGCTTCGTCCGATCGAGACATGGACCCGATTCCACAGCAAAGAGGAACTGATCGGCGCAGTTGCAAAGGCGCTCGACGGCATACCCGGCATCGTCTACAGCTTTACTCAACCGATGGCAATGCGTATCGACGAAACCATCTCAGGCGTCAAATCCGATCTGGCCATCAAGATCTTCGGCGATGATTTCGCGAAGCTCGACGCCATCGGCGAGCAGGTCCTGCGGTCGGTTTCGTCCGTTCGCGGCGCAGCCGAAGCACAGATGGAAATTACTTCGGGAGTCGCCGAACTCTCGGTAATTGTCGACCGCGCGGCTCTGGCTCGGTACGGGCTCAACGTAACCGACGTGGAACAGGCTGTCGCCAGCGGTGGCTCCGGCGACCTGGTCTCCGAAGTGATTGATGGGGCGAAACGTTATGGCGTCGCCTTACGACTCCCGGAGCGCTACCGGACCGATCCCGATGCTATGCGCAAGATCCTCTTGCGTGCGCCGGGCGGCGAACAAGTCACGCTGGAACAGGTGGCCCACGTACAAGTCCGACGCGGCCCCGAGCTGATTAACCGGGAAGACGGGCAGCGCCGAATCGTCGTGATGTCGAATGTGCGCGATCGCGATCTCGGAAGCTTCGTGGCCGAGGTTCGATCGAAGATCGGCAGCCAGGTGACCCTGCCGTCCGGATATTACATCGGGTATGGGGGGCAGTTTGAAAATCAGGACCGCGCCACGCGGCGTCTGATGATTATCGTCCCGGTGGCGATTGGCCTCATTTTCGTTCTGCTTTACCTGACTTTCGCCTCAGCGAAACAAGCTTTGCTGGTGGTAGGCAATATCCCGCTCGCGCTTGTGGGCGGTATCGCCGCGCTCTGGATTCGTCACATGAATCTCAACCTGTCGGCATCCATCGGTTTCATCGCGCTGTTCGGTGTCGCGATTCTCAACGGGGTCGTGCTGGTGAGTTCCATCGATCAATTGCGCCTCGCGGGCATGGCTGTGCACGACGCGGTGCTGAATGGAGCCCGGCGGCGGCTCCGCCCTGTCTTGATAACAGCGTTCGTGGCCAGTTTCGGGTTTATTCCAATGGCTTTAGCCACGTCGACCGGAGCCGAAGTACAGCGGCCGCTTGCGACGGTCGTTATCGGGGGGCTGTTCAGTTCGACGATTCTCACCCTGTTTCAATTGCCGGTACTCTATGAATGGGTCTTTCGTTCTACCCGCCGGCCTTGACAGTCGCTGCCCGGCTTCAGAGCCGCGCCCGTAAGGAAGCGGTAACGAACGGCTAATGTTTTCGCCTGCCCCCGAAAGAGATCTCCAGCCTCGACTTATAGACGAGCCGGTCAGTGGAAGAGGTAACACCTGCACCGATGCCGACATTCCATAGGATATTCTTCGTTAAGCGAAGATCCCCTCCGGGAAAGATCTGGTGTGTCGAAAGAGGTCCCCACTCGCTGTAGTATTCGAGGCTGGGCGTGAATCTCCTGCTCGCTTCGAAGCCGAGCCGTGCAGCAAGCCCGAAATCCCAGCCACGAGTCTTGTTCGGCCCGTTCAGAGGCCGGCTGAACTCGGGATTGAGATCGATCTGAATTCGCCCGAAGTGCTTTTCCAGAATAGTCAAGAGCTCAACACTCCGGGAGTCCGGTGTCGAGGCAGCCTTATTGAACGAGAACTCAGCCACAAAACCAACATCGACAGGCCAGCGCCAGGAGCGAGGAACATAGACATGTGGGACTAACCGCCAACCAGCGGATTCGAGAGGTGCACCCGGTCCCCCTGCGCTCAACTGCATCACTCCGAAAGAAAAATGGTCGCTAATACCTGCAGTCAGCTCATAGGTGTTATGCAGCGGGCCATAGTTCGCGTGGTCTTCAAACATGAACTCCCCGGCGTGCAACTCTTCGTATTCCAGTACGTGGATCTCGAAAGGGTCCTGAGCTGAAAGCACCCCCGCCAGAAGCGCCGGCACACCTAACATGGCGAAGCTTCGCCATACCAGGCACGCACAGGCGCACGGCCTTCGTCGTGTCATGAAAATCTCCTTAAGCTGAATTGCGAATTCCGGGAGCGAATGCGCTTCAGGCCCTGGGAGGGTATTTCAGCGGGACGTAATCCACGTCGGAGCGGGAAGGCCCACTAACGGTCAACAAACGGGAGATGGCCAGATCCGTCGTAAAGTGCACCGGTCCAATGACGACAAGGGACGCACAACAAACACAGGACTCACAGTTATCCCCACAGGATGGCGCCTCCGGCGGAACGGCCCTGGTATTAAGAGTTGGCACACTGGCGGAATTGATGGGAGAAGGTACGGCGTCCCGCAGGCAATCGCAAAAGGCCAGCCCGATGTTCAGCAGAACTATCAAGGCGGTCCATCGCGCAACGGTGCGTCGTATGCTCATCGGCAATCGGTCACCACAACTTAACACGGGCTCTTGTCGGCTCACTACCCGCGCAGGTCACATTGCGGTCAAGTGACCAGTTTGTGACGCATGGATCCACCGCCTGTGGTTCGCGCGACTGACACGTCACCAACCTGAAGATGACCTCGCTGGTGCTATAAGCAGCCGCACCCGTATTAGACTTTCTGAGAACGCAATACCGCTTACCCACTATGACTGACGATGAATTTCTTATGGCGATGAGAATAACGAGCTTCAGGCTCGAAGCCAACGGCAACCCGCTGGCTGAGGCTTTAAGGATTGACGACCTGCGATCGGACTATTGTGAACAGCTCGAACGTCGTATCGCCGGACAGACAGCCGAAATCAACGCCCTGCGGGTTCTGCTTGGAGCGCTCGTCTCCGCTCTTCCACGCCGGCCTTAAACACAGGCCCGATCACTTGCATCGGTCGGCGGGGTTGGTCTTTTCGCGATACTTATCGTGGCAGTTTGAGCAGGCCGTGGACATAGTGTCGGCGGCCATCAGAATATTATCCTGGTTCTTCGACTGCGCTGCCTTGTAGGCCGCCATTCCCGCGTCGCGGAGCCCTTGAACGAACTTCGGCCAATCCGCGTTCTGCAGCGGAACATTCAGGCCATTTGAGCATTTGCGCCCGGGAAGCAAAAGAAGATTTGCCGCTTCGGTGAGCGCCAAAGAGGCATTCTCGACGGCTTCCCAGTTTCCGTACGTACTCTCCAGAGGATTCGTGGCTAAAGACGGATCGCGGGCTGGTTTGACATCGGCCGGATTCGTACCCTGCGCGGCAAAAATCACATTCGCGCTCGGGAAAAATATCCCCTTCATCAGTTGGGCGAGGGTTTCATGGACTTGGAAAGCGGGCACCGCGGGAGCGCGTCCGGCGGCCTTGGGCGCGGCCCCGCCCGCCGGCGATTGCGCGGCCAGGATTTCAACAGAGAAGGATACCCCTGCACAGACGATCGCGGCGAGAACTATCGAGCGGATTGACATACTACGTTTGTGATCTCCCATTTCAGTTATTCTTCCTTTGGCCCTGCACTCAAGCCACCCGTTATCGTTGTGGAATAGCATTAGGCGGAATAGCATCAGGATTGAATGGCGCTGCCCGCGACGTGGCAGTCCTGGGTGGCTCGTAATACGCAATCCATCGTCCCAGGCAGGGGATGGCGATCCAGATTATCAGCGAGAAAATCGCGGCGGCTTTTGCTGCCCGCGGGATTTGGGGCGCCCGGTCAAGCGCTTCCGGATTGTTATAAACCCGGGGCCGGAAGTACCACGCATGCACCGCCACTGTCAGGAGCATCACCATTTTCAACTGGAAGTAAGGGTTGCCGTAGTACTTGTCTGATTCGGATGTGGCCAGCAGGAGACCCATCGTGAACATAATTACGAACCCAATGCGCTTCCACGGGCGGGTCCCGCGCACCACGTCGGAGATCGACACGTCCGTCAACGCCAGACCCAGCAGGCGCAAATCCGTCATCAGAATCAACCCGCCGAACACGCCGATACAAGCGAGATGCGTCGCCATGATGATTGGGTAAACATACCCCGACTCACGGATGTCCGTGAGGAACCCGATACTCTGAATCGCGTGACTAATCGAAGCGGCAGACATTCAACCGCCTTGGCGTAATGATGAGCGATGACACTCCGTCGATTGTATTCGAACAGGACCCGCCTCAACCGGCTCAATCTCAATCCAGCCGGTCACTTTCGGCCAATGACCGGCCTATGACGGCTGGCAACGTAAAATCTAAAGCGCGGCCGAGGCAGGACGGCCGGTCAGGTGGCTGGCGCGACCAGAGACGCCATAATCGGGAAACAGCAGAATTTGGATAGCAGTAAGAAAACGGATACCGGAGCCAACCTTCGAAAACCCAAAACTCTAAGTTATTGATAAACGATGACTTGCCGTATCCATCCCTCTAAAAACCGCAAACCTCGGTCCCCCCTGCTGCGTGTTTTCATTCCCCGTTGTAGCCCCAGCCGTGAGCCATTCACAAACGCCAGAGAGAGTATTTATTATTTAAAATCAGCGCCTTTACAGCCAAACGGCCGGGAACACGCCTTCGACGCCGCTACAATAGCTCCGACATGGATCCGTCAAACCGAATACTTGGGCGGGCGGTCTCAGTCGGAGGTGGCGTGTGCTTCCGCTCTCAGGTTCGTCGGGGAAAAGCAAAATTTCCAAACGGACTGAACCCGGGAAATCGATTCCTTGTGCGTTTTCTGGGCACCTGGCGGGGTCCCGGTGTTGGCGGCACGAGTAATTTCCTGGAACAGAGTGAACCCAAGCAGGGCGAAGCCGGAACGAACTGAACCCAAGCCGGACGGTCCTAGGGAGTCGGGCGTCCAGCTTCCACCGGATAACGCGTCGGACAGCGCAACTCGCGCATAGCAGCAAGTCACGCCTGTAGCCGAATAAATGTTCTCGCAATTTGAGCCGTCTATATTATTGAAAAACAAGGGTCACTAACCGGTCACTAACGCCAACCTGTCCGGCAGAACACTTCGCAGGGTGCCGGTCCCATGCTAACCTCCAATTGCCGCCGAGACCCCAATTCCGTCTCAAGTTCCTGGCCAAGCCGCCCAAATGAAAAAATTGATCTTTTGTGTTTCCATTCTCTGCCCTCTGGCCTTTCAACCGGCTCTGTGGGGTGCCGTAACCGGGAGCATTTCCGGAACGATCCTCGACCCAAGCGGCGCCGTCGTACCGGGGGTAATGCTGACCGCGACCAACCCGGCCACCGGAGTGGAGAACAAGGCGATGACCGACGGCAAGGGTTTTTACTCCTTCCCCAGTCTGCCGGTCGGGCGTTATGACATCAAGCTCACGGCCTCCGGGTTCCATGATCAGGAACGGAAAGGTTTGACGATTGACGCCGACAGCGCGCTGCAGGTCGACATGACCATGACCATGGCCGAAAAACAGCAGGAGGTGACCGTCGCGGAAAGCGCGGCCGAGGTACAACTGGAAACCGTCACCACCCAGATGGGAGACGTGGTGACGGGCAACAAGATGGAAGCGGTCGCGCTCAACGGGCGTAGTTTTACGGATCTTCTCGCCCTGCAGCCGGGAATCGTGCCGATGTCGACGCAGACGCCGGATTCGATTGTGATGGCGGGAGCTTCGGTTGCGATCGCTCCCTCCGGCGGATTGAACCCCGGGAACCAATCGATCAGCGGCCAGCGCGAGGACGCCAATGGATTCGTAGTGAATGGCGGCGACGTCAAGGAGTTGATGAACGGCGGCACGTCGATTGTGCCCAACCTGGACTCGATCGCCGAGTTCCGGGTTTTGACCAACAACTACGATGCGGAGTATGGGAACTACAGCGGCGGCATCGTGAACGTGGTCACAAAGTCGGGAGTCAACCAGCTGCATGGCAGCGCGTTCGAGTTTCTGCGGAACACGGATCTCGATGCTCGCAATTTCTTTTCCCCGGAGCGCAGTTTCTACCGGCAGAATCAATTCGGCGGTACCGTCGGCGGACCGATCCGGAAAAACAAGATCTTCTACTTCGGCGATTACCAGGGTACGCGATCCAATCAGGGGATCGATACCGGACTCATTTCGGTTCCCACGCTCGCCGAGCGATCGGGCGACATGAGCGGCATTGCCAGCTCTCTTACAGGGACGGTGAGCGGCCCCTATATCGCGAATCTGCTTGCACAGAAGCTCGGATATCCCGTCGCCGCGGGCGAACAGTATTACACTCCGGGCTGCAACGTGCCCGCGGCGTGCGTTTTTCCGAATGCCATGATTCCCCAGCGGGCATGGTCGACGCCGGCCCAGAACCTGTTGCAATACATCCCCCAGCCGAACGCCGGCAGTGGCGAATTTTCAACCGGGGCCTACGGCGAGACCACGCGCGACGACAAAGGCAGTTTTCGCATCGACGCCAACACCGACCACTACGGCACATTCTCAGGCTATTATTTCTTCGACGACTATACGGTGAATAATCCTTATCCGACCGGGCAGGGTGGTGCGAGTGTCCCCGGTTTCAACGGGCTCAATCTGGGGCGCTCGCAGCTGGCCAATTTCTCCCATACGAAGGTCTTTGGCGCGTCATCCGTGAACGAATTCCGCATGAGCTATATGCGGGACGCGAATAACGTCGGGCAGCCCGCGGGCGGGGTTGGTCCCAGTCTGGCGTCCCAGGGTTTCGTAACCGGCGTGGGCACGCCGGGCATCGTTCCGCTGGCGCCCTCGATCGAAGGCATCGAGAACGTTATCTTCAATTCGTTCGTCATGGGGACGCCGATCACCAATCTGAAGCAGTACAACAACACCTTTGCGGCGAATGACGCCTTTTCAAGAATTATCGGAGCTCATTCTTTTAAAGCGGGCCTGGAAGCAAGCTACGAGCAGGTCAACGTCAATCCGAATCCCACGTTTAACGGCTCGTTCCTTTTCCAGGGAACGGAGACGGGATCTGACTTTGCGGACTTTCTGATCGGCGTGGCCACCAACTACAATCAGGCCGATTCGCAGGCTTATTACATACGGCACAAGTACGCCGGAGGATTCGCCCAGGATAGCTGGCGCCTCCGGCCGAACCTGAATCTGAATTACGGGGTTCGCTGGGATCTGATGGAGTATTGGTCGGAGAAGTACAACCAGATTCCGACGTTCATGCCAGGAGCGCAGTCCACCGTTTATCCGAATGCGCTGCCGGGCCTTGTGTATCCTACCGATCCGGGAGTTCCGACGACTCTGGTCCCGTCGAGTAATCGTTTTTCACCGCGCCTCGGTATTGCCTGGTCGCCGGGCACATCGAAAGGGCTTCTTGGGAGGATCGTCGGAGGACCGGGGAAAACAAGTATCCGTGCGGGGTATGGAATCTTCTATTCCGGGATTGAAGGCAATACGATGGCGATCGATGAGCCTCAGCCTCCTTATGGATTGAGCTACACGAGCCCCGTGCCGCCGCTCTTCGCCACCCCCTTCATGTCGGCGGCGAATGGGCAGTTCAACGGCAATCCGTTTCCGCTGACGTTTCCTCCGCTGAACGCTTCGGCCAGCCATCCCAACAGCGGCGTCAATTTTTCGGGGTATATTCCGCAGGCGGGAATGACCGCGCCGGTTCCCTGGGACACGTATCCCTATAACGAGAATTATTTCTTCTCCATCGAGCGCCAGGTCAGCGAGACCACGCTGTTCAGCGTGAGTTATGTGGGTTCCCAGGCCCACCATTTGCTGGTGGTTTATTCGGCGAATCCGGGCAATCCGGCTCTCTGCCTGACTTTACCCGGTTGCGGACCGAACGGAGAGAACACGACTTACATTACGGCCGCCGGTCAGACGATTCACGGAACCCGCCAGGGCCTGGGCCCCGACTTCTCGAACGACGATTACGACGCCAGCATCGGGAACTCGAACTTCAATTCCCTGCAAACCAGCCTTCGGCATTCGAGCGGACGCCTGAGTATGTCCATCGGATACACCTACAGCAAGTCGATCGATCAGGCATCGAGCATATCCGATCCGATTAATCCATTTAACTTCAGCGCCACGCGCGCGCTATCGGCCTTCGACCTGAAGCATAATTTTGTGGCGAGCTACCAGTATCAGTTGCCGTTCGAGAAGCTCACGACTCGCGCGAAAGGCCTTACTCAAGGATGGTCGATTTCGGGAATCACCCGTGTCACCTCCGGCTTCCCGGTGACCCTGCACGTAGACGGCGACAATTCCCTGATGGGCAGCATACCGAACGGCGTCAACAACCATAGTCTCGATTTGCCGGACTATAACGGACTGCCGTTGAATTTGAATCCCAATCCGGGCAATGGACAACCTTATTTCAATATTGCCGCTTACAGCGTCAATGCATTGGGCACGCCGGGCAACGCCTCGCGCCGGTCGTTTTATGGCCCCGGATCGCTGAACTTCGATCTCGCGCTGCTGCGGAATTTCCGGTTTTCCGAAACCAGAGCGATGCAATTTCGCCTCGAAGCCTTCAACGCCTTCAACCATGCGCAGTTCTTCGGGCCCGCAACCGTGAATGGCGATGTTTCCGACACGGCTCTGTTCGGCCACGTCGTAAGCGCCGACCCGCCGCGATTAGTTCAGATCGCCTTGAAATATACTTTCTAACATGAGACACACCGCTCTATTCGTATTCCTTCTGCTGGCCGGGCCGATCTTCGCGCAGACGTTGAAAGTGGACCCCGTGGCGAATCCGGCAGGTCCCGGCAGTTCCCAGGTGAACTGGTCTGTAACCCAAGATGGCAGTCCGCTGCTGAGCTGGGTGGAGACGCAGAAGGATGGGTCGTTCGCGCTACGCTACGCCATCCGCCGTGGAGCGGATTGGTCCGAGGCGCGCACGATTGTCTCTAAGCGGCCTTTCTTCCACCATCCGGCCGAGGTGCCGGGAGTGGTCGCACTGAGCGGCGGGTCGTTCATCGCGCATTGGATCGAGTTGCCGAATGAGCACGGCGAATCCGAGTTTCTCTATATCTCGGCTTCGCGCGACGGCATCAAGTGGACCACACCGGTGATGGCGAGCCACGATAAAAGCGAGGCGGAGCACGGTTTGGCGTCGATCGTTGCCAGCGGAGATCGCGAAGCTTCCCTGGTTTGGCTGCAGGCACTGAAGGGTGACGATGGCCCGGCGTCTTTAATGCGAAGCGTCATCAGCGCGGATGGAGGCGTCCTGAAGGAAGAGAGCCTCGATTCGGATGTCTGCCAGTGCTGCCCTACTTCCGTGGTGAAGACGGCGCGTGGGCTGCTGATTGCCTATCGCGGCCACAATAAGGACGATATTCGCGATATCGCGGTCACGCGTTTCGAGAGCGGACGCTGGACTTCTCCGAAAAAAGTTTTCGCCGACAACTGGAAGATCGATGCCTGCCCGATCAATGCCGCTTCCGCGAGCGCCAAAGGTGACAAGGTTGCTGTCGCCTGGTATACGAGCTCGGGCGATAAGCCTCGGGTCGAATACGCATTGTCATTGGATTCGGGAGCAACATTCACGAAAGCCCTCGTGATCAGCACCGGCGAAGCGTATGGCTATGCCTCAACTGCGATCGACGACGCGGGCGGCGCTTACGTATCCTGGCTGGAACGCGGCGGCGGAAACGCGCGCGTGCTGGCTCGCCATATTTCGGAGACCGGCATGCCCGGGCCGGTTGTGCAGGTCGCCGACGGAACGAGGAAAGATCTGGGCTATCCCAGACTGCTGCGGTCCGGCAACGATGTCTGGGTCGCCTGGAACACGTCTTCGAAGGTCCAGACTGCGCGCTTGAAGTAAGCGGCTACTTACTGGGGGTGGCCTTACCGCCCATCAGCACGTGGATCGCAAACGGTATCTCGTCCGGGTGGGTTGCACACCACGAGAGGATTGCATTGAATTTCGTTTCATCGTCCGCGAGGGCGCTGATCTCCATCAACTCGGTTTCAATATCTTCCGGTTCTCTCATTGAGATTCCAGCATCTCACGGGCGCTTGCCGGGTTGTTTGATGGGCTCCTTGCCGGGAAGCGCTGCTGGATTTTCCTGCACACGTTCGCGGTAGCGGCCCCGCATGCCCGAACCGAGGGCGACTGCGGATTCGCCGTAGCGGTCGCGCAACCGGTCCGCGGCTTCGAGCGCCTGCCGCCAGCGTTCGGACCGTCCGCCATCCATCAGGTCGAGTTGGCCCTGGTCGTGTTCGAATCCCGAGGTCTGCACGCCCAGTAAACGAATAGGGCGTTTCTTGTCCCAATTGGCGCGCAAAAGCTTACGGGAATGTTCGATGAGATCGATGTCGAGCTGCGTGGGTGACGCGAAAGTGTGGGCGCGGGTGATGGTGGAGAAATCGGAGTAACGCAGCTTCAACTGGATCGTGCGGGCGTGAAGCCCGTGCTCGCGGAGACGCCGGCCCACCTTTTCGGCAAGGTGAGTGAGCGTGGCTTCCAGTTGCTCGGCATCCTTCGTATCGGTGTTGAAAGTGTGTTCGTGGCTGATGGATTTCGGGTCGCCGCGTTCGCCGATCGCGGAATCGAACCAGCCGCCGGCGTCGAATCCCTGGGCTTTACCGGCAAGCGCCAGGCCCCATTTGCCGAAGTGCGATTCGAGAACGCCCTCCTCCAATGCGGCAAGGTCACCGATGCGGCGGATGCCGAGCGAGTGGAGATTCTTCTCCATGACCTCGCCCACGCCCGGGATTTTGCGGACCTCAAGCGGTGCGAGGAAACGCGCTTCTACTCCCGGCAGCACATGCAATACGCCGTTCGGCTTGGCCTGATCGGAGGCGATCTTGGCGACCAGTCTGGATGAAGCGATGCCGATCGAGCAATTCAGCAGGGTGTCCGATTTGACTGCGTTGTGGAGTAGATGCGCGGCGCGAAGCGGTGGGCCGTGCAGCCGCTCGGTGCCCGTCATGTCGAGATATGCTTCGTCGACGGAGGCCATTTCGACGAGCGGAGAGAAGCGGCGCAGGATTTCAAAGACCCGCCCGGAGTAGTCACGATAACGCTCCGGATGTCCTTCGACGAAAATGGCGTGCGGGCAAAGTTTGTAGGCCGTCCGTAGCGGCAGCGCCGAGTGGACGCCGAACTTGCGGGCTTCGTACGAGGCTGCGGAGACTACGCCCCGTTCGTCGCTCTTGCCGCCGACCACGACGGCTTTCCCTTTGAGGTTGGGGTCGAAGAGCTCTTCGACGGAGACGAAGAACGCGTCCATATCGACGTGAAAGACAGTGTGGGTCACGGCTTTTCACAGACCAGCACGCGCAGGATTCCGGCGAGATCGGGGAAGATTCGCAGGTTGCACCAGGGGGCGAGGAGCTCGGAGACAGCTTCGGATTGTCCGGCGCCGATTTCGAGCGCCAGAGTGCCGCCGCGTTTGAGAACGCGCCGGGCTTCCGGGATCAGGCGTTTGTAGATGCACATTCCAGACAAACCGCCATAGAGAGCGAGCGACGGTTCCCAGTCGCGAACTTCGCGTTGCAGCGATTCGCGGTCGGCGAGCGCCACATAGGGAGGATTGGAAACGACGAGATCCGCAACGCCATCGCCGAAGCATTTGAAGAGATCGGCTTCGAGAAAATCGACATTTGCGCCGAGTTTGTCAGCGTTCGATTTTGCGACTTCGAGCGCCTCGAATGAAAGATCGGTTGCGATTACGTGGCAGCGAAGTTCGAGCGAAAGCGTGACCGCGATTGCGCCGGAACCTGTTCCGATGTCGATCAGAATTCCCGGCTTCGGCTTGAGTTTCAGGATCGTTTCGACGAGCAGTTCGGTCTCGGGACGTGGAATCAGCACATCCCGCGAGACGCTGAATTCGCGGCCATAAAACTCCTGCCGTTTTGTGATGTATTGGGTTGGCTTTCCCTTCATCCGCTCGTCGAGATAGCGGCCATAGTGAAGCCATTCGACCTCGCGCAGCTCTTGTTCCCGATGCGCAAAGAAATAAGCCCGGTCGCAGTGGATGGCGTGCGAAAGCAATACTTCCGCAGTGAGTCTCGGCTCCGGTATCCCTTCGCGCCCGAGGAGTTCCGATCCTTGCGCGAGGGCCGTCCGGATAGTCATCGGCGAAGTAATCTAAGCGGCAGCGCCTTCTTTTTGAAGTTTTGCGGCCTGATAGTGCGCGCTCAGGGCGTCGAAGATTGCGTCGAGTTTGCCATCCATCACGAGATCGAGCTGATGGAGCGTAAGCCCGATGCGGTGGTCGGTCAGGCGGTTCTGCGGGAAGTTGTAGGTGCGGATTTTTTCGCTGCGGTCACCGCTGCCGACCATGGTGCGGCGCTCGGCTCCGATTGCGGCCTGCTGCTTCTCGAGCTCAATTTCATAGAGTCGCGAGCGCAGCACGCGCATGGCTTTGGCGCGGTTCTTGATCTGCGATTTTTCGTCCTGGCAGGAAACAATGACGCCGGTCGGAAGATGCGTGATCCGCACTGCCGAGTAAGTGGTATTGACCGACTGGCCGCCGGGGCCGGACGAACAAAACGTGTCTATCCGAATGTCTTTTTCTTCGACCTTGACTTCCACTTCGTCGGCTTCGGGCAGCACGGCTACGGTGATGGCGGAGGTGTGGACACGACCCTGCTGCTCGGTCGCGGGGACACGCTGCACCCGGTGCACGCCGCTCTCATACTTCAGCTTGCTGTAGACCTTGTTGCCGCTTACAAGCGCTAGAACTTCCTTCAATCCTCCTACTGCCGACTCGCTGCTGGAGGTGACTTCCACTTTCCAGCGCTGGGTTTCGGCGTAGCGCGTGTACATGCGGAAGACCTCGGCCGCGAAGAGACTGGCTTCATCGCCGCCGGTGCCTGCGCGAATTTCCAGCACGACGTCTTTATCGTCCAGCGGATCCTTCGGCAGCAGCAGGAGTTTGATATCTTCCTCCATCTGCGTGATGGCGGGTTCGAGCCTTTCGACCTCGAGCGTGGCAAGCTCGCGCATATCGGGATCGGACTCGTCGAGCATGGCTTTGGCCTGCGCAAGTTGGTCCGACGCCTCGCGATAGTCCCGGTATTTCGTGATGACTTCGGACAGGTCGCTGTGCGCTTTCGAGATTTTGCGGTACTGTTCGCCGTCGCTGATGACGGCGGGATCGGCCATCTGGGCGGTCAGTTCCTCGAAGTGCTTTTCGAGCTGATCAAGCTTACTGGTGTATACCATTGCATTTTGCGATCAGGCGATAACGAGTTCGCCGCCCTGTTTCGCCTCCAGGGTCATGGCTCCGTTAAGCGCGTGAATGGCGACTTCGGTCTGCGCGTCGGAGGGGGATTTGGTGGTGATGCGCTGAGTCCACAATCCGGGGGCCGTGAGGAGCGCGAGGAAAGAACCACGCCGTTTGGCGGCAAACCGGATGAGCTCGTAACTCAGGCCGGTGATGACGGGAAGGAGGATGATCCGTTCGAGCAGTTTGGCTGTGAATGTCGGCGCCGGAATGATCATGTAGACGACCATCGAAATCAGCATGATCACGAACATGAAGCTGGTGCCGCAGCGGGGGTGCCACGTGACGAACTGCTGGGCATTCTCCACGTTAACGGGTTTGCCGGATTCGAAATTGAAGACGACCTTGTGCTCGGCGCCATGGAATTCGAAGACGCGGCGGATGTCTTTCGCGCGCGACAGAATATACAGGAAGCCGACGAAGATGATGAGCCGGATCAGTCCGTCAACCGCGTTAAACGCGATCTGGCCTTTGAGCGCCGGTTTCCAGTTGCTGAGATATTCCGTGAGTTTGAGCGGAATGAGCTTGTAGACAACGAGGAAAAAGACGATAGAAAAGATCACCTGGACGCTCATCATCCACGACGATACTTCGGCCGGCTTTTCAGTTTTGCCGTCGTCCAGGGCTGCGTTGGCGGAGAACTTCAGCGCCCGCATCCCGAGCGACATCGCCTGGCCGAGCGTGCCGAGGCCGCGCAGCATCGGGTATTTGAGCCACGGGTATTTCTCGGACATGCGCGCGACCGGCATATCCTCACTGACGATTTCGCCGGAGGGCTTGCGCACGGAGACGCAATAGCTGTGAGGGGCGCGCATCATCACGCCTTCCATGACAGCCTGGCCGCCGACGAGCGTCTCCTCCCCGCTTTCGAGAATCGGGAGCATCTGGACGTGCGCAAAAAGGCGGAGAAATGTGCGGAGGGACAAATCGGTACCTCGAATCCTTGGTATATGAATCTATTATACGGCAAAGGCTTAAGAACGCGACTTGAAGTCGCGTCTTCCCTCGTCAGAATCGAGCACCGGCGACAAGATCGCCGGCGTTCCCGAAAAAATATGGGGCGCCCCACAGCCAGTTTGGTCTCGCGGCGGACGTGGGACGCAGTCGTGATGGTGGACTTGTCCTCCGATAAGGTGACCGTGCATCTTCGCACAGGGCCTCGCGGCCGCACCTATTTCGGGAGCGCCTGCCGCCCATTGTTTCGACTTTCTACCCCGCAGAGCCTTGGCCATCGGCAAAGCGGCATGGTCACCTTATCGGAGGACAAGTCCACCAACAAGGCTGCGCTCAACGTCAACTGCACAGCGTAGTGCCCAGGTACATCATGGGTACGACCTGGTTCTCGATTGCAAGTTAACACCGACTGCGCGGCAGCAAGCAAGAATAGTGCGTAAGATCATCAAAACAAACATCAAAGAAATGTCAACGCATGACGCCCGCGTCACGCAATCCGTCCAGGATGAACTGAACAGCGATCGCGGTAAGCAGCAGACCCATCAGGCGGGAAAGAATGCGAATCCCGGTTTCGTGCAGGTAGGAACCGACACGGTCGGCGGCGGCGAGCACGAGAAACGAAAACACCGATGCCGTTGCGACCGCGGCGAGGACGATCCCTCTATGAACCCAGTCGGCGTTCTGAGTCATGAGGACCGTGACGGACGACATGGATCCCGGGCCCGCCAGCATGGGAACTCCCAGGGGGATGATGCCGGCGTCCTCTTTCTCGGCGCCCTCTTCCGCTTCTCCGGGTGTTTCTTTGGTGGGCGAGCGGCGCGCCCGCAGCATGTCGATGCCGATTAGTCCCAGAACCAAACCGCCGGCAATTCTGAACGCCGGGAGGGTAATACCGAACATCTGAAAAATGAAGGTTCCCGCGAGAGCAAATACGGAAAGCACGATAAAGCAGGTCCACGCGGCCCGCCGTGCCGTGTACCGACGCCGGGGGCGGTCGGAATGGGCGGTGATGGTGAGAAATGTCGGGACCGCCGCGATGGGGTCCACGAGAGCGAAAATCGATGTGAACGCGACCAGCGAGAACTGGAGGAGGGGCGACACGTCTCCTATGTTACTTAGTACGGTTACTTAGCACGCAAGCGCGATTTATCCAGGCCCGGCCAGGTTTATTTGCAAGTTATTGAATCCATGCGGCAGATTGGTTAAAGACAAAGTGCATCGGCTTCGACTGGAGGAACGCGATCTTGAAGTCGCATCTGGACGGCAGGCGGTTTCGCCGGCGAAACCGCCTGCCCCACCAAAACAGGTATCTCTTACAAATGAAATGTCGAAACTCCCGACGCGACCTATGGGCCGAAATAACCGTTCGTGTCGATGACCACATTCGTCGTGTTCGTTACGTAGACGTCGATCGAGCCGGCACCACCCGCCGGAACGATCGACGCGTTCGCCACAACCAGGCCCTTGGACGCATTGAGGGTGGACACCCCAGGCTGGGTTCCTCCGGCGGGCCACGTGGTGAGGTATCCGAGAGGGCCTTGCGGGACGACCGTCATATTCAGCGAGTAAGCCTGTGCCGCTGGAGTTCCTGGTAGTCCGCACGAGCCCGCTAAGGGAAAAGCTCCCGTGGTGTTAGCTCCCATAACACCTCCCGCGTTCCGTGTATCCGCCAGGCGACAGGGAGTCACTGGATAGAAGTTGAGTCCGCCGGAACCCGGGGGGGCGAAATAGCCGTTGATGTCGACCACGAGATCAGTGGCGTCACTGGCGAAGAAGCTCGCCGAGCCAGCGTTCCCGGCCGGCACGATAGCCGCGTTGGCCAGTATCGTACCATCGAACGAGTTCAGCGTCGACACAAACGGCTGCGCTTGCCCCGTTGGCCAGGCGGTCAGATATCCGAGGGCGCCGTGCGGCACCACCGTCACATTGAGAGAGTACGC
>JBEKTF010000058.1:0-29201 GCA_049516355.1 Bryobacteraceae bacterium | reverse complement strand
GATCAGAATCAGGTGCCGCTCGATCAGATCGAGCGCATCGAAGTGACCCGCGGGGCGGGCGCGACCATGTGGGGCTCCAACGCCGTCGATGGCGTCATCAGTATTGTGACGAAGAAGGCCAAAGACACAAAGGGAACGCTGCTGACCGCCGAGGCAGGGAATACGAACCTTCCCGATACAGGTATCCGATTTGGCGGTCAGGCCGGCGATCGCCTTCAATACCGGCTGGACGCTGGATTCGGCGAGCATCCGGGGTTGCTGACTCAAAACGGAAACACCGCACCGGACCGCTGGAATTCGGGCCATGGTGGCTTTCGGCTCGATTGGCAGGCGAGCGATCGGGATACTCTGAGCTTCGAGGGCAGCGCCTACCAGGGCGGCGGTAACGAAACCGTCAACGTCTTGTTTCCACTTCCGGCGGTTTTGAGCGCGGTCGATCCCTTCAGCTTCAGCGGCGGATCCGTCACGGGCCGCTGGGAACACAAGTTCAAGGGTTCCGATATCGCATTCGAAGCTTACTATAGCCGCGAAAGCCGCGCCGAAGTCGCGGCTCACGGCAGTTTGAACACGACAGATTTCGACTTCCAGCACCACGTTCCGCTGGGTCGCCGCAATGATTTCATCTGGGGCGTCGGATACCGCTGGCGAGGCGACAATTCGGTCGGCGTGTCGCAGCACGATGATTTCGACGAGAGCCTTTTCAGCTCCTTTGCGCAGGATGAAATCACGCTCGTGCCCGATCGGCTCACACTGACAGCGGGGGCGAGAATACAGGACTATCGAAACACCGTCGGCAACAACTTCGACTTTCAGCCGCAGGTTCGGCTGCTGTGGGCGCTGTCGAAGCGCCGCTCGCTCTGGGGCGCGGTATCGCGGCCGTACGTTCTCCGTCTCAGATCGATCGCGACGTCGACCTTCAGTTTGATCGGCCCCCGGTGGGTGGTCTGAGCACGACTGGCGTCCTCATTGGCAATCCGAATATCCTTTCCGAGGTCGTCGTGGCTTATGAAACCGGCTACCGCCAGCAAATCGGCAGGAAGGTAACGCTCGATCTTGCGCTCTTCGTCGATCGAAGAAGCCGAATGATTGTGGAGTCGTTGCAAACCCCTTATCTGACCTTCAGCCCCGGACCCTCGCTTGTCGTTCCCGTGCAGACTGTAAATGGCATGCAGGGCACCACGCGCGGCGTCGAGATTGCCGCGACATGGAAACCGTTGCGAAACTGGCGTCTTCAAACCGCTTACACACGGGACGATGCGAATCTCAGCGCGGTGCCAGGCTATACGCTGACCGAGCCGCCGGTCTGGTACTGGCGGACGCCGCGCAACACGCTCTATCTTCGCTCCAGCTTGGATATCACTCGCCGCTGGAGTATCGATTCCTCCTTTTCCTGGGTGTCGCGAATTCCGTCTTACCCCGTGCCTCATTACACACGCGTGGATCTGCGCATCGCCCGCAAAATCGGTGAAGGTGGAGAAATCAGCGCCGGTGTCCGGAACCTGTTCGACAGGGAGCACCTCGAATTCATTTCCGAAGACTACATTGTTTCGTCGTTGGTTCCACGAGACGCGTACGTCAAGGTGATGTGGCGGTTCTGACCCCGGCTAGTCCGCAAAGCGCCGATCGCGGCCTCAATTCCCGGCCGCGACGCAGGTGCCGTTTTGCGGGCTGTTACCCGGGAGAGACGGAGGGAGCAGGAGAGACGAAGGGGAAATGATGAGCGCGAAAACGCTTAATCTCGCCGCCATCCTGTTTTTCGTTGCTCTCCCCGGCGGGACCCGCGGAGAAACTCCCATGGCCGATGAGTACGAAATCAAGGCCGCGATGCTGGCCAACGTCTTCAAGCTCGTGGATTGGCCCGCGTCGAAAAGCGGCGACCTCTCCGCGCCTTTCGTAATCGGTGTTGCCGGTTCTGAGGACATGGAGACCGCGCTCGGCAAAACAGTCGCCAAAATGGCCGGCCGCAAAACGCCCGCGGGCCATGCGATCGTGATCAGAAAAATTTCAGGCGCCGGGGGAATCGATCAATACCACGCCATCTTCATAGGGGGTTCGGATCGCAAGCGTCTGCAGACAATTATCCAGGCCGTGGGAACTCAACCCGTTCTCACTATCGGTGAAAGCGATAAGTTCACTTCCCTGGGCGGGATGGTCGGTCTCATGGTGAAAGACGATCGCGTTCAGGTGGAGGTCAACCTTCCGGCCGCGCAGTCCGCGGGATTGTCGATCAGTTCCCGGCTGCTTCGCATCGCTACGGTAATAGGCGGTGGAGGGTCATGATCGCCCACTGGTTCCGGGCCAGACCCCTCAATCAGAAACTGACGATCCTGTTCGCGGGAACTTCGGCCCTGGCACTGTTTGCGGCCTGTCTCGCAATGTGGAGCTACGAATGGCGCACTTACCGCCAGACCATGAAACGCGAAATGATTACGTTATCGGCCACTCTGGCCGATTCCAGCGCTGCCGCGCTTGTCTTTCGCGACGATCGAGCCGCTCGTGAAACCCTCTCTGTTCTCAGCGCGGAACCCAGCGCGTCCGCGGCTTGTCTTTATCGCAACGATGGAGTCCGCGCGGCGGCATATCGCGAACAAGCCGGCCATCTCTGTCCGTCGAAACCGGGCTCGGAGAGGGCCGATTTTCAGGATGGAAGACTCGTCGTGGTCCAGACAGCGCGGCTTGGGGGGGACGTTGTCGGCGCTCTCTGGCTCAGCGCCGATCTGACGGAAATGTACCGGAGGCTCTGGCGCCTCACGCAAATCTACGCCGGAATCATGGCGGGCGCCCTCCTGCTCGCTGTCGCAATTTCTTCCATCCTTCAACGTGTCATCTCGGGGCCGATTCTCGGTCTTGCCGCCATTGCGTCGCAGGTCTCGGCGAACCGCGATTATTCCATCCGCGCGCCGCGCACCTCCGAAGATGAACTCGGTACGCTGATCGAACGCTTCAACGAGATGATGTCGCAGATTCATCAGCGCGATATCGCTCTGGAACAATCCCAGGACGCGCTTGAAGAACGTGTACGCGAGCGGACCAGCGAACTCGAAAGCGAAATCATTCATCGCCGGATTGTCGAGCAGGATCTGCTGGCGGCGAAAGAGGCGGCCGAAGAATCCAACCGCGCCAAGAGCTCATTCCTGGCCAATATGAGCCATGAGCTTCGGACACCTCTCAATGCCATCATCGGCTACAGTGAATTGCTCGAAGAGGATGAACTCGCCGCCGGCAATGAATCCGCGGTTTCGGATCTGAAGCGTGTTCAGACCGCGGCGCACCACCTTCTCGAACTCATCCAGGACGTCCTCGACTTGTCCAAGATCGAGGCCGGCCGCATGGATCTCCATATGGAGCAGATGTCGGCTCGCTCCCTGATTACCGATATGTCCGTGATAGAACCTCTTGCCAGACGGAACAACAATCGGTTCGTGGTTCAGACGGGCGATCGCGACTACGTTACGGAAGTGGACCCCATGCGCTTCCGCCAGAGTCTGCTGAACCTGCTGAGCAACGCATGCAAATTCACGGAAAACGGAATCGTTACTCTGACTCTGGACCAGCGTCTGGAGAACGAAAAGGCCTGGGTTTGCTGGACGGTCAGCGACACAGGCACTGGAATCGCATCCCGCGATCTCGAAAAGCTTTTCCACTCGTTTTCCCAGATCGATTCTTCCGCGACGCGAAAACACGGCGGAACGGGGCTCGGTCTTGCCATCAGTCAGCGCTTCTGCCAGATGATGGGTGGAAGGATCTCGGTCGAAAGCGAACCGGGTGTGGGAAGCGCCTTCACGATCCATCTGCCGGCCCACGGACCGGTAAACCTTGTCGGCGCGGGTGAATTCAGGCAACTACCGGTTGCCTCTTCGTCCTGATGCGGGCCTTTCAGTCCGGATCGCTCACCTCGGCGGGAGCGAACCCACGTACGCCGAGATCGCGATAATATCGTCCTCTGAAAGATCCGAAACGACCCTCTTCATCAGCGCCGCCGCAGTGCCGGCACTCGATCCGTTTTGCATACAGATGAGCTGGCGGGCAATGTATACCGGCTGCATACCGGCAATTCTGGGTACTTCGCCCAGCCCTTTGAGTCCTTCCCCGTGACAGATCGCGCATTCGATCGTCTTTTTCGCCCCGGTCTTCACCAGTGCCTCTCCCCTGGCAATACTTCCGGGCGGAACATAAGCGATGAATCCGGAGTGGGGATCGCGATTCGCCATTCGGGACACGTCCTCCGGTATTTCAATGATCCGGTGTCCGATAGGCTCCGTGCCGCCCTCCGGAGACAGAAGGTGATGGCGGCCCGCGGTGTTGATATATGTTTTCGGGGGTGTGCTGGTCTCGATCACCTTGACGAAAGGAATCGGCTTGATGGCCGCGTAATACTCCGCCGCCTGGCGCACATCTTCATCGGATGTGGCCTTCGCAATCGGACCCATGCGCGGGTCGTCCTTTCGCGCTCCGCTCTTGAAATATTTCATCTGACGCACAATGTATTCGGCCGGAAGCCCGGCCATATCGGCGGATTCGGGATGGCCCTGCCCCGACATGAGGTGGCAGGATCCACACGCCATCATTGCCACTCCGGGCTCGCCTTTCACGCTGCGGGGCGCGGGGCCGTGCTCGTCCGGGAACCAGTCGGGCGGATTGGCGTTGCCTGCGATTTTCGCGGCATCGTACTCCTTCGTGCTGCCGGGCACGTGGACCAGGCCAGCCGGCTCTACGCTGGCGGGTTGTACCTTATCTGGAAGGTTGTACGCCCAGGCGGGCAGCCCGTTGGGAATCGACTGCGGCACTTGCGCGAAGCCTGCAAGCGCTAACAGTAAAGCGAGAGCCGGAACCTTGATCGCGTTGCTCATGAGCAATAGTGTAAAGTAACGCCGGCGATCTTGTCGCCGGTACGGATTCGCGCACCTAAAAAACATTTCGTATACAAAATGTTTTAAATTTTGTATACTCGTGCCATGGCTCAAAAGGCAATGACTCAAACGCAAATCGTGAAATCGATGGCAGAGGCTTGTGAAGTCCCGAATACCAAGGCTCGCCAGATGCTGACATTTCTATCCGACACCGCCATCCGCGAAGTGAAAAAGAACGGGCTTTTTGTTGTGCCCGGCCTTGGCCGCCTGGTCAGGGTGGAACGGAAGGCACGCATGGGCAGAAATCCGGCCACCGGCGAATCCATTAAGATTGCCGCGAAGAAGGTCGTCAAATTCCGCATCGCCAAAAGCGCTAAAGACGCGATCGTCCCGCCGAAGGTGAAGAAGTAATCGAACGGTTCGCGGAGGTGGATACCTCCGCAATCTGACGAACGCGGCAGCAAGCCTTGACCTCAAGGCTGGCATTGCGTTGATTGTCGTTTTAAACAGCCTCACCTGTTCCCGAACCTCGCCGATACCGGTCGCCTTTCATATCGCGCACCAGTCGAGAACAGGTGTACCGGGGTCGTTGTCTCTTCGCTTCTCTCCAAATCTGTCACGCTATCAAAGCGCAGTTCACGGTCGTCGGCATCCCTGCCAGCGTGCGCTGCATCTGTTTCTGGTATTGCTGTGCGTCTGGTAACCAAACGAGCCCGGAATTTTTTTCTACACGCACTCGTGGTGGTTTCTGGCGGCTCTCAGTGCGGGAATCCGGGATTGGTTCTGCAGTTAACGATTTCCGCCCTGCCGATTTCCGGGCCGCAGCTTGCGCCGTGGTCCACACTGGATTCTTCGTAACACGCAGTAAGGATTGGTTTTTATTAGCCTTATTCTGCCCTGGAACTGAAGCGTCTTCTCCCTCTCGGCGATCAAAATAAATCTTGACTTGTTAGCTCAATTTGTAATAAAGTTTTCGACTGTTGGGTCTTTCATAGGAGGCATATTGAAGTCAATCGCTAGAGGTGTGTTTTGTCTTGCGCTGGCCTGTACTGGCCTGTTGGCGCAAACAGCTCAGATTAACGGCGTCGTAAAAGATGCTAGCGGATCGGCCATTCCAGGTGCGGCGGTCAAAGCGACGCAGACTGCAACCGGCCAGTCCCGCAATACGACCACCGGAGGGGACGGAGCTTACGTGCTTCCCAATCTCCCCATCGGTCCTTATCAAATCGAAGTAACTAAGGAAGGTTTCAGCAAGTACGACCAAACCGGTATCGTGCTTCAGGTCGATTCGAACGTAGCTGTCGATGTAAACCTGCAGGTAGGTTCGGTGAATGAACAGGTGACAGTTGAGGCAAGCGCTGCCCAGGTGGAAACCCGCAGCACCGCCATCGGAAGTGTCGTCACGAACCAGCAGGTCGCCGAAATGCCTCTCAATGGACGCGATGCTCACGAATTGATCTTTCTCGCGGGTATGGCGACCTATCCCGGAGCCGGCTCGATGAACACCGTTCGGAACTACCCGACCGTGGTGGTTTCCGTGGCGGGCGGCAACGGCGATGGCGTAGCGTACCTCCTGGATGGCACGATGTGGCAGGATCCGTACAACAGTCTGAGCCTCCCGCTACCATTCCCGGACGCTCTGCAGGAATTCAAGGTCGAGACCAGCGCGGCGCCCGCGCAGTACGGGAACCACGCGACCGCGACGGTCAATGCGGTCACCAAATCCGGCACCAACGAATATCACGGCGATCTGTTCGAGTTCCTGCGGAACGGGGATTTGAACGCCCGCGACGCCTTTGCGCCCACCCGCGACACTCTCAAGCGAAATCAGTTCGGCGGTGTTTTTGGGGGGCCTGTCCTGCCTCGTTTCAAAAACAAGCTCTTCTTCTTCGGAGGCGTGCAGAGGACCTCGCTGCGCTCGGACGGCACTCAGAACAACGCCCATATTCCGACGCCCGCATCGCTCACCGGAGACTTCACCGTGCTTGCTTCGCCGTTGTGCAACAGCGGCACCCAGGTCAACCTGAAGTCATCCCTCGGGTTCAACAATAACGTGATCTCGCAATCCCTGCTTAACCCCGTGTCGTTGGCCATCGCGAAGACGCTTCCCGTCACCGCCGACCCCTGCGGTAGCGTGCAATACCCGCTGGTCCAGGATTCGGACGAGACTCTGTACGTCGGCAAGGTCGACTGGCAAATCAGCGATAAGAGTTCCTTTTTCGGACGCTACCTGTTAGGGGACCTCCACGAAAGTTCAACCTACAATGGCACGAACCCTCTGTCGATCAACCAGTATGGCTTCCAGGACTTCGACTACGGGGTCACCGTGGGAAATACCTATCTTTTCAGCGCCAACCTCGTCAGCTCCTTCCGCCTGGGGGCCAACCGGACGAACGTTGTGAAGGTGCCTGACAACTACAATTCCTGGGCCGGCTTCGGCGCGCAGAACATCTTACCGTTGGCCGGGAACATTCTCACCCTCACGGCTACTGGCGCGTTTTCGATCGGCAGCGGATCCGCATCTCCTGGAGCGCAGCATAATGGACCAATGCCCTCTCTGGTCGAGGACATGAGCTGGGTCAAGGGAAATCATCAGATCGGGTTCGGCGGGTCCGTCTATCAGCAACGGCTGAACTACTATTCCGGTATTAACGCGACGGGCACAGCCACGTTCACCGCGCAGAACACCGGGTTGATCCTCGGCGACGTTATGTTGGGGCTTCCCGCAACCTTTTCCCAGGGCACGGTGTACGGATTCTATACGCGGCAGTTCTACGATTCACTGTATGTCCAGGACACCTGGAAGATCACTCCGCGGTTGACGGTAAATTACGGCGTGAGATGGGAACCTTACTTGTCGCCTTACAACGACCGCGGCGAGAACGAACATTTCTCGCAGGCGTTGTTCAATGCGGGCGTACACAGCAGCGTATTTACGAACGCTCCCGCTGGATTGGTTTTCCCGGGTGACCCGCAGTATACCAGCGGAAGTTACATGAACGGTCCCGACTGGAATAAGTGGTTTCCACGCGTCGGGCTGGCCTGGGATCCCATGGGCGACGGAAAAATGACCATCCGCGCGGCATACGGAATGTACGGCGATCGCGCTCAGATGCTCGCCGGAACCCAGATGTACTTCTCCGCGCCGTTCGGCAACACCAATAGCGTCTCGGGCGCGAATATCTCCAATCCGTTTGCCGGCATAGGGGGCGATCCCTTTGTTTCGCTTGCGGCTCTTCAGGGAGTCGGTGTATACGCCCACAATATCCCGTTCTCGGCCGGGCAGACCTATGTGACGTCGGACATGAACAACTTCAAGCCGGTCTACATGAACCAGTGGAACCTGAGTATCCAGCGGCAGGTCGGTAAAGATTGGCTGCTGACCGCCAACTATGTAGGCAACAATACCATCCATATGATCAGCGGCGAAGACATCAATCCGGCTGTCTACATGGGAACTGGTCCCTGCACGCTGAACGTAGTCACGGGCGGCGTGGTTGTGCCTACCAACTATACGGTGTGCTCCACGGTAGCGAATCAGAATCAACGGCGCGTCCTCTATCAACAAAACCCGCTGCAAGGGCAGTACTACGCGGGAGTTGGAACCATCGACGACGGTGGCACCGGCGAATATGAGGGCTTGTATGTTTCCGCCCGGAAGACGTTGAGCCATGGCGTGACGGCGCAGGCGAACTATACCTGGTCGCACTGCATCAGCGATCCTTATAACGAAAACCCCACCTCGACCGGCGTGGCTCCGCCCACCAATCGCAGGCAATTCCGGAGTAACTGTGTAGGCGTCGATTTGCGCCAGCAATTCGTTCTCAACATGGTGGCGACTACACCGAGGTTCTCCAACCGGGCGCTCCGGACTGTCGCGAGCAACTGGCAAATCGCTCCTATTCTCGAACTGAAGTCAGCGACTTTCTTCAGCGTCTACGCGGGCACGGACCAGGCACTGACCACGGTGGCAAACCAAACCCCGAACCTGGTGAACCCGGATCCCTATCCGGCCAACCAGACCTTCAGCAACTGGATTAATAAATCCGCTTTCCAGACCGCGGCTCCTGGAACTTACGGCAACCTGGGCTATAACAACATGAAGGGCCCGGGTATCTTTCAATTGAATGTGGCCTTGTCCCGGAACTTCTCGCTTGGGGAAAAGAGACTCATTCAGCTGCGCGCGGAAGCGTTCAACCTTCCGAACCACGTGAATGCCTTCACTCCGGGTGTAGGGCCCATCACGACCGGTTTCGGCGGGAACGTCTCTCTCACGACTCCGAACTTTTCGCAGATCACAACTGATATCAGCGGAAACAACGGAGGGATTCCGGGCGACTACCGCGTGGTGCAGCTCGCCATGAAGTTTGTTTTCTGATATAGAACGACCTGTCAACCCCTACCGGGTTTGATGTTTCTGCCAGGGCCGCGCTTCCCCCTCAGTGGGAAACGCGGCCCTTTTGTTTTGCCCCTGGACCTTGATCGCATTTTCAACCGCCCCGCGGAGATCCGGCTGAGTAATCCGCCCCGGCAAATCCGGGTTCGAGAAATCCCGGTTTCACAAATCGTGACAAATTCCCGCTTGACACCGGATCTCAGAGTGTATATAGTTGCGCAAAGTCCGGGTTATCAGAAAAGAGGGGTTAATGAATACTATCTGCAAAACCGCGTTTTGTTTTGCGCTGGCCTGTACGGCAGCATGGGCCCAAACGTCGCAGATCAACGGCACCATTAAGGATCCCAGTGGATCCGCGATTCCAGGTGCGGCGATCAAAGCGACCCAAACCGCAACCGGCCAGGTTCGCAACACGACGAGCGGAGCCGACGGCAATTATGTGATCCCCAATCTTCCTACTGGTCCTTATCAAGTCGAAGTGACCAAGGAAGGTTTCAGCAAGTCCCAGCAAACGGGTATCGTGCTTCAGGTCGATTCGAACCTCACGGTCGATGTCGCCTTAGCGGTCGGTGCGGTGAGCGAGCAGGTAACGGTTGAGGCAACTGCAGCCACGGTGGAGACGCGCAGTACCGCCATCGGCACTGTCGTCACCAACCAGCAGGTCTCGGAAATGCCTCTCAATGGCCGCGATCCTCACGAATTGATCTTTCTCGCAGGCATGGCAACCTATCCTGGAGCCGGCTCGTACAACACCATTCGAAACTACCCGACCGTCGCCGTTTCCGTGGCGGGCGGCAACGGGGATGGCGTTGCCTACCTGCTGGATGGCGTTCTCTGGCAGGATCCCTATAACAGCCTGAGTCTGCCGCTGCCCTTTCCGGACGCGCTCCAGGAATTCAAGCTGGAGACCAGTGCCGCCCCGGCGCAGTACGGGTACCACGCGACCGCGACCGTCAATGCGATCACCAAATCCGGCACCAACGAATATCACGGCGATCTGTTTGAATTCCTGCGGAATGGAGATTTGAACGCTCGTGACTTCGAGGCGACCGCGCGCGATACTCTGAAACGAAATCAGTTCGGCGGTGTGGTCGGCGGTCCGGTACTGCCTCGTTTTAAGAACAAGCTCTTTTTCTTTGGCGGTTTTCAGAGAACCTCGCTGCGCTCGGACTCCAGCCAGAACGTTGCCAATATTCCCAATGCCGCCTCGCTCACCGGCGACTTCACCTCGCTTGCTTCGCCCGCGTGCAACAGTGGCGTGCAAAAGACGCTAAGCGCCGCCGACGGGTTCGTGAATAACACCATCTCACCGAGCCTGCTCAACCCGGTGATGGTGAACGTCATGAAGACGCTGCCCGTCACGAACAACCCCTGCGGCAGAGTAATCTATCCTCTGGTTGCCGGGTCGGACGAGAGTCTGTATACGGCAAAGATGGACTGGCAAATCAGCGATAAGAGTTCCTTTTTCGGGCGCTTCATGTTGGGTGACCTGGCTGCGAAGTCGACGTACGACGGAACGAATCCTCTTTCGATCAATACCTATGGCTACCACGACTACGATTACGGGATCGCTCTCGGGTACACCTACCTCTTCAGCGCCAACCTCGTGAGTTCCACTCATCTGGGGGCCAATCGTACGAACGTTGCGAAAACACCCGACAATTACCATAGCTGGGCCGACTTTGGAGCGAACGTCTCTCCTCTGGGCGGGAACATGATCGAGATCGTGTCGAGCGCTTTCAATGTCGGCGGCGGAGGTGCATCTCTCGGGGCGCAGCATAATGGACCCATGCCTCACCTTGCCGAGGACTTGACCTGGATCAAGGGAAATCATCAGATCCTGTTCGGCGGAGGCATCTATCAGCAGCGGCTGAATTACTTGTCCGGCCCCAACGCCAATGGTAACGCGACATTCACCGGATCGAATAGCGGATTGATCCTGGGCGACGTTATGCTGGGGCTGACCAGCACATTTGTCCAAGGCACGGTCTACGGCTTCTATGACCGGCAATTCTACGATTCGCTCTATGTCGCGGACAACTGGAAGATCACTCCGCGGTTGACGCTGAATTACGGTTTAAGATGGGAGCCGTACCTGTCGCCTTATAACAGCCGCGGAGAGAACGAGGTTTTCAGTCCCTCGGCGTTCGCCGCGGGCACCCATAGCAGTGTGTTTGTCAACGCCCCTGCGGGATTGTTTTTCCCGGGCGACTCGCAATATACCAGCGGAAACTACGGTCACAATTACTATAACGGGCCCGTTTGGGCTAAATTCTATCCGCGGCTGGGCTTGGCTTGGGACCCCGAGGGTAAAGGCCGCATGACCATCCGTGCCGCATACGGAATGTTCGGCGACCGGGCGCAGATGCTCGCGGGAACTGCGACTTACTTCGACGCGCCGTTCGGCGATACTGTAACCCAGACGGGTGCAAATATGACAAATCCGTTCGCAAGTGCGCCCGGAGGCGTTAATCCTTTCCCCGTGCTCAACCAGTTCGTGGGGATTGGCGTGTACTCCCCCAACGCCCCGTTTCCCCTGAATGGCGCCCAAATCACCTCACCCCTGTCCAACTTCCACCCCGTGTATATGAACCAGTGGAATCTGAGTATTCAGAGACAGATGGGGAAGGATTGGCTGGTCACTGCCAATTACGTTGGAAACAATACCATCCACATGATCAGCGGGGAAAATGAGAACCAGTCCGTCTTCATGGGAACCGGCCCCTGCCAGCTATACAACGACAACGTGCTTACTAACTATCCGGTTTGCTCCACAACCGGGAACGCGAACGCGCGACGTGTTTTGAATCTCATAAATCCGCAGCAGGGCCAGTACTACTCGACTATCGGAACCGTGGACGACGGCGGGACGGCCGAATATGAGGGCCTGTATCTGTCTGCCCGGAAGACGCTGAGCCATAATCTGAGCCTGCTGGCGAACTACACCTGGTCGCACTGCATCAGCGACGTTTATAACTTCAACCCCGGTACCGGCGGCGTGGCTCCATACGGCGCTCGCAGGCAATGGCGAAGCAACTGCATCGGGATCGATCTGCGGCAGGAGGTTGTTCTCAACCTGGTGGCGACTACGCCTAAATTCTCCAACCGGTGGGCGCGGGCCTTCGGGAGCAACTGGCAGGTGGCGCCGATCCTCGAAATCAAGTCCGCGACGAACTTCAGTATTTTCACCGGGACGGACCAGGCACTGACCACGGCGGTAAACCAACCCCCGAATCTGGTGAATCCGAACCCCTATCCGGCCAATCAGACCCTGAGCAACTGGATCAATTCCTCGGCTTTCGCTCCGGCGACTCCTGGTACTTACGGCAATCTGGGCTATAACAACATGAAAGGCCCTGGTATCTTCCAATTGAATGTGGCCTTCTCGCGAACCTTCCAGATTGGCGAGAAAAGGGCGTTTCAGCTGCGCGCGGAAGCGTTCAACCTTTCGAACCATGTGAATGGCTTCGCTCCGGGCGTTTCACCGATCAATGCCGGTGCGGGCGCCAACGACACCCTGAATTCTTCGACCTTCCAGTCCGTCACCAGCGATATCAGCGGGAACAACGGGTTGCAGGGTGGCGACTACCGCGTGGTCCAGGTCGCGGCGAAGTTCGTCTTCTAGACCGCAACGCAGGAAGCCAAAACACAACGAGAGCCGGATTTTTTGCCCGGCTCTTTTTTAAGGGAACGCCGGCGGTCGCACTTTGCCGCCGGTTCTTTTTGCCTTTACAAATCTTTTCAATCGGTAACCTCAGGTATCCGTTCATCGCCTGTTAACCAGGTTTCTTAAGCAAGGATCGGGACGAAAAACACAGCCTCTTGATATACTCTATATGGCCATATCCATGAAGATTAGACTCCTTGCGTCCGCTTGTCTCGCGATCGCGGCGGTCGCCTGGGCTCAGACTTCCGGCTCGAACCCCGCCTCTGCGAAGCCTGCCGTGTCTGGCGCTACGCCTGTCCAAACGGCTGCAACGGAACGCGCCCTGGTCAATCAATACTGCGTCGTTTGCCACAACGAGAAGATGAAGGCGGCCGGACAAGCTGCGGCCATGGCGTTGACGCTGGACAACACGGATACGGCGAACGTCGCGCAGGATGCGGCCAAGTGGGAAAAAGTGGTATGGAAGGTTCGCGCCGGGATGATGCCTCCCGCCGGGATGCCGCGCCCCAATGCGGCGACCTTCGAGTCGATGATTACCTACCTCGAAGATGAACTCGATAAGCATGCAGTGGCGAATCTTCCGCCTCCCGGCCTTCACCGCATGAACCGCGTCGAGTACAAGAACACGATCCGGGATCTCCTTGCCCTCGATATCGATCCTTCGAAGTATCTGCCTTCGGACGATTCCACCCGCGGATTTGACAATGTAGCGGGCGCGTTATCGCTCTCCCCGGCACTCCTCGAAGGGTACACCGCCGCAGCCGGAAAGCTCAGCCGCATCGCTCTGGGCGACGTGAAAGATCCGGCTTCCGTAACTTTTCGAGTTCCATCCGATACGTCGCAGGACTACCACATCGACGGCCTGCCGTTCGGCACCCGCGGCGGACTGATCGCCAGATACCAGTTCCCGGCCGATGGCGATTACGTCTTTAAAGTGTTCCCCATCAATAAAGGCCTGATGGACAATAACCAGGCCTTTGGCGATATCGGCGGCGAAAAGCTCGAACTGCTGATCGATGGCGAGCGGATTCACGTATACGATTGGGACAAAGACGTTGGCCGCGGCGCGGCAATTCACAGCGGTACCGCGGATGTCCATGTTCAGGTCAAAGCCGGCCCGCACACGGTTGGCGTGACGTTCCTTGCCACTCAATTAGCCCCTCAAAACGACCTCGACCAACACTTCCTGCGCGATACGATTGAGACCGGCGGGCTTCCGGGTTTCCGCTTCTATCCGCACGTCGGCAAGGTCGATGTGATTGGTCCGTATAAAGCTGCGGGCGCGACGGATTCTCCCAGCCGCGCGAAGATTTTTATCTGCCACCCTGCAAATCCCGGTGAGGAAACGACCTGCGCCAGGCAAATCGTCTCCAATCTGGCTCGCCACGCCTTCCGCCGGCCGGTCACAAGTCAGGACACCGAAACCCTGATGAGTTTCTACCAGCTGGGCCGCAACCAGGGGAACTTCGATTCCGGCGTCGAAATGGCCCTCCAGCGGATATTGGCAGACCCCGAATTCGTCTTCCGGAAAGAAACCGAGCCGCCCTCCGCGAAGGCTGGCCAGAAATACCGCATCACCGACCTCGAACTAGCCTCCCGCCTGTCCTTTTTCCTCTGGAGCAGCATTCCCGACGACGAGCTGATTACTTTGGCGAGTCAGAATAAGCTCCACGAAGCACCTGTGCTCGAAAAAGAAGTCCGCCGGATGCTGGCGGACCCGAAATCGGACTCCCTGGTCGTTAATTTCGCCGGACAGTGGCTGAATATACGTGCCTTGCAGGTCACCGAGCCGGTCGCGGCGCTCTATCCCGACTTTGACGATAATCTGCGGGCGGCCATGCGTAAGGAGATGGAATTATTTGTCGGCAGCGTGGTGCACGACGACCGCAGCGTCATCGATCTGCTGAATGGCAACTACACATACGTCAACGAGCGGTTGGCCAAACACTACGGGATTCCAAACATCTACGGAAGCAACTTCCGCCGCATCGATTTGACGCCTGAGTTCGATATGCGCCGGGGATTGCTGGGGAAAGGAAGCGTCGAGACGGTGACGGCCTATCCGCAGCGGACATCCCCCACTGTGCGGGGCGAGAGAATCATGCAGATGTTCCTTGGCGTAGACCCGCCTTCGCCGCCGCCCAACGTTCCAGCGTTGGTCGAAAACGCCGCCGACGCCCATGGCAATGCCAAACCTTCCGTCCGCCAGCAGATGGAGATGCATCGCAAGGTCGAGCCCTGCGCGACCTGCCACAAAATTATGGACCCGATCGGGTTCTCGCTGGAAAACTTCGACGCGATCGGTCAATGGCGTACTATGGACGACGGAAACCCCATAGATTCTTCAGGAAGACTCGTCGATGGTACCCAGCTCAACGGCGTAGCCAGCCTGCGCGACGCTTTGGTGAAATATTCTCCGCAGTTTGTGCGGTTGATCACCGAAAAGCTGATGATCTACGGCTTGGGCCGCGGGACCGAATACTACGATATGCCGCTGATGCGGTCGATCGTGCACGAAGCGGCACAGAATAACTATAAGTTTTCATCGCTGGTTATGGGCGTCGTGAAGAGCGAAGCTTTCCAGATGAATATGAAACAGGCACAGAATGAGACGCGTGCCTCACGTTAACGGAATCGTTTTAGGTTTTTAGAAGATCAGATAATTACGTTATAAGGAGAGATCGGATCGATGTTCATTACCAGGAAGCACATACCTCGGCGATCGTTTCTGCGGGGCGCGGGCGTCGCACTGGCCTTGCCGTTTTTGGATTCAATGGTGCCCGCGCAAACAGCGTTGCGCAAGACGGCGGCAAATCCGAAGACTCGCTTCACGGGTATCTTCGTTCCGCACGGGATGGCTCCAGGATATTGGATCCCGAAGACCGAGGGAAAGGGCTTCGAGTTTCCCATGATCATGAAGCCGCTCGAACCCTTCCGGGACCAGACGGTAATCATGAGCGGTCTGTGGTCGAAGTCGGCCGAACCGCCTCCCGGCACCACCGGCGCCGACCACTGGGTCGCGGCCGCCTTCATGTGTGCGAACAAGCCCAAGAAGACCACTGGCGCGGATATTTACGACGGCACCACGATTGATCAGATGATCGCGCAGAAGAACGGTCAGGAGACGCTTCTCCCGTCGCTTCAGCTCGCCCTCGAAGATCCCGGTGCGAATTCCAGCAACTGTGGAGAAGGTTATAGCTGCGCCTACACCAACTCCATTTCATGGAGTTCACCGACTCAGCCGCTTCCCATGGAACTCGATCCTCAGGTGGCCTTCGAGCGTCTCTTTGGCGCGGGCGGCAGCGCTGAGGAAAGGGCCGCGCGCCGGGAACAGGACCGCAGCATTCTCGATTCGGTCACGCAAAGCCTCGCTCGTTTCAAGAAGGATCTGGGCCCCGGAGATCGCGCGCGGCTCGATGAATACGAGACCGACATCCGTGAAATCGAGCGGCGCCTGGAACTCGCGAAGAAGTCTTCAGGCCAGGCGAATACCGACGGATTTGTGGCCCCCGCCGGCGTGCCCGAATCGTTCGACGAGCACGTGAAGCTTCACTTCGACCTGCAGGCGCTGGCTTTCCGCGGAGACATTACACGCGTTTCAACGGTCCTCTACGCCCGCGATCTGACCGCCCGATCCTACCCGGATAGCGGCGTCACCGTCGGGTTCCACGGGGCATCGCATCACGCGGAAAATCCGCAGAACATCGAGCGCTATTCGCACATCAACCAGTACCACGTGAAATGCCTCGCCTACTTCGTCGACAAACTGAAGAAGACGAACGATGGCGATGGCACGCTGCTCGATCACTCCCTGATTCTGTATGGGACGAATATGGGCGATTCCAACCAGCACCTGCACTATGACGTGCCTCATATTCTGATCGGCGGAGCGTCGGGACAGCTGGAGGGTGGGCGCCACCTCGCTTATCCGACCAAGACCATCACAACCGGGAACCTGCTGTTGAGCATTCTCGGGATGTATGGCATTCACCAGGACAGTATCGGCGACAGCACGGGCCCGCTCGTGGGTCTGGTTTAACCCGAAGATTTTTTACACGGAGCTAAGATGCATTTGAGGATTGCGGGCGTCGCGCGTGGGGTGTCTCTGGCGGCGCTTATGCTGGTGCCGTTATTCGGCGCGGTCAAAAGTCCGGTCGCGGATGCGGCGATGAGCGGCGATAAGGCCGCGCTTCGTTCCCTTCTGAAGTCAAAAACAGACGTCAACGCACCTCAGGCGGATGGCGCCACTGCAATCCAATGGGCCGCCTACAGGAACGACCTCGAGATGGCGGACCTGCTGATCGCCGCGGGCGCGAACGTGAAAACGCCCAACCATGATGGCGCGACTGCTCTCTATCTGGCATCCATTGCCGGCAGCGCTCCCATGATGGATAAGCTCCTCAAAGCAGGCGCGGACGTGAATGAACGCGGACCCGAAGGCGAAACTCCGATCATGCTCGCGGCGCGCAATGGCAGAGTGGACGCCATAAATGTGCTGCTTGCTCACAAAGCCGATGTCAACGCCACGGACGCACTTCGTGGGACCACCGGCTTGATGTGGGCTGCCGAACAGGGACACCCGGAAGCAGTAAAATTGCTGGTCGACCACGGCGCCAATGTCTCGGCGGCGACCGCGTTCGACACCAGAGGCGGCAAGGCTTATCTGGCCGATACCATTAGCGCGCGATTGAATTCGGCTAACGGCGCAAAGGGTCAGGAAGCGCTTAAGACAGGTGTAGACGTCGAAAAACTCCAGGCTGAAGCCGATGAACGCGCTGCCCAGGCCGCCTTCGGCCGTCAGACGGACAAGAATGGTGGTGCCTTAACGCCGTTGGTTTATGCGGCTCGCGAGAACTGCATCGAGTGCGCGGAGATCCTGGTGAAGGCCGCGGCCGATGTGAACCAGCAGACCCACTATGGGTGGACCGCGCTTCTGACTGCGACGCAGAACCGCCATTACAAGCTGGCAACGTATCTTCTGGAGCACGGAGCGAACCCGAATATCGCCAATAACGGCGGCTGGACTCCACTCTATCTCGCGACCGATAACCGCAACATCGAAGGCGGGGATTATCCGGTCCGTAACCCGGACATGGATCATTTCGAGTTCATCAAGTTCTTGATCGATAAGGGTGCTAATGTGAATTCCCGCATCTGCGGCAAAGCGTCGACCCCGAAGGAATGCAAGGGCGACAGCACCGAGACCCGCACGATCTTCACCATGCAGTGGCTGTTCGAAGACGGCGCGACGCCGTTTCTGCGCGCCGCGCAATCGGGCGACGTAAAGCTGATGAAGCTTCTGCTCGAACATGGCGCGGATCCGAAGATCAGCACGGCGCAGGGTGTAACCCCGCTCGCGGCGGCAGCGGGAATGGGCTGGGTCGAAGGCGTGACCTACGAGTGGTCGGAGGCGGAGAATCTGGAAGCGGTGAAGATGTGCCTCGATCTTGGTATCGATCCGAATCTTGCCGACGATCAGGGCCGCGCCGCCCTGCACGGTGCCGCCCACAAGGGCCGCGTCAAAGTGATCCAGATGCTGGCCGATGCCGGGGCCAAATTGGATCAGCACGATTTGGGCAGCCGCGACACGATCAACGGTGCGCTGCTGGGCCATACCTGGGTTCCGATCGATTACACGCGCGGTCTGGTCCGGGTGGGCGTACAGTCGGCGATTCCTCATCCTGAGGCTGAAGCTCTTCTCGAGAAATTGATGAAAGAAAAGGGCTTGGAAGTGCCGCCCAACTTCGGTAATTCGATCTGCCTCACTACGTTGTGTAAAGGGGATGCGCCGAATGCCCCATAGGTCCGAAGTTTTGGGTTCCTGACTTTCAGGCCCGATATTCCGCGCGAACGGCGCTGAGTGTCGGGCCTTTTGCTTTTATTTTGTGTATGATTTGAATTGTATAAGTTTGACCGGAGTGGGAGAAGAAGCGAATGCGCTTGAATCGTGAAATCACAGCCTGCTTTGCCTCGCTGGCATTTTCCTTCCTGCTGTCACCTGCGGCGTTTGGCGCGGCCCTGAGCCCCGTCGCCGATGCGGCGATGAACGGCGACAAGGCTGCAGTGCGATCTCTGCTGGAAAAGAAAGCGGACGTGAACGCTCCACAGGCCGACGGAGCCACTGCGATCCAGTGGGCCGCCTACAAAAACGATCTGGAGATGGCCGATCTGCTGATCCACGCCGGGGCAAATGTGAAGGCCGCTAATCACGATGGCGCTACAGCGCTTTATCTGGCGTCGATCGCCGGCAGCGCTCCCATGATGGACAGGCTCCTCAAAGCCGGCGCGGACGTCAATGAGCGCGGGCCCGAAGGCGAAACTCCGCTGATGCTGGCGGCGCGCAACGGCAGAGTGGATGCCCTCAAGGTGCTGCTCGACCACAACGCCGATGTCAATGCAACCGACAAACTGCGCGGGACCACGGCTTTGATGTGGGCCTCTGAACAGGTTCATCCGGACGCGGTGAAAATGCTGATCGAGCACGGCGCGAATGTCGCGGCGGCCTCCAATGTCGATACGAAGGGCGGCAAGGCGTATCTGGCACCCACCATATCGCAAAGGTTGGAATCCAGTCTCGGCGCGAAAGGCCAAGCCAAAGGTGTACGGGGTGACTTTGGGTTTGGCGCCGACCAACCCGCCCGTGCAAAGGCGCCGGCGAAAACTGCTGCTGGCGGGAACGCTGAAGACTTACAGGCGGCAGCCGATGAAGCGGCGGGCCTGGCGTCCTTCGGCCGTCAAACCGACAAGAATGGCGGTGGCTTGACTCCTTTGGTCTATGCGGCTCGCGAGAACTGCATCGAGTGTGCAGAGGCTCTGGTGAAGGCTGGCGCCGATGTGAACCAGACCACGCATTACGGATGGACGCCGCTCCTGACCGCAACCCAGAATCGGCATTACAAGCTTGCAGCCTATCTTCTCGAGCGCGGCGCAAATCCGAATCTGGCCAATAACGGCGGTTGGACTCCCCTTTATCTCGCCACCGATAACCGCAACATCGAAGGCGGCGACTATCCGGTCCGCAACCCGGACATGGATCACTTCGAATACATCAAATTGCTGATCGATAAGGGCGCGAATGTAAATGCCCGAATCTGCGGCAAGGTGTCGACCGCGAAAGAATGCAAAGGCGACAGCACGGAAACCCGGACTATCTTCACCATGCAGTGGCTTTACGAAGACGGCGCAACGCCGTTCCTGCGCGCCGCGCAATCGGGCGACGTGAAGCTGATGAAGCTTCTGCTCGAACATGGCGCGGATCCGAAGATCAACACGGCGCAGGATGTGACCCCGCTCGCTGTAGCGGCGGGAATCGGCTGGGTGGAAGGCGTGACCTACGAGTGGTCGGAGAAGGACAACCTGGAGGCCGTGAAGATGTGCCTCGATCTTGGTATCGACCCGAATATCGGGGACGATCAGGGACGCGCGGCGCTGCATGGCGCTGCTCACAAGGGCCGCCTCCCGGTGATCCAGATGCTGGTCGACCGTGGAGCTAAGCTGGATCAGCATGACAAAGGCAGCCGCGACACCGTCAACGGTGCGTTGCTGGGCCACACCTGGGTCCCGATCGATTACACACGGGGTCTGGTCCGGGTTGGCGTACAATCGGCCATTCCGCATCCCGACGCCGAAGCCCTGATGGCGAAGTTGATGAAGGAAAAGGGTCTGGAAGTGCCGCCTAACTTCGGCAATTCCATTTGCCTCACCACGTTGTGCAAAGGCGACGACAGCAAGTAGCCAGGATGGATGACGACCTGAAGCAATATCTCGAATCGATGGAAACGCGCCTGCGCGAGCACACCGAAGTTGTGGAGACCCGGCTGTTGGGCGAATTCTGGAAGTGGGCGAAGACAACCGACGCACGGTACCGGCAGCATCAGGTACAGTGACGGCACTGGATCGCGCGAATTAAGCCGCCTTCGGAAGGAACCTGCGCACGCCGAAATCGTAGGCCGCGCCGCCGATCAACCCACCGACCAGAGGCCCTACAATCGGCACCCAGAAGACATAGCCGCCGTCGGTCAGACCGTTATTCTTGAAACCGGCGACCACCGTGAACAGCCGCGGGCCGAAGTCGCGCGCGGGGTTGATGGCATAACCATGCAAGCCGCCGAATGACATTCCAATTCCGACCACGATGGCTCCGATCAGGATAGGAGTCAAATTAGCCTGCGGGGGCTGATTCCGATTGTCGATTATGGCGAAAATCAGGAACAGAAGTATGGCCGTGCCGATCGTCTGATCGAGCAATCCCGTCGAAGGCATATCCGGGAATGCCGGAAACGTTGTGAATACGCCCGCCGTGTGCTCCAAGCCGGGATCCACGAGATGGAATTGCGGCCTGTAATTCCAATACACGATGGCGGCTGCGCAGAACGCTCCGGCGGTCTGCGCAACCATATAGGGAATCACTTTGACCCAGGAAAACCCGCGGTACACCGCAACAGCGAGCGTAACCGCGGGATTCAGGTGGGCGCCCGAAATCCTCCCGGCCACATAGCAGCCCATGGTAACCCCGATTCCGAACGCGAAATTGATATTCGTGAATCCGCCATTAACGACTTCGCCGGGAATGCCATGGGCGAACAGCACGACCATGGCGACGACGCCGTTACCGAAAAGAATAAGAATCAGGGTTCCAAAAAATTCAGCTGCCAGTTCCGGAAGCATCTACGTTTATGCGACCTTCCGGAGTTTGGTCACGCGCCCGATTTCAACCCACTCCACAAGGAAAATGTTGCCGTTGTGATCAAAAATCGCCCCGTGCGGATTTACGAACTGGCCGGGAACGAACTTGCTGCGGTCGTCCGTAGTGCGGGGCGGGTTTCCTTCTTTCCCACCACCCATGCTGACGACGACCTTGTTGTCCTTATCCAGAATGTGGACCGGGCCCGCCAGATCCGGCACGACCACGCTGCCCTTGTATTCATGGAAATGGCAGGGTTGACGGGTGCCGTCGATGATATCGATCGGTTTGTCGTCCAGCGTGTAGCGCACAATGCGGTTATGGCCGCGGTCCGCGACGAGAAGAACCGGCTTATCGGGATCGCGCAGGTCAACCATGTTGCCGTGCGGATTGTTCATCTGCTCAATTGGCGCGGGAGGCCTCGGGGCGGGTGGCGCCGCGGGAGCACCGCCTGCTACGGCAGCCGCGCCGGCACCAGGGCCTCTACCAGCTCCTCTGCCGCCCGCGGGAGCGGGTGTTGGAGCGGGGCCGCCAAATACGTTCACGAGCTTCGGATACGCCGTCGGGCTGGCAACCGAGTAATGGAACATGTAATACGAACCGTAGCCGTCGCCGACCCAGAAGTCTCCGTTAGGGGCGATCGCGATATTCGTTGGCCGGTAGTTCAAGCCCGCTGCTCCGCCAGGACCGGTGGAACCGGGTCCCTTCTGATAGATCGGAGAGTTCTGCGGATAGCCCATCGTCCAGACTTCTTCGCCCTTTAGAGTGCGCTTGGTGATGATTCCGTGCTTTTCATCACAGAAGTACAGGTACTCGGTCTTACCCTCTTTGCGGAGGTGCATGCCGTGCGCGCCGTCCTTGAACATGGGACCCCAGGACCGGACGAACTTGCCCTTTTCGTCGAAGACCACGACGCTATCCGGGCTCGGGCTGTCTTTATAGACGGTGTGATGGATGTAAATGTGCCCCTGCGCGTCCTCGCAGACGCTATGGGTGTTGCCGTATTTGATATTGGATGGTAGTTCGCCCCAGTCATGAATGCACTCGTACTTGTAGTCGCCCTCTCCCAGGATCGGGTACCGTGAACCGGTTTTGTCCGTGGCCTTCAGAAATGGGGCCATTGCGCCAACTGCGCCAGCGGCTGCCAGAAAATTGCGTCGAGTCGTTGTCATTTCAAGCACTCCTTGGAATTCTTGTGGGCTTTCAGAAAAGCGGCATCGCGGGGGCGCTTTTTCAAATCGGGCCACTGAAGATTGTATCGAACTTCAGGCGGTTCCGCGCGAGCTACCTTATGTAAACATATCAAATATGGCCATTCGGCTTGCGTTCGGTCGCGGCAATCTCGATCTGGAACTTCCCGGTGGTTACGACTGGCGCGTCCTCGAAGCCAGGTCGGCGGCGGCGCTGCCCGATGCCCAGGGCGCGATCCGCGAGGCGCTCGATCGTCCGGTCTCCGGACCGCCCCTGGAAGAACTGGCTCGGGGCAAGCGGAGCGCCACGATCTCGGTCTGCGACATTACCCGGCCCGTGCCATATGCGGTCATGTTGCCGCCCCTGCTTGAACGACTCGAACGCGCAGGCGTCCCTTCCGCCGCGGTCACCATCATCATTGCGACCGGTCTTCACCGCGCCGCCACTCAGGATGAAATTACCGAGATCCTATCGCCCGCGGTGGCGTGCCAGTACCGCGTGGTGAATCATCATGCGCGCGAATTGAGCGAACACCGGCATCTGGGCTCGACGCGCTCCGGAACTCCCGTCTATATCGACGAGCGGTTCATGGCCGCCGATCTCCACCTGACCTGCGGATTGATTGAACCGCACCTGATGCTTGGCTTCTCCGGCGGGCGAAAACTGGTCGCCCCCGGCGTCGCTTATCAGGACACCATCAAGTCCATTCACAGCCCCCGCTTCATGCGCGATCCGAAGGCTGTCGAGGGCTCCGTCGAAGGCAATACAGTGCACGCGGAGTTGCTCGAAATTGCCCGCATGGCACGGCACGATTTCATGCTCGACGTTGCCATTACGCGCGACCGGCGGATTTCCGGCGTGTTTGCGGGCGAGCCCGAAAAAACTCATGCGGAAGCCGTAAAGTTCGTTTCCGCCGCCATGTCCCACGAACTCGACGAACCGGTGGACGCGGCCATCACTTCCGCGGCGGGCTATCCACTTGACCTGACTTTTTACCAGGCGATCAAGGGCGTCACCGCAGCTGCAAAAGTGGTCAAGCCGGGCGGGAAGATACTCCTGATCGCGGCATGTGGCGAAGGAACGGGATCACCGGAATTCGCGGGCATGCTGAGGGAAGGGATCTCCGACCAGGCGTTTCTCGATCGCATCGCGAGTTCGCCCGTCATCGTCGACCAATGGCAGCTGGAAAAACTGGCTTTGGTGACGCGGCGCGTGGACGTGCTCTACTTCGTGCCTGGCCTCCCGGCGGATTATTATCCGGCGCTTTGGGGGCAGGCTTATGCTTCGCAGCAAGAGGCGTTGTGCGCGCTGCTGGATGGGCTGCCACGGGGGGCGAGGATTGCGGTTATGCCCGAAGGCCCCTACGTTCTGGCGAAGGCGGCGTCCAAATAAAAAAAGGGCGGCACGCTTTCGCGTACCGCCCCCACAGGCTGAAGCCTATGCTACCTATGCCGCTTTGAGTGAATTGTGAGGATCGATCACGAACTTCGTTGAAGCGCCCTTGTCGAAGTCTTTGTAGCCCTTCGGACCTTCGTCGAGGGTGATCACCTTCACGTTGACAGCTTTCGCGACGTGAATCTTGTCGTGCAAGATGGCCATCATGAGCTGCCGGTTGTACTTCATCACCGGGCACTGACCGGTGTAGAAGTAGTGCGACTTCGCCCAGCCGAGGCCGATGCGGATGCTCAAGTTGCCGGTTTTCGCCGCCTCGTCGATGCCGCCCGGATCGTCGGTCACATACAGACCCGGGATGCCGATCGCACCGCCGGCCCGAGTAACCGTCATCAGCGAATTGAGCACCGTTGCGGGCGCTTCCTTTGCCGCGCCGGTGCCGTGTCCGCGTGCTTCAAACCCGACGCAATCCACGCCGCAATCCACCAACGGCTCGCCGAGGATCTGCTCGAGCTGGTCGCCTACCGACGCACTCTTCGAAACGTCCACAACCTCGCAACCAAAGCTCTTCGCCTGTGCGAGGCGCTCCGGAATCAGATCGCCAACGATTACGACTGCCGCGCCGAGCAACTGCGCCGCTGCCGCCGCCGCCAGACCTACCGGACCTGCACCCGCGATGTACACGGTCGAACCCGGCCCGACTCCTGCCGTCACTGCCCCGTGATAACCCGTGGGCAGAATGTCCGACAGGCATGTCAGATCCTTGATCTTTGACATGGCTTTTGCTTTGTCCGGGAACTTCAAGAGGTTCCAGTCCGCGTAAGGAACCATCACGTATTCCGCCTGGCCGCCGACCCAGCCGCCCATATCGACGTAGCCGTAAGCCGCGCCCGGCCGCGCCGGATTCACGTTCAGACAGATACCGGTCTTGCCTTCCTTGCAGTTGCGGCAACGGCCGCACGCGATGTTGAACGGTACGGAGCAGAGATCGCCGACCTTGATGAACTCCACGTCGCGTCCTGCTTCGATCACCTCACCGGTGATTTCATGGCCGAGAATCAAGCCATGAGGCGCTGTTGTGCGTCCTCTCACCATGTGCTGGTCGCTTCCGCAGATATTCGTGGTGACGATCTTCAGAATCACGCCGTGATCGCATTTCCGATTTCCGATGGCCAGTTTGGGATAGTCGATGCTCTGAATCTCGACCTTCCCAGGCCCCATGTAAGCCAAACCTCGATTGCTTGCCATTCTGTCTTTTTGTCCTCGTTTGAATTTATTTAGCCGATTAGAAAGCTGCAGCGCCGGCTTCCGCCACTGCGTGATCCTGATCGCCGGATCCGCCGCTGACTCCAATTGCGCCGACGACTTTCCCATCCTTCCTGAGGGGAATGCCACCTGCGAAAATCATGATACGCCCATCGTTGGACGCGTGGATCCCGAAAAACTGACCGCCCGACTGGCTGTGCGTCGCAAGATCCTTTGTCGAGATATCGAATGCACGCGACGTGTAAGCCTTCTTCTGAGAAATATCAATGCTCCCGATCCATGCCCCGTCCATACGCACGTGGGCCACAAGGTTTCCGCCTGCATCCGCCACCGCAATGTTCATTGGCTGTCCGATTTCGGAGGCCTTCTTTTCAGAGGCGGATATGATTCTTCGCGCATCGCTCAGTGTCACATTGCTCTCCTTACGATGAGTTAATCCACCAACTCCACGAGCTATCCTATCAACTTCTTCGATTCTGCGGTGATCAAAAATCGCCGACCGAACGGAAGACGCAGTTCCGCTCCGGTTTGTTTCACACACAGGAACAAAACTTCATTTTTTGGGGATATCGCGCTCCAGTTCGGCCCCTAACGCCTTGGCCGCCTCAGGTATCGCAATGCCGCCGCGGATGATCTCGCGATTGCTCCACGGCCGTCCGTAAAGCTTCGTCGCTTCCTGCTTGTCGTTCTCGACTACGGTTCCGTTCAACGACACGCCGGCGAAGATCCCGCGCGCGCGCGACCAGCCGAGGATGCCCGCGTGCAGAAGAAGATCGGTATCGGCCTTGGCGTCCCGGCCGACGGGACCCGCCGCCGCAGCGACGTCCGCGCCGATCGAAAACTTGTCGGCGAGAAGGCGCTCCAGCCCCTTCTGGTTCATTACGAGCAGAATAATATCGGTCGAATCCGCCCCCAGCTGGAAGCCAAAGCTGCCGCCCGCCAGCCGCACCGGCGCCGGAGCGCTCCAGCTGCCGGGTACGCGGCACTCGGCGAACCCGCGCCCGTACTCGCCGCCGACCAGAAATGCGGCTTTCTTCATGCCCGGCACAATCACGATGCACAGGGCTCTATCGAGCAGGTAAGAGGGAATCGCGTGGTCGGGCGCGGACATGATTTCGTGAAATGTTTCCGCACTACGCTGCAGGCGTTTATCCGGCGTCTCTTCCTGGGCCAGGAGCAGCTGAGCGCCGAGCAAAGCCGCCGATGCGGCAAAACCTAAAAAGAATCTGAGTCCCCTGATTTCTTTTCGCATGAGCATATACCGTGAGAGTACCGCGTCCTCTGCAAATGGTAATCTTTCTTCTGTAACGGAGATCCCATGTCGAAATTCGTCATTGCGCCGCACTTCCGCCTTCATGAGTGGGTCGCCGAAGAGAAGGGCTACTTCGCCGCCGAGGGGCTCGATTACGAGTTCCGCCAGGTGCTGAAATCGCATGACCTTGGGAACAAAGTCGGCGCCTACCAGACCTTCGAACAGGGACGCCCTTGCGAGGTGAGTTGCGCCTGCCACTGGACCGTTAACGTCGCCGCCTCGAACGGTCATGGCAAGCTCTACGGGGATGCCTACTCCGTCTCTCCCGCCGGCATCTTCGTAGCGCCGGATTCGCCTATCAAAACGCCCCAGGATCTCGCCGGTGTGCCCATCTCGGTTGGCTACCAGTCCGGCAGCCACTACGCTACGATACAGGCGCTCGAACAGTATCTCGCACCGGCGGATATCAATCTCTCGTTTTCCGAGGGCCTGCTCTTCCGCCGCCTCGAACTTCTCATCGACGGCCATATGCCAGCGGCCTCTCTCTTCAGCGGACCTTATTATTTTCTGGAACAGCTCGGCTTCCGCAAGATCATCGACACTACGTTTATGATGGCCTCGATGATTACGGGCGATCCCGACCCCGAAGACATCCGCAAATACTTCCGGGCATTGCGTCGCGCCCAGCGCGATATCGACCTTCGCCCCGAACTCTACACGCACTATTACAAAAAAGAGTTTCCCATCCGCTTTCACGATCAAATGGATACGCGGCGATGGGGCCCGGGCGAGCGTATCGTTTTCGAGCCGTACTCGCGGGAGATTTTCGAAGACTCTTTCCGGTGGATTGCCGAACGCGGGATCTTCCCGGAGGGCGGTATGGGCTCGGGCAGCTATACAGAGTCCGTTGTATCGCTCTCAGCCTGAGACTATCGGCTCAAAGCTGCCTGCGGGGAAAGAACGCGACTTGCGTCGCGTCTCCATCTCATAAATGCGATGCTTTTCTAGTACAATGACCAGGCATGAGCCGCATCGTTTCTCGCATCGTTTCACCCCGCCGCGAATTTTTGCGCTTCCTCGCCGCTAGTCCACTGATATCGCGTGTCTGGGCGCAGGAGACTTCCGACACCGGGCCGATCCCCCACCCCGCGATCTCCAGCCCCAAGGATGCGCTCGATGTGATGGATTTTGAGCCGCTGGCTTTCAAGGCCCTTCCTCCGGCGCATTGGGGTTACATGGCCACCGGCGTCGACGACAACGTTACGCTGCGTCACAACCGGGAAGCGTTCGAGCATTATCAGTTGCGCGCGCGCCGCCTGGTGGATGTCACCACGGCCAATCTCAAGATCGATGTCTTCGGCGCGTCCTGGGACATGCCGATCTACGTCAGCGCGGTGGGGAGCCAGAAGGCGTTCCATCCGGAGGGCGAACTGGCGACGGCACGCGCGGCCAAGGCTAAAAAAACGATGCAGATGCTGTCCACGGTCACGTCGACACCGGTGGAGGAAGTGGCGAAGGCGCTCGGCACGCCGCCGTGGTTTCAGCTCTACATGCCGGTTACCTGGGGCGATACGGAGAAGCTGGTCAAGCGGGCCGAAGCGGCGGGTTGCCCGGTGCTCGCCTGGACGATCGATCTACTAGGTGGGGGGCGGAATACCGAGACAGCCACGCGCTTCGCTCTGAGCGACAAACGGGATTGCATGTCGTGCCACACCAATTCTCCCGCCGCGGCCGGTACGGGGAACAACCGCGACAAGCCTATGTTCGCAGGGCTTTCGGGCCAGATGAATCCAACGGGAGCGACGTGGAACTACGTCGACCGGCTGAAGAAGATGACCAGGATGAAGCTGGTTCTCAAAGGGATCGACACTGCCGAGGACGCGGCACTCGCGCGCGAACACGGGGCGGACGGCGTGATTGTTTCGAACCACGGCGGTCGGGCTACGGAAACAGGCCGCGGGACGATCGATATTCTTCCCGAGGTGGTGGATGCGGTGGGAGCGCAGACCCCGGTCTTTGTAGACGGCGGGTTCCGGCGCGGCTCGGATGTCTATAAAGCCCTCGCGATCGGAGCGCGGGCCGTGGGGATTGGCCGACCTTATATCTATGGGCTTTCCTCGTTCGGACAGGAGGGCGTGGAACGAGTCCTGGATATCCTGCGCGCGGAGTTGACTCTTACGATGCGGCAGTGCGGTACGCCGACGGTTGCGCAAATAACTCGGGCGTCGGTTCTGCGGAACGGGACGCGGCTGTAGGGTTATCGCGTTTGCCGGTAGTTGTTGGCCGTTATTGAGTCCTTTCAATTTTCCTTGCATAAAAGAGCACCGGCGACAAGATCGCCGGCGTTCCAGAAAATGCGGAGCGCTCCACCCGCCTGATAGCCGTCAGGCGTAACGACCGTTTTGGTTTCCCGGACGGGACCGGGGCCGCACCAATAACGGGAGCGCCTGCCGCCCATTGTTTCTGCATTCACCGCACATTGCCTCGAGGAGTATACGGCTTAG
>JBEKTF010000057.1:0-29228 GCA_049516355.1 Bryobacteraceae bacterium | reverse complement strand
CAGGCCGGGACGGCACCGGTCGAGAAGACCACGCCCGATCTCAAGCCGGGACAGATCCGGACGAAGCCGCTCGAACTGTTTCGGGAATCGCAGCGCGCCGTCGATCTGGGGGCGGCGCAGATTATCGTCTCGGTGGGCCGCGGAATTAAAGAGGCCGAGAATATACCGGTGGTCCAGAAGCTCGCGGATGCGCTGGGCGCGGAGTTGGCTGCTTCACGGCCGATCTGCGATAGCGGCTGGCTTCCGATGGAACGGCAGGTCGGCAGCTCCGGTCAGACCGTTGCGCCGAAAATGTACGTGGCGGTTGGGATCTCGGGCGCGATCCAGCACCTGGTGGGCATGAAGGGTTCGAAGATCATCGTTGCCATCAACAAGGACCCGGAGGCACCCATCTTCGAAGTCGCCGACTACGGCATTGTGGGCGATCTGTTTGAAATCGTACCGGCGCTTATCGAAGCCTTGAAGACGTAGCCTTGGTTCAACGGCCGAAGAAATCGGCGTTTTTCTTCGTGAACTCGTTCCACTTCTCCGGCAAATCGTCCAGCGCGAAGATAGCCGAAACGGGGCAAACCGGCACGCACGCGCCGCAATCGATGCATTCGACGGGATCGATATAAAGCATCTCCGCGTCGGGAAAGCGGGGGTCTTCTTTTTTCGGATGGATGCAGTCAACCGGGCACGCGTCAACACACGCTGTGTCCTTGGTACCGATGCAGGGTTCCGCAATTACGTATGCCATATGTCTGGAATCTTCAAACGTATCACACGGTCCTTTTCCGCAGCGATGGCTCAGGATCCGCCTTCCAGGCCGCGGGCCACAATCTGAGCGATATCGAGTAGTTTGGGCGGCGTGGCCGAGACCGTTTTCAACGCGTCGCGGAACATGGAGGCGCAGAACGGGCATGCCGCCGCGACGGTCTCCGCTCCCGTCGCGACCAACTCTTCGGCCCGCGTGACATTGACCCGCTTGCCCTTCTCCTCGCCCAGGAACATTTGGCCCCCACCCGCGCCACAGCAAAACGACTTCTCCCGATGGCGCGGCGCTTCGATCACCTCAGCCGATCTCGCCAGCACGTTCCGCGGTTCGTCGTAAACACCCCGGTAACGCCCGAGATAGCAGGGATCGTGGTAGACCACCTTCTCCCGCGCCGCGTCGGAAAGCATGGGCAATCGCATCTTGTGGCGATCGAGCAATTCCGAGTGATGCTCAATTTCCACCGTCGTGCCCGCCTCGCGCCAATCCACGCTCATGGTCCGGACGCAATGGGGACAGATACTCAGCAGTTTAACGACTTTGCTTTGCGCGATGGTCTCGATGTTTTCTTCGGCCAAAGTCGTGAAGAGGAGATCGTTCCCCAGCCTGCGCGCCGGGTCGCCGTTGCACTTTTCTTTTTTCAGGACTCCGAATGTGATTCCGAGGTACTTCAGCACCTTGACAAGTGCCAGAATCGTCTCGCGCCCCGCCGGATCCAAAGCGCCCATGCAGCCCAGCCAGAGGCAATATTCCTGTGTACCGTCGTAGATCGGAAGCGCGTTCTTTTCGATGAACTTCTGCCGTTCGCTCGAAGGAATCCCGAGCGCATTGCCATTCCGTTCCATCGTCAGGAAGAGCTTCGTGCCGTATGAGTCTTCCCACGTGCCGGTATTCACGGCGCCGCGGCGCAAGCCGATAATCATCGGCAAATGCTGGATCCCCACCGGACACTGGAATTCGCAGCTCCCGCAGGTGGTGCACTGGAATATCGCTTCTTCGGAAATGTGCGCGCCGATGAGCGGCGTCTCGGAAGCCGGCCCTTCGGTATTCAGGTACGTGCGCAGCCCCAGGATCACTTCTTTCGGATTCAGCACCTTGCCCGTGTTGTAAGCCGGGCAATGCTGCGTGCAGCGGCCGCATTCCACGCAGGAGAGCGCCTGCAGCGCCTCGATGCGCGTCACATCTTTACCCGTGACGAGTCCGAAATCTTCGTCGCCGGAGAGCTTCGGAATATCCGCAAAGCCCTTGCGTTTGAGGAAAATCGTCGCTGGACTCAGAATCAGATGCAGGTGTTTGGTATGCGGTATCAGGGGCAGGAAAATGAGCAGCGCCAGCGTGTGTGTCCACCAGATCGCCCGTCCGGCCAGCCCGCTTTCCGGCACCGCCAGACTGGCGAGATACGTGGCCATGAGCACGAATATCAACCCGGCAATGATGCCCGATTCGGGAGCGACCTTTCCCAGCCAGACGGGACGGATAATAAAACGCCGCGCCGCAAGATATGTGATCGAAACCGCGACGGCAACCGCAAACAACGCCACGAAACCGAAGTAGAATTTGCCGAATCCGCTGGCGCGCGAGAGCAAGGGCACGCCGAAGCCGGTCGCGATGTGATTGATGGTGATCAGGGCGAAAGCGCAGAATCCCCAGAAGACGAAGGCATGGGTAATTCCCGCGAGCGGCCGCTGTGCGATCACTTTTTCCTGCAGCAGAACTTCACGGATGAAATCCCCCGTTCGGGATAAGAGAGAGCCCGGATCGAAATCGGTATCCGGCTTTGCGGAAGAAACGATGCGGACCACGTTGCGGAAACGCCACCAGAAACCGGCTGCGGAAAGACAGATCAGAAGCGCAAGAATCGCTTTTTCGGGCAAGGTAGGGAAAGACATTTAACCTATCATTCTAAGTTCACGTCGTTGCTAAGTTCAGGTTGCCGCTAAGTTCACGTTGTCGAGGGATCGGGGTTGCTTACTTGTTGTCTTGCGAGAGTGCCTGAATCACGGCCTCGGGAATCGGCTGCGATTTCAGCCTGCCGGGACCAGAGGGCCCCAGCCGGATCCACACTCTGGTCTCCGAGCATTCCACGGCGAGATCCGTGCCCTTCAGCATCTTATGAAGAACGTCGAAGCTGCTTCGGCCGAAACGCGTAATAGTCGTCTCGACCGTCAGCTCATCGCCGAATCCGGACGGGATCAAAAACCGGGATCGCATATCCACCATCGGGATGGCGAGACCCTGTCGGCTCTCCAAGTCTCCTTTCAGGAAGCCGGCGGCCTGAAAGAGACCCAACGTGCAGGCGTCGAACCATTCGAAATACCGCGGATAGAACACGATACCCGCGGGATCGCAGTCTCCCCACTCGATTCGGATCGTGCGCCGGGTTATGAGCATTGGTCGTTGTTTTCTCCTCTTCCTCGACTCCCGGGACCCGGCTTGAACCGACGAAGGTCGCATTCTGCCAATCCGCGGACGGGATTCATGAATTATGATAAGGCCTCGCATTAGATTGCAGTTCGCGGGAGAAAGAGCGGGCCGCGAAAGATGTGCGGTGTATACTGTTGAGCGAAATTCGCCTGCAGACGACGAAAGGAGCGCATGGCAAGTAACGCGAGGAGCGTGGCGAGCGGGAACTGGCTACTCAGCCGGCGGTGGCTGCTGGTAGCTCCGGCCCTGTTGTTCCTGTGGATTATCGCCCAGATCGACAAGACGAACGTCTCCCTGATCATTGCGGACTCCACTTTCCTGAAGGAATTGAATCTGGTGGGCCACAACACCGAACTGGGCGGACTCATGTCTTCCTTTTTCATTGGTTATGGAGTCTCCATATTCATTTGGGGCTTTCTTGTGGATCGGTTTGGCCCGCGCAAGTGTGCGATCGCGGGAACTCTGGCCTGGGCCGTCGCGCTGTTCCTCTCGTCCCGGGTAGGAGGCATCAAGGAGTATCTTCTGATTCGCTTTCTGCTGGGCGCCGCGGAGGGAAATCTGTGGCCGGTTTGCAACGCTCTCACAAACCGATGGTTCCCCGTGCGCGAGCACTCCCGGGTGCAGGCTTTCTGGATTACGGGATCCACTCTGGGGACCGCTATCGGCGTCCCCATCGTTACCGCGCTGATGCTGGCGAGCGGATGGCGGGGGACCTTGGCCGCTCTGTCCCTGGTGTCTCTCTTACCTATCGCTGTGTTTTATTTCGTGAAGGATTGGCCGCGCGAGCAGAAAGGGATCAGCCCGAGCGAGTTACGCTACATCGAGAGCAATCAGAAAGTCGCCGGCTCCGTGGAGCCGCTGAGCTTCCAGGAGTTACTGAGGAGCAAGCCCTTCTGGCTGATTACAGTCTGCCAGTTTGCATCGGCCACCACCATATACACCCTCGTCCAGTGGATTCCGAGCTATTTGACCGCTTTCCGTCACCTGTCTTTCAAGAGCATGGGAGGATGGATCACACTCGGCTACGTGGTGGCCACTATTCTGACGCTGGCAATCGGCTATATCGCCGACCGCACCATGCAACGGTCTTTGGCCGGCGCCTGGGTTTCGCTCGCGTTTGTGGTTATTGTTCTTCCTGCCCAGATCGTATCTCCGATCGCCAGCGCCGTCACGCTGTCCGCTTTGATCGGTGTAGCCAGTTCCACGGCCGCGCTCAACGGAGCGCTCATGCAGACACTGGTCAGGCCGGAAGCCATTGCGCGCGGTACCGGCGTCTACGCGGGTATTGGCATGTTCAGTTCCGCGTTAGGCCCTGCGTTGTTTGGCACTCTGATCAGCTATCTCGGCGGACAGTATTGGGGAGGCTTCTTGTTCCTGGGTATCCTGAACGCGTTCGGCGCGGCCAGCTACTTTACTCTGCATCGCGTCTCGAGCCGTTCGCGACGGCCTTCCGTGTCCAGCCGGGAGAACGAACAGTCGTACATCGGCGCGCGCTGACAGGGCTCCGCGGAGCTGTGGCGGGGTGAGGCCTCAGCACTGCTGGTGCGTGCCTCCGGCGCAAACGATGCGGCATCAAGGGCCGACTCCCGCTGCGTTTGCGCGTCCGGGACTTTATCCCGCTGATCTGAACCCGGATGATCGCCTCGGGCTCCTGCCGCTGCTCCGGGACGACTGGGGACTCGATCCGCGGAACGACCAGCAGTTTGGCGGACTGTTGATGTGGGTGCCCGGATGTTCTGTTTATCTGAGCGCGATCCTGGCCACGGTCTCGCGTTGGTTTGGCACTAGGGAGGAAAGTTACGGTGTTAAGGAGGAAACGGCTTGAGAAATACCTGGCTGCACCGGTACGCCATTCTTCTGGCCGCGCTTATCTTCCTGCTGCTGGCGGCCGGCGCTTACCTGACCAGCAATATCCGGCCGATGCCAGGCCCTAACCCCGGACCGGTGGTCACGGCTCCCGGACTACAGCAGATTCACCTGATTCTGGCGGGGCTGGTCGGGCTTCTCACGCTGGGCCTGGCGTTCTGGTCGCGGAGTTTGCCTGGCTGGATAGCGCTGGCTACCGTGATCGTCGAAAGCTTATTGGGGAACTCGCTCGGAAACTTCGGAGCGATCCTCCACTCCATACTCGCGCCCATTCTTTTTACGAGCGTGGTGGCGGCTGCCGTCACCACGTCGGAGAGCTGGAGCCGGCCGCCGGTTCTCGTGGAAGGTCTGTGGCCGCCGTTGCGCACGATGGCAATTCTCGCTCCGATTCTTGTCGTGCTTCAAATATCGCTGGGCGCCGGGTTCCGTCACAACTCCATGGGGATCGCCTGGCATATTCTCAACGCGGGGATCGTTTTGCTATTGATTATGGTGCTGGGCGTCTGTTTGCTCCGCCAGTATCCCGAGCACCCGTCGCTACGCCCGGCGGCGATCGCGTTGCTCGTAATCACCGGCGTGCAGGTGCTGCTCGGTTTCGGGGTTTTTCTCGTGATTCTAATTGTTTCCGAGAACGACCAGGCGCTGATTGTTTCCGGTATGGTGCATGTTTTCACCGGGTCTCTGACTCTGGCGGCAAGCGTGGTGATAGCGCTCGAACTTCGGCGCAGCGAGCAGTCACAAACCGGTCATTGACCGTAAAGTTGACCATCAGCTGACCGGCCAGGATAAAATTCCTCCCCGGAGACTGAGTCTATGGAATACAATTGGCGGACGGAATGTTGATATACGACCTGAACGCAAATCCGCTCAACAGCAACGAATGGGCCTTCCCCCTTACCGAATGCTTCCACATCACGGCGTTCGCCTTGTCGATCGGCACCGTGATGCTCGTGGATCTTCGGCTCCTCGGTCTGGCGATGCGGCACCAGACGCCCGGCCAACTCTACAAAGATACGAACCTCTGGACGCTGGCCGGTCTGATCATCGTCATCACTTCGGGCCTGCTGATCTTTTCGTCGGACCCGATCCATTACCTCTACAACCAGGCGTTTCGGTTTAAAGTCACGGCCCTCCTTCTGGCGATCGTTTATAACTACACAATTCACCGCAAGGTGGCCATGTCGGACCCGTCACCGGGGGCCGACAAGGCGACGGCCGTGGTGTCGATTCTTTTGTGGGTATCGATCGTTTTCAGCGGTCTCTGGATCGCGTTCATTTAAAGGTGGATGGGAATGTCTGCTGCTTCGATTAGTCACGCAATCCAGAGTATCGGGTTTCTCACGGATATCCGCGAGTCGGGTTACGTCTACCCGTGCATCATGGCGACGCATCTTGCCTGTATCGGCATATTCGGCGGGTTGATCCTGATGACGGATTTGCGCCTGCTGGGTCTGGCTTTGAACGACGTCTCGATCAGCGACGTGGTGCGCGGGACGCGGTTCTGGAAGCGCCTCGGATTCGTGATTATGTTCACGATGGGGTTCCTGCTCGGCACATCCGAATCCGACAAGTATTACGCCAACCCCTACTTCCAGTTGAAGATGGTTATGCTCGTGATGGTGGCGGTGCATGCGTGGTATTTCCGGCCCCGGGTTTACAACAATCCGGAGGCGCTCGACAAGGCGCCCCAGATACCGCAGGTAGCGAAAACTGCCGCGATCTGCTCACTTTTGATCTGGATCGCCATCCCCTGCCTCGGACGATGGATCGCATACTACGAGCCGCCACGGCTCCAGCCGCAATCGGCGCAGGTTATTACGGCTCCGAACTGAGGGGCGTACTGCGAATGAATTCAGTACGAATATTGACCCGGGCCTCAGTGCTCATCGCTGTCTTCCTGGTTGTCTTCGGATTGATAGCCCCGACCACCGCGAGCGCGCACAACGTATCGAAGCGGGACGCCAGTTTTGTGCAGTCGAATAAAGGCACCGCGATTGCCGCGTTTGTTTACCTGGGCGCCAAGCACATGGTCACGGGTTACGACCACCTGGCGTTTCTGGTCGGAGTCGTTTTCTTCCTGTACAAATTGAAGGACATTGTCCTCTACGTCAGCCTGTTTACCGTCGGGCACAGTATCACGCTGCTCGCGGGTGTCTTTGGCAATATCCATGCGAACCCGTACGTCATCGATGCCATCATCGGCCTGTCGGTGGTTTACAAGGCCTTCGACAACATGGATGGCTTCAGACGCCTTTTCGGTTTTGAACCCAATACCAAAATTGCCGTTCTGATCTTTGGTCTGTTCCACGGATTCGGGCTCGCAACGAAACTTCAGGAGCTGGACCTCTCGAAGAACGGTCTGGTGACCAACATCGTCAGCTTCAATGTCGGCGTGGAAATCGGACAAGTGCTGGCCCTCACGGCCGTGGTGATCCTGCTCAGCTTCTGGCGAACGCGGAGCGGCTTTTTCCGCTATGCCTTCGCAACCAATACGGCGCTGATGGTGGTCGGCTTCGTTCTGGTGGGATATCAGGTCGCCGGATATTTTGTGGCCGCGTAGGACACCATGGTTGAAGAAAAGACATTATCTGAGATCCAGGCGCCGTCCAAGAAAGCGATCCTGAAGGCGACCGGTATTGCCCTGGCAGTTGCTCTGGTTCTTCTCTTCACCGTGGTGTTGCCCGCCGAATACGGGATCGATCCGTTGAAAACGGGGGCCTTGCTGGGTCTGACAGGTCTTTCGAAAGCCGCCGAGCCCGCTGCGGTGGGCGGCCGGGCTACACCGGCAGAGACCGGTATTTACACCGCGCAACCCGGCATCTATAAGGTGGATTCCGAAGATCTCAGTCTGAAGCCGGGCGAAGGCGTCGAGATCAAATATCACATGCAAAAAGGCGCGGGGATGGTCTATGCATGGAAGGCGACAGGGAAAATTCAATTCGAATTCCACGGCGAGCCGGATCAGAAACCGAACAAGGATTACTTCGAGAGCTACCTGCTCGACGACAAGGTCGGCCAGGATCACTCCTACGGCTCTTTTACCGCGCCGACTACGGGGATCCACGGCTGGTTCTGGGAAAACAAAAGCGGCAAGGACGTGCAGATCCATCTGACGACCTCCGGCTTTTATGATTCCGCGAAAATGTATTCGGAAGGCTCACCGACAGACCTCGATATAGCGGAGCCAAAGTAGCGCACCATCAAGCAAGGCCGCGAAACTTACCTTTTGCGAAACCCGTCGAGAACCAGAAGAATCACGCCGAATGAAAGCGTAAGTAAAATGATCGCTCCGCCAATCGCCCGTATGGCCCGGTCATACCATGCTTTCGGATCGTCGTGTCCTGGTGACATTCCCCTTCTGATCAAATCAAACAGAAGAAAAACGCCTTTAACCCGATTCGCCGCAATTTGCATTTCCAAGGGCGCGAACGAAGAAACGCCCGACTCGCCCATCCTGCCGGCGGTGCTTTTCTTCTTCACAGAACGCACGGGCAGTCTGCTCCTCTGTTGAGATTGTGATCGCTGCGACTTCCTCGCCGCAGAAAATTCCACTATTGGCGTGTCCCCCCAAAGGACTTATTTCGGCTGAATTGAAGTTCTGCTGAAACAGCTAAGCCGCGCCGTGATGTGTCGTGCCCGGCAGCCCGTTCGAGCGGGGCAATTGCCGCCTCTCGCACTACCCGAACTAGATGGGCACGGGACATCCCGCCCGTATTGTTTCAACTGTGATACGATCCCCTCGTAAACCGAGGCATCCGTGAAAAATTACGAGACGAAGGATATCAGAAATGTTGGCATTGTAGGTCACGGTCACTCCGGGAAGACCTCCGTAGTGGCCGGGCTCCTCTACGCGGCGGGCGCCACGAGCCGCCTGACACGCGTTGATGAAGGCAATACCGTTACCGACTACGACGAGGAAGAGATTCAGCGTAAACTGACCATCTCCACGGCGCTCGCCGCCATCGAGTGGAAGAAGACCAAAATCAACCTCCTCGATACCCCCGGATTCAACATGTTTGTAAACGACGCCCGCGCCACGCTGGTCGCCGCCGACGCCGCGATCATCGTGATTGACGGCACTGCGGGGGTTGAGCCCCACACGGAGAAAATGTGGGGCATCGCGGAAGAGTTTCAGCTTCCTCGTTCCATTGTTATCAATAAGTTGGATCGAGACCGCGCCAGTTTCGAGCGCACCATGGAAAGCATCCACGGGCGCTTTGGACGCGCCGCCGTGCCGATTCAACTCCCGCTCGGCAGCGAAAAGGATTTCCGCGGCGTGATCGATCTGATCCGCATGAAGGCCTACGTTTACACGCCCGATGGCGATGGAAAATCCCGCGAAACTGATATCCCGGCTGATTATGCGGAAGCAGCCAAACTCGCCCATGAAGAACTGGTTGAGCTGGTTGCGGAAGGCAAAGACGATCTTCTGGAAGAATTCTTCGAGAAGGGCACGCTCCCGGAAGAGCACATCGTCGCCGGTCTCGATGAAGAAATGCGCGAAATGCGCGTGTTTCCCATAGTCTGCATGTCCGGGCCGCACAATATCGGCTCCGACATGCTGCTGAATCTGATTGCCGAGGCGTTCCCGTCACCCGTCGATCGCCCGCCGGTCAAGCTGAAGCTGAATGGCGCTGAGATCGAGCGCAAATATTCCGACAGCGAGCCCACCGCGGCATACGTTTTCAAGACGACTGCCGACCCGTTCGCGGGGCGGATCACCTATTTCAAGGTCCTCTCCGGCTGCGTCAGGAACGATGCCAACCTCTTCAACACGACGCACAGCACGACCGAGCGCCTGGCGCACATCGGCGTTCCGCTGGGAAAGACGGTCGTGCCGGTCAACGAACTGCACGCCGGTGATATCGGCGCGGTGGCGAAACTTCGCGATACGCTCACGGGCGATACACTGACCGACAAATCGTCGCCTGTTACATTCCCGCCGGTCAAACTCGCCGAACCTTCCATCGCGTTCGCCGTCGAAGCGAAGAGCCGCAACGATGAAGATCGCATGGGCAATGCGCTCCACAAGCTGCTCGAAGAGGATCTTTCCTTGCGGTTCTATCGCGACCCGCAGACCAAGGAATTCCTGATCGCCGGAACCGGCCAGCAGCACGTCGAAATCGCCGTGAGCCGGTTGAAGAAGCGGTACGCAGTGGACGTCACCCTGAAAGCGCCGAAAATCCCCTACCGCGAGACGATCCGCGGAACCGCCGACGTGCAGGGCCGGCACAAGAAGCAGACCGGCGGTCATGGCCAGTTCGGCGATTGCTGGATCCGCATGGAACCGCTGCCGCGCGGAGCCAGATTCGAATTCGTCAACGATATATTCGGCGGTTCCATTCCCAAAAACTATATCCCGGCTGTGGAAAAGGGAATAATCGAAACGGCCGAACGGGGGTATCTGGCGGGGTTCCCGATGGTCGATTTCAGAGTCACCGTCTACGACGGTTCCTATCACGACGTCGACTCCTCCGAACTCGCATTCAAACTGGCGGCGCGGAAAGCGTTCCGGAATGCGATGCAGACCGCTAAACCCACGCTCCTCGAACCGGTGATGAATGTTGAAGTCCAGGCTCCGGTGGAGTTCGCGGGCGACCTGATGGGCGATCTAAACGGCCGCCGCGGACGCATTGCGGGGATGGACACGCAGGGCACAACCCAGACCATCAAGGCCCAAGTTCCGATGGCGGAAATGTTGAACTATCAAAACGATCTGACTTCGATAACGCAGGGTAGAGGCTCGTTTTCGATGGAGTTCGACCACTACGACTACGTGCCGCAACTGCAGGCCGATAAGATCATTGCCGTGGCGAAAGCAGCGCGAACAGGCGAAGAAGAACTGGAGGACGAGTAAATCTGCTGTCGATATACAGACAGAACAGTTGATGCGTCGACACGCGCACGGTACTGTGTCACTTGACCCAGGTTGACGCAGTTGTAACGTATGGGGTAGGCTGGAAGAGTCGCTTTACGGGCCAAGCGCCCGGGAGACCTCGTAAGCCCGGATATTTTTGTACTACCGAGGAGAATGAATGGCCCGCAGTTCGAAAGCTATTTTCGTCGTTTTTTTTGCCGTCCTATTTCTTCTTTCTTCTCGTCCGCTATTATCTCAGCAATCCCATTTCCAAACTTCTTTCCTCGCCCCAGCTGCCATTCGTTTAACAAATCCAGCTTCGACGGTCGTTGTCCGCGCGGAGCATCTGCCCTACCTCAGTGAGTTGGCTAAAGAAAACAAGCCCGAAACCGCTGCTGTTTTTCAACCTACGCCTTCAGACTTTTTGATCCAGCAGGCGGAAGAAAGATTCCAGACTGGCAGAAAATTCTATAGGGATCGCGACTTTGAGCGTGCCCGGACGGAGTTTGACGCCGCGATCGGCCTCATGCTTCGAGCGTCAGAAGGTCCCACGGATCGCAGGCTGTTCGAGTCCAAGCTCGAAGACATGGTGGACACCATTCACCGTGACGACCTTTCCGGGATGGGCGCCGCCGTTACCGAGGAGGTGCCCGGATTCGACAAAGCGCCTCTCGATGACGTCCTTACCACCACATTCCCCGTCGATCCGCGCATCAAAGACAAGGTTCAGAGCGAAGTCAAACTGACGACGTCAGCCCTGCCCCTGGTCGTAAACGACACAGTACTGAGTTATATCAACTACTTCAACGGACGCGGGCACAGGACTATCGAAGCCGGTCTGGAACGGGCCGGCAAGTACCAGCCGATGGTTTCCCGGATTCTGGCCGAGGAAGGTATTCCGCAGGAACTGATCCACCTGGCGCAGGCCGAATCCGGTTTCCTGCCACGCGCGGTTTCCCGCGCCGCCGCCGAGGGTATGTGGCAGTTTGTGAAGTTCCGGGGTAATCAGTATGGTTTGATGCAGACGCCCTATTCGGACGATCGCCTCGATCCGGAGAAGGCTACGCGCGCCGCCGCCCATCATCTGCACGACCTCTACAACGAATTCGGCGACTGGTATCTCGCGATTGCGGCCTATAACTGCGGTCCGGGTGCCGTTGAGAGGGCTGTGGAGCGCACCGGTTATGCCGATTTCTGGGAACTCCGGGGGCGGGGCGTGCTGCCGACTGAAACCACGAATTACGTTCCGATCATCCTCGCGATGACCATTATGGCGAAGAACGCGCCGGAATATGGACTGGATCGGATCTCCCCGGATGCGCCCGTCGAATACGACACGATCACGACCGTTTCCCCCACCAGTCTTGCCCTGATCGGCGACCTGACGGATGCGCCGCTGCCGGAACTGATGCAACTGAATCCGGCTCTGCTGCGCAGTATCGCTCCGGGGAACTTCGAGATGCGCGTGCCCAAGGGTACAGGCGAGCAGGTCACTGCCGCGCTCGATCTGATACCAGCCGAACGGCGCGCCTCATGGCGCATGCACCGCGTCGAGCACGGAGAGAGCCTGGCCTCGGTTGCCCGGCTTTTTAGTTTGTCTACCAGCCAGATTGCGACGGCCAACGACTTGAAGGACGAGCCTGCGCCAGGTGATCGCCTCTTGATTCCGGTGGCTTATCACGAAACGGCCGCGCCCCTGCGGACACCGAGGGCTTCGGCCGGCAAGAGGACGATGACCTCCGCCGTGGTGGCTTCCCGCAAGACATCCGCGAAACCACGCTCGACCACCGTATCGGCGCGGCGTCCGTTGCATCCCGCAGCTGGCACGATCGCGCAGTTAAAAGATCAAAATCATTCCATGATCCGCTGACTCCCGCTGCGTTTCTCAGAACCCCTGAGCCCAGTGCTCTCGATTCACACTCGCTGCGGGCCTTTTCTTTTGTGCCAGGTATTGATATTTTTGTTCTTTGGAAGGATTCCATTCCATATGAGAAACCATTTCGCAAATTCAATCCTGGCAACCGCGGCCATGCTTGCCTTTTTGTCGCTGGCCGTGATGCCCGGAGCCGCTCAGGAGCAGCAGGGAGCTGCCGGCAAGGGACCCGTCATCGTTCGGCCAAAGGCGGGATCGCCGCCGGCGCCGCGGCTGCCGGACGGGCACATCGACCTCGGCAATGGGAAAGGCTCATGGAATGCCTATACAATCAAGGATTTCACTGGCCACGGTTGGGGCGACCAACCCGTCCAGAATGCTGGTAAGCGGGGTCCGCAGCTCGTCGAACATGTGGTCGAACCGCAGATGCTGCCGTGGGCTCAGAAATTCGTTCTCCATGTCGACGAAACCCTGTCCCGGGACGATCCCGAGGCACTATGTCTGCCGCCCGGGCTCCCGCGTGAGGATGCCACGCCGTTCCCGTTCCAGATCTATCAGCTTCCCGACCGGTTGATGTTCCTCTATGAGGGCGGCGCACACATGTGGCGCATCGTCTATACCGACGGGCGTAAACACTCCAGGGATGCGACGGATTACCCCACGTACCTTGGCGAGTCGATCGGCCATTGGGAGGGCGACACGATGGTCGTCGATTCGATTGGTTTCAAGGCATCGAGCTGGCTCGACGCCGCGGGCCATCCGCATACAGAAAAACTCCATGTGATCCAGCGCTACACGCGCACCAGCCTGGATAATCTGCATGAAGAGGCCACCATCGAGGACCCGGACACGTACGTCAAGCCGTGGACCACGAGTTGGAATATCCCCTGGAAGGCGGGAATCACCCCACTCGAATACATCTGCCAGGAAGAGAATCTGGACGTCAAACACCTCGTCGGCAAATAGCGGTTTCGCTATTTGCCGATATGGGAAGTGTCCTTCTCGTTGTCGCAGATGTCCTCGATGAGGTCCGTGTCAGGTACATACTCGAACTGCAGGTTCAACGACCATGGCTTGGTATAGGCCTTCGGGTCGTCGACAGTTACCTGAACCGCAAGGTGCCCGAAGTCGCGGCGGCGGAAGCGTTCGATGGTGTGCATCGCCTCGGTATGCGGGTGGCCCGCATCGTCGAGCCAGCTCTGGTCGTTGAAGCCGGTGGAATCCACTACGAAGTCGCTGCCCTCCCACTTGCCGGTGGAATAGCCAAACCACGCCGGAGCAACCACCGGGGGCTTGGGGCGCCCATCGGTGAAAACCTGGCGGTAGTGATTAAATTCCTCGTAAAGAATGATCGTGAGCCCGGGATTTTGTACGATCTTCATAGGTCCGCCGTGCGACATTGCATCCGGTATTCCGTGAGGTAGGCAATGTTCGGTGGGTCTGCCGGCCCCGAATTCCGCAGCGCGTTTGTTGTAGAGAGCTTCCGCCCACGGCTGGTAGGGAATCTGCGCGCCCGGCTCCATGAAATAGAACACGGTTCCCGGTATCCCGCCGGGATTCGATTTTGGCGCGCTCTCGCCCGGCAAGTGATTCCAGATTCCCGACACATCGGTCTTGCCGTCCGCGGTTTTCGGTGCAGGAGCGTTGAGGTTTGGTTTGCCGTCCGGAGTTCGAGGAATACCGGCGGTTGGATAATGCACCCACTGCGCATTCGCGATCGACGCGCACGAAACTAAAACTATGACACCGGCAATCAAGCCCTTCTGATTCATGGGCGAGAATATATCACGATCTTCGACGGAGCTGAAGGCTGTAATCAGCGCTGTAATCAGCGCCAGTCGTCGATAACATAGACATCTGGCCGATTCCAGATCTCTCGGTCGTCCCGGTGCATCGCCACGCCCTGCATATTCGTCCGATACCCGTGGTGAAGCATTCGCCGATACGCGTGGGAGCGGGCGAGATTCATCCCGCATTCCATCCGTGTCAGCCCTTTTTCGGCCGCCAGCGTTTCGCACGCTTCCAGCAAGCGGTCGAATGTCCTCTCCGCATTGGGAGCAGACCGGACGGCGGCAAACTTCACATAGCAATTATTGGCGCCCGCTTCCGTGCCCTCCCCGCAGTGGCAAACCGCGAAGGCTTCGAGCGAATCGCCGTCCCAGAGAAGAACCGTCTCACCCAGTCCCTGCTCGCTCACCGATCGAATTTCGCACGTTACGTCCAGCCCTTCGTAAATCGAATCCGCCAACTGCCGGGCCGCCCTCACAGCCTCATCCCGAGTGTTCTCGTTCAAGGTCGAATACTTGATAAATGAGGCCTCGCGTCCCCTTACCGTCTTTGACATCACGGCAGTCAAAAACCGAGGATAAAACCCGAACTTCTGATATAGGCCCACGTGCTTCGTGCTATGGGCAAACGTAAAGAGCCCCGTGTCCCGCACTCCCCATTTCTCAAACAAATCCATGGTTGGCGCCAGCAACGCCTGGCCGATATGCTGGTCCCACATTTCCGGCCGGACCGTCAGGGGGCCAAAGAACCCGAAGCTGCCCCAGTTCGTCACGAAATTCGAACCGGCCAGCCGGCGATTTACTTCCGCCGCCAGAGCTCCGCCGGGGTTCGTGCGCCAGCGCGTGAAAACGTAATCCCGATCGGGCCATAGGGTTTCGGGGTTGGGCACGCCAAGAAATGTGCCGAAGGCAAGACTCACGATGGTACGCGCTTCCGCCAGATCGGATTCGCTCATGGCACGCACGTGAAGGCTCATTCCAACATTAAACAACAGGATGCGCGCTATTTTGGAGACATGGCTGGCGCTCGCCCACTCGATCGCGCTGCTTCGTTCTGCGCAAAATACGGCTTCAGGATACCCATCATGCTCGCCCCGATGGCCGGTGCGAGTCCGGCCAGTTTGTCGATCGCCGTGGCGAACGCCGGCGGGATGGGCGCGATGGGTGCATTGCTCACGCCACCCGCGGACATCCGCGCCTGGGTGAATGAGTTCAGGTCCAACAGTAGCGGCTCGTTTCAGTTGAACGTCTGGATCCCGGATCCTCAGGCATTGAGAGATGCAGACGCCGAGGCGCGAATCAGGAAGTTTCTGGAAGCGTGGGGCCCGCCTGTGCCAGCGTCGGCAGGAGATATCGTCCCGCCTGACTTCGACTCGCAGTGCGCGACATTTCTGGAACTGGCTCCCCCAGCAGTCTCCTCAATCATGGGAGTATTTCCGGCCAACTTCGTACGTCGGCTGAAGGAACGCGGCATCGCATGGTTCGCAACAGCTACAACACTCGCGGAAGCAAAGACCGCACGCGACGCCGGCGCGGACGCAATCATCGCGCAGGGATATGAAGCCGGCGGGCATCGTGGATCATTTGACCCGGCAGCTGCCGAGGTGCAATGCGCGGGCCTTTTTGCGCTACTGCCGCGGCTAGCCGATCATATCGATCTGCCCATCATCGCCGCCGGTGGTATCGGCGATGGGCGGGGTGTTGTTGCTGCATTGACTCTGGGCGCGAGCGCGGCGATGCTCGGGACCGCCTTTCTGCGCTGTCCCGAAGCCAACACGCATCCGGCGTGGGCCAATGCCCTCGAAAATCTCGAACCTGAAGGCACCACGCTGACCCGGGCCTTCACCGGAAGGTTGGGTCGCGCCATCGCGACAGACTTTGTGAAAGCAGCCGCATCGCTGGATGCTCCTCCGCTGGCGCCATATCCCGTGCAAAGAGGCCTCACGGCTGAGATGAAGAAAGCCGGGGCAGCCGCGGGCGACTACCATCGGATGCAGGTGTGGGCCGGTCAATCGGCCGCGATGGCCAGGCCAATTCCAGCCGGCGATCTCGCACAGCGGATCTGGGACGAAACCCGGATGTACTTTTAGGTGCGCAATTCGCTGGACAGACGGGATTCGCTCATGTATAGTACGGCTCGGCTCTCCTAATCGAGCAACGAGGGGAAACATGAAACATAGCGCTGAACGAATCCTGACCACCCATGCAGGCAGACTCGATGGTCCACCGGAACTAACGGAAATGACCAGAGCGGTTCAGTCGGGCAAGCTGGATCTCCAGGCAATCCGGCCGCATGTGCGCACCGCGATGGCGGACGTACTGCGCAAACAGACCGACGCAGGAGTCGACATCATCAGCGACGGCGAACTGGGCAAGGTCGGCTTCGGGAGCATCGCCTATTACGGCCGCCGCTTCTCGGGTCTCACGACGAAAAAGGTGAAGCCAGGGGAACCGCTGGCGATGGCGCTCTCGACGCGTGAGCGGCTCGAATTCGCGGATTTCTACAAGGAGGCGATGCCCTGGATGTCGGCCATGATCCCGGAGCGCCCCATCTGCGCGGCCCCGGTGAACTACATCGGGCAGGATGAGGTTAAGAGCGATATTGAGTTTTGCAAAGCCGCCCTGGCGGAAGCGAACGTGCAGCCGCAGGACGTCTTCATGTGTTCGCTCGCGCCCGGCTGGCTGGAGCACTTCTTCTACAACGAGTATTACCCCAGCGATGAGCAATACATTTTCGCTCTCGCCGATGCCGCGAAACACGAATACAAGGCGATCGTGGATGCCGGTTTCGTCCTCCAGGTGGACGACCCCGCGCTGCCGGACACCTACGACATGCTCATGCCCGAGCCGAGCATCGAAGAATATCGAAAATTCGCCGAACTGCGGGTCGATGCGATGAACCACGCGCTTGAGGGCCTGCCTGAGGATCGGGTGCGCTATCACATCTGCTGGGGGAGCTGGCACGGCCCTCATACGCACGATTTACCGCTGAAGCACGTCCTGGATTTACTTCTCAAGGTGAAAGCGGGGGCCTATTCGGTGGAGGCCGCGAATCCGCGCCACGAGCACGAATGGAAGCTCTGGCAGGACGTAAAACTGCCGGAGGGAAAAATTCTTATTCCCGGCGTGGTCAGCCACTGCACCAACGTGGTGGAGCACCCGGAAGTGGTCGCCGACCGGCTCATCCGGTACGCACATATCGTCGGCCGTGAAAACGTAATTGGGGGAACGGACTGCGGCCTGGGGCAGCGCGTCCATCCGCAGATCGCGTGGGCCAAGCTGAAGGCGCTCTCGGAGGGCGCGGCGCTGGCGAGCCGGCAATTGTGGGGAAAAACCTCGTCCGTCGGCGCATAATATTTACTGAGGATTCAGATTGAGAGATTATTTTCCCCGTTTAGTCCTGGCGGCAATAGCCTTGGCGTCTCTTGCCACCGGGCAAACCCCGATACCGCTTCCGAAAGTTACCGCTCTTCCTGCGACTAAAGATTCGTTTCCGTTTCTCGAGGCCGACCGCAATCTTCGGCCTTACAATCTCACGAAGCTCGGTTATACCGAACAGGAATTTCTGATCAGCGGCGCGGCGAACGTTTACGATTGGGCCCCCGACGGACCGCTCAGCGTAAAAACGCCGAATGCGCCTTATACAACCCGGATACTGGCGCGTTATCCGACCAATCCCGCGCGCTTCAGCGGAACCGTGATCGTCGAAATCTTAAACGAGGCTCGCAGATACGATTGGGCGATGATGTGGGGTTACCTGAGCGATGAGATTGTGGAGCGCGGCGACGCCTGGGTGGGAGTCACGATGCCCGGTGCGCTCTCCGGATTGAAATCCTTCAACCCGCAGCGCTATGCGCCGCTCTCGTACGCAAACCCCACCCCGGGTGCGTGCCCCGGCGCCTCGGACGTGGAGGCTGGTCTGATGTGGGACGCGCTCAGCCAGACAGGTGCGTTGCTGAAGAGTAATGCTCCAGGCAAACCCCTGGCGGGATACAACGTCCAGTATCTCTACATGACCAACCAGAACATGCCGCAAGCCTTCATCCAGACGTATGTCAACGCGATTCATCCGCATGCCCGGCTGGCCGACGGCAAGTTCATTTACGATGGCTATCTGATCAAGCATTCGGGCGGTGTGAGCCGCATTAATCAGTGCGCGCCCGCGCCAGCAAACAATGATCCGAGGCATGTGACGAAGAACGCAGGCGTTCCCGTGATTGCAATTGTGGCGCAGGGAGAAGTTCTGACATCACTCGCCGCCCGGCGGCCTGACAGCGACGATCCCAATGACCGCTACCGGCTTTATGAAGTCCCCGGAGGTTATCACCTGGATAAGTTTCCCTATGCCGCGCTGCCTTCGATGCAAGACGCAAAAGCAGGGGGGAACGCGCAGGGTACGCCGGACTGGCCGTTCGCGCAGCGTTGCGACCCGGAGATTCTGCTGGCCGACCACCCGTTGATGGTCTACCTGCTTGACGCTGCCCTTGCGAACCTGGATCTATGGGCGCGCAAGGGGATCCCTCCACCGCGCGCCGATCGTATTACCCTGAAGGATGCCGATACCGGGAAACCAAGTCTGGTGACCGATAAGTACGGCGCGGGAGTGGGTGGAGTGCGTTCTTTCTACGTGGAGGTTCCGGCGGCTTCTTACTCTCCGGGGAGCCCGGGTCCGGGACTGTGCGCAACGCAGGGACACACGTTCCCCTTCGATTGGGGCACGCTCGAAGGGCTTTACGGCAGCTATAAGAATTACACCGTTAAAGTAATTGCGGCGGTCGATCGCGCGGTTCAGGAACGGTGGCTCACTGAGACGGACGGGCGGAAGATCAAGGCTGGACTAACGCCAGCTGCTCGACCTGAATCGCCCGCACGATGAAACGCCTGGGGGCGTTTCCCACAAAGTAAAAGGGATAACAGGTCACAAGCGTCAGAGTCTTTTCATCAGCCGAAGCGTCCAAAACCGAAACGTCCGTGGGATCCACCACCTTGAATGAGACCACGCGATAAATATACGTGTTATCGAGCGTGGTCAGTGTAATCGCATCGTCCCGCTTGACGTCCTTCAGGCCACGGAACAGGTTGTCCCGGTGTGCGGCCACCCCTACATTACCTGGTTGACCCGGCAGCGCAGTGGAAGGAATATGGCCGGCCGCCAGGTTCAGAGTTCGCCGACCCACTCCTTCTTTCAGGATTGCCGAAATACCTAGCCGAGGAATCTCAATCCTTCCGATCACCGATTGAAGGGCTGCCGGGGGCGGAAGTAATTCCGCGTGCCCTCGTTGGGTGGCGAGACTGCGGTCGAACCGCCAGCTCTCGTACGTCTGCCAGGCGTAGCGCGCCCCATAGGTCCAAGCCGTGAAACTCAAGGCGAGGCTCCCAGCAATCAGCAGGAACCGCGCGAGGTATAGCAGCGGGCTCCTGCACGTCAGTCTCATGTACGCTGCTCTACGCGCGTTTCGCTAAGCGCGACATGAAGAAGGAAGCGATTACGGCGCCGAGGCCGAGCAGACCGAACAGGGGATACTCACTGGCAGTCGCAGGCAGTTCTGCCGGTGCAGGCGTCTCTTGCGCAGGCACAGTGGTTTGGGGTACGAAAGCCGGTTGCGCCGGGGGCTCGTTTTGGGCCACTAGGACCTCTACGGGTTTTTCCTCGCCCTTTGCATTCACAATCACCACGGGGGCGGTCTCCAGATCGGCCTCCGTCTCAACCACGGCGGCCGGTACGTCAGCCTTGGCAACTCTGGCTATCTCGATGGATTTCGTCTTGTGATAGGCGAACTCCTGGCCAAAGTTATCGCCGGGATAAAACCAGGCACGCATTTGCTGAGGCTGGCCAGCCGGAGTCTCCCAGAATTGAAACACGCTTTTTCCGGTCGGTTTCAGACGATAATTCGGGACGGCAAGGATGGTGGTAATTACGGTCTTTCCGTCTTGTTCGAAGATCCGGACAGAATGCCGGTCGGATTGGGAGGCTATCGCCAGCGCGATCACATATGTCCCGGGCTGCAGTACGACGACGTGATTGGCGTTACAGCACGAGGGTACTTCAACCGGTTCGTTGATGGTGATGGTCGTTCTCTTATCCCACTGATCGGCGTTGGCCAATGGCGTAACGGCAGCCGCGACCAGTGCGACGCCAAACAAAATCGATGTATTGCGAAAGGACATGCAACCTCCTAAGGTTGGGGTCGGCTAAGAGGCGGGGTTCTTTCAGATCAGATGACTTAGTTCAGAAGATCCGCAGAATGGGCAGGATTGCTCAGTCCTTGCTGCTCGTTGCACGCGGAGCACCAAGCCGGGAGAGACAGGAAAACAAACGCATTAGGCTGAAACTACGCGAGTTGTCATACCTCGAAGGGTTACGGCCTGCGGAAGTTTTTTCATTCCACCGCCCGGGAGCATGGATTTGCGAACGGCGCAAATGTCAGATAAGATCAATGGGCCGTCGAATTTTTTCAACACCGACAAGGGGGCCACTTGAAAAACCATTTTCCAGGCTCAATCGTAACCATTGCGGCGATAGCCGCTTCTCTGCTTGTAGTGCTACCGGCAGTCGCCCAGGAAGAAGGCGCACCGCGCGCTGGCGGCGGTGGTGGTGGAGGAGCGAGGCGTAACACCCGTCCGGCCACGCCGACGCCGCGCCTGGCGGACGGGCATCCCGATCTGGGCAACGGGGCAGGGTCGTGGAGCCCGCTTGTGGTGCCGAACATCGCGGGATCGGATCCCGGTGCCGCCCGGCAGTCGAAGCTGGTCGAGAAGCCGGTGGATGTGCCGTTCCTGCCGTGGGCCAAGAAAGTTTACGACGAGCGGAATGCCGTGCTTTCGAAGAACGATCCCGAGTCGCGCTGCCTCCCTCCGGGCGTGCCGCGCATGATGGCGACGCCATTTCCTTTCCAGATCTTTCAGGAGTCCGACCGGATCATTTTCATCTTTGAGGGCGGCGCGCACGTCTGGCGCGTGATCCCGATGGATGGCCGCAAACATCCGGCGGACCCGAACCCTACTTTCCTGGGAGATTCGGTGGGCCATTGGGAAGGAGACACGCTGGTGGTCGACGTCGTTGGGTTCAACGATGAAACCTGGCTCGATCAGGTGGGGCATCCGCATAGCGACGTGCTCCATGTGGTGGAGCGCTACACGCGCACCGATTCCAATACGCTGCATTACGAAGCTCTGATTGACGATCCAAAGACGTATTCCAAATCCTGGACAACCAGCTGGAACATCCCGTTTCAGCCGGGTTGGGAGTTGAACGAATATATTTGCCAGGAGAACAACAAGGATCTCGCCCACATGGTGGGCAAGTAGCCCGCGTCACTGGGTGCCGAAGGCCAGTAAAACGTTTCCGGGAACGCCCCCGTTCCGCGGATAGCCGGAGTTTATAAAAACCATCCCACCCGCCACAACGGCGCCGGGACCGTCGATCGATCCACCTTTCGCTTTGACGCCGTTGACGGTTTGAAAGTCCCGCATAGTGTCGAAGTCCCAAAGAACGCGGCCATCTTCGGCAGCGTGGGCGCGGATGTGCCCGTCCATTGAGGTCGCAAAAATGACGCCTGGAATGCCGGTCAGCGCTCCGGGTTGCGCGGGGCTACAGCCGATGGGCGCGCCTTCCGGACACGGCGCCGGTGTCACGTGCCAAACCTGTTTTCCGTCGCCCACGCGGAGGGCCGTGACTCCGCCGCCGCGTTTGGGATCGACCAGATAGCGCCGGGTATCGAGCGCATCGGTCTGGCGCGCACGGCCGACATCGGACACGGCGGCGTAAACGAGCTGACCGTCGGTCGACATGCCCCATTGCACTCCGCCGTTCGTGCCGCCCTGGCCCACGCGAACTTGCCACACCTGCTCGCCTTTCTTTGCTGGATCGAGCGCATAGACGATACCGGACTTCTGGCCCGCGAGCAGCAGTTCGCGGCCATCCGGCGCATGCATCAGAATGGCGGAGGAACCAAAATCGAAGTCGGGGCCGCCTTCCTGGGGACAATTGGTCCGATCATTCCCGCACGAGCCGTTATAAGCGTCTCCGGCGGTGATCTGTTTCGACCACGCGATGTGTCCCGTGGCGAGATCGAGCGCGACTATGGCATCGCTGTTTTCCGTGGCGGGTGAAGAATAGTTATCGCCAGTGGCCACATAGAGAAGCCCGCGCCTGGCGTCTATCGTTGGCGCGGACCAGACGCCCACGCCGGAGGGTCCAAACTGGGGGACGCCACGGGAATTTTTACCGGTTTGCGCGGAAGGCGGGGTCATGTAAGTCTTCCAGCGCTGGGTGCCGTCGGCGATTCGTAGAGCCACCACGCTGCCGCGAAATGTGCAGCAGGCGTAATCGGGATCGGCGGAACGAGTTTCCTCCCAGGACGCGACCGGCACGTAGACAGTGCCCTTCCAGACCACGGGCGCGCCGGTCAGGCGCGTCGAATCGTGCGTCTCGATATGCACCTTCCACAGCAGCCTGCCGGTCTCGGCCTGAACGGCGTAGAACCAGCCGGTCATATCACCGAAGAGGAGCGCGTGTTTCCCGGCCAGAGGCACCGCGACGATGGAAGAGCGGACGGGTCCGTTGGCCTGGAAAACCCACTGCAGGCAGCCGGTTTCCGCGCGCATCGCGTGAACCAGACCGCTGCCGCTGCCCACGAAGACTTGCCCGTCGATCACGGTGGGGGGCGCAAAGGCGGTGACGTCTCCATCGAAACCGAAGGCCCATTTCAGTTTGAGCCCGCGTACCTGATCGAGGGAGAGTTGGGCCGCCGCGGCAGTCTGGAAGCGCGCATTGTTGGCCTCCGGGCTCCAACCGTTCCAGAAGGATTTAGGCGCCGCGGCGAGTTTCACCGTGCGGTCCGTGCAGAAAGCCGATGGCGGCGGCGCGCCAACCTGCGCCGTGGTTCCGAGATATGAGGCGACGGCGATGCGGTCGGCGCGGTCCATGGTCATCGCGACTGCCATCATGGCGCCGGAATCGAGAGCGCTGAGGATCCGCGCGGAAGGCATCTTTTGCAGTGCGTCGCGATGGGGGACGCGGGGGTTGGTCTGGTCGTGGCATCCGGAGCAGCGTTTCGTGTATACCGCTTCGCCCGAAGACTCGGCGGCAGGCATCAGGAAGGGAAGCGAAAGGGCCACGACGGCAAGCAGGCGGAACCTCATGGCCAGCATCGTATCAGGTGGCGAGCGGCGACTACTTGTCGCTGATCACTACATCCAAAGCGTGCTTCCGCAACTCCGGCAATTCTTTGGTCTTCGCGCTCGCATTCAGCGGGTCGCCCTCGAGCGATATAGTCCAGTACGGCGCGAACTTTTTCGGGCCCTGATCGTCTTTGGCGGCCATGGTAACCAGCGGTGAGACATCGCTAACCTGGTTCTGGTCGAGATACAAATATCTCAGCGTCGTCAGCGCCGCAAGAGGACTTACGTCCCGGATCTGATTCTTCTTCAAATCAAGGGCGGAAAGGTTCTTCAATGCGGCCAGTGGTTTAACATCGCCGATCTGATTCCCATCCAGGTGCAATGTCTGTAGTGCCTCTAAACCCGCCAGCGGGCTGATGTCGGCAATCTTATTGTTGGAAAGGTGGAGCGCATCGAGATTCTTCAGATTCGCCAGTGGCTTCAGATCCGTGATCTCGTTCCCCGCCAGGTCGAGGTACGTCAGGCCGGTCAAGCCTGCCAGAGCGCTCAGATCCTTGATCTTTCCCCCACGAACGGTGAGCGCCTGCAGTTTGGAAAGATTCCGCAGCGGCGTCAGATCCGCAACGGGCGACCCGTCGATGAAAACTGTGACCAGGTTCTTCGCTTTGTCCAGACCCGCAAGATTGCTCACCGGCGTGTCTTTCGTCACATTGACGTAGATCACGGATCCCACCATCTCGGCTGTCAGCGGCTGTCCTTCTTTCAAGCCGAACACATATTTTCGGAGAGCAGTAGCCAGATTCTTGTCCGGGATTGCCGCTTCCTGCCCCCAGGATTCCACGGCAAAAAGAAGCGCAAAGGCTATCGAGACCGACCGTTTCATTGGAAAGTTTGACCTCCAGAATGCAGTGATTTGGTTTTGGAACCCTGCAGAGCCGGTGGTCGCCCGGATGCAGGCTTTCCACCAAAAATTGTACGACGAACAGGCGCGTTCCGCGATCCGTGGCTACCGGCCGTTCACCTGACGATCCGGCTCGATTCTCCGCATCACCATCACAGCGAGAGTAAGGTCGTCGAGACCGGTGGCCTCCTGGTATCTTTTGACTGCATCCAGCATTCCGCGCCGCTTCAGAATGTCCTTGAGTTCGCCGAGCTGGGGATCTTTCAGTTCGGCAACCAGTTCCGCCGCACGCTGCTTTTGTGCATTCCCTTCGGCAATGCTTTCCCGGAAGAAAGCCATGCCCTTCTCGTTCGGGCAAGGCACCACGATAAACCACGATCCACCGAGGGGAGCCAGATACCGAATTACCTCCGTACCGTCTCCGCCAAACTCCAGATTTAATTCATACGTGGGTTGCACCGGATAGAAGAAGCCGTCGGCCGGCAAAGTGAATAGCGGCCCCGGCTTTGTCCATGGCTCGATCTTTGTAATACGGTAACGGGCGTTCGAATTTTCGGGCTTAAGAAGAAATGGTGCCGAACTCGAAATATTCGCGCGTCTGGTCATTGATACAGGCCCGGACGCTGGGATGCAGGAACCCTGCAAGCCTCGCCGGACTGTTGGCGCGCATGGCCTCTACCCAGGGCCGAACAAAGCTGGTGCTGATGGCGACCGCGGCATCCGCCGCCAGTGCGGGAATGGTGAGCACAGCGAAAATCAGCAGCAGCCGGCGGATATCCCGAGCTTGGAACCTCGCCACGGCCCTGCGGAGAGGCACCTCTCGCAGGATCTGCGCCGTCAACCTTGTCATTCCGGAAACATGCCTGCACGATTCAAATCACGCAATCACGGGGCGAAGCAGCCTCGGCGACACGTCGTTATTGAGACACTACCCGGGCTTTGCCGGCTGCCTCCGAAGCATCTCGTGGAACTTTTCTCCGATCAGGCGCGCGAAAGCCGAAATCGCACTCGCAGCAGCGATACCATCGTTTGCTGATGAAGAGAAGCACGATCATTTCCAATCCTTTGTTCTGTTTTATCCTCAATTTCCGGGAGCCGCATGACGGACATTGCATAATTCGATGATAATAGCCGGAAATTCGCTCGTCTATTTATCATTAGGTAACAAAGTTTTGATCGACGGAACACGGTAGTCAACGGGGCGCATGCTAACGAATGTCCATATTCAACGCGACCGGGAACGCGCCGGATCAGTTGTAAAATGCTGGGGCTTTCTTCTGTTTATTGAAGTTCACCGGATCGTGCTCGATCCAAAGCTGCGCGCCGGTCTTTTTGATGAACGCTTCGACCGCGGCGCGGCTGGCCAGCGACTGCGGGCCGTTGAACTCAAAGGTGGGTGTCTTATCCGTTCCGCGCTCTTCCTGATAGTGATAGAGATCGCCCGCGAGAAGCACCGGGCCGGTACGGGCGAGTTTCACATAAAGCACCTGGTGCCCGGACGTATGTCCGTACGCGGCTTTGATCACCACGGTGCCGTCGCCGAAGACATCGTAGTCTTCCCCGTGCAGAATCTTCGTTTTGCTGTTCTTGAGGGCGGCGTAGGTAGCGGCAGCGGTAACCGTGCCTGCCGCAGGCTTATCCGGGAACATGGCGTCCCGCTCCGGTTGCTGCACGATCCAGGTCGATCCTGCGAAGGCGTTGGCGTTGGCGGTGTGGTCGAAATGATCGTGCGACAAAGCGAAATATGTGATGTCCTTCGGTTCGTAACCAACCGAGGCGAGCTGAGATTTGAGCGTCTTTGTTGCCCTAATCGTGCCCATGCCCAGCTTCTTTTCAGTGTGTCCCGCTTCGATTTCACTGTCGGGAATAACGCCGCTGTCCCACAGGAGCCTGCCTTTCGGATGCACGATCAGGTACGAGGCGCAGACCATGTCCGTGACAGCGACCTCTTCCTTCTTGAAGTGAAACGCTTCTGGGCTGAGGCCCTGCAGAACGCCGTTGTCGAAGATGTAAAGCCGCACGTTCTGGGCGGACGCGGGAGAACTGGCCATCAGCGCGGCCAGCACGGGGAGTGTCAGGAGGAGTTTTCGCATGGAAAATACGCTGACCAGCATATCGCGTTGACCCCTGAACGCGATATCCTGTGCTTCAGACGAAAACGCTGCAGGACGAAAACACGAAAATGCGGATATTCAGGAATCTTCCGATTGTGGCCGCCCTCGCCGCGACCGCCTATGCTCAGAACCCCGTGCCCGGAGCACAGACCCCCATACTCGGCGAAGACACCGTGAAGGTTTCCGACCACGTGTGGGCGATCATGGGCTTTCCTAATATTGCGATCGTTGTCGGCGCCCGCGCCACACGGGTCGTCGATACCGGCCTCGGCCCGCGCAACGGCGCGATCGTTGCCCGGGTTGCCGCGAAGCTTTCCGCGCCGAACGCGAAACTCTATTTGACGACGACCCACTTCCACCCGGAGCACGCCGCCGGGGATGCAGGCTTCCCGGCCGGAACCATTCTGGTGCGCAATGCCGAGCAGCAACGGGAAATGGATCTTCACGGTAAAGACATCGTCGAGCGATTCAGCAGCAGCAATCCGCAGCGGAAAGAGCTACTGGCGGACACCAACCTGCGCACGCCCGATGTGATTTACAACGATGACGCGAAGATCGATCTCGGCGGCGCCACGGCACGACTGCTCTGGTTTGGCCGCGCTCACACCAACGGCGACGAACTGATTTTCGTCGAACCAGACCGCACGCTGATATCCGGCGACGTGGTGCAGAACAAAACGGTGCCGAACATTTCCGGAGACGGCGGGACGCCTGCGAGCTGGCTCGCGGTTCTCGACAAAATCGCCACACTGAACGCCCTTCACGTGCTGCCCGACCATAGCGAACCGGGCGATGGATCGCTGGTGGCTCAGGAGAGGGCATTCATCGCCGACGTGCGAACTCGCGCTCTGGCGCTCAAAAAACAGGGCGTCACGGTCGACGACGCAGGTAAACAGCTCTCCGCCGAGCTAAAGATGAAATACCCCGATTGGCCCTACATGAATGTGGCGGCCTTTGTGAAAAGCGTCTACGCAGAGTGAGACTTCGGCCTACTTGCCGAGGTGCTTGTCCAGAAACCGTGCGATTTCTTCGAAAGCCTCTCGAGTCTCGGGCGCACTAACGTCACGGTAATACTGCGCGTGCGACTGGCCCTCGAAGACCTGAAGCACCGCTTCGACACCGGCCTGGCGCAGCTTGCGATGCACGCGCACCGTGTTACTCAAGAGCAGATCGCGGGTCCCCGTGGTGAGGATCGCCGGCGGGAAGCCGTGCATGTCTCCGTAAATCGGTGAGAGCAGCGGGTCCTTGAGGTCGTGCCCGTTGGTGTAGAGCTCGGCGCGTTTGTCGCAGCTTGCGTCGGGCGCGACGAGAACGTTATCCAGCATCGCGTTGGTGTGAAAGCTGTCCCCGGCATTGGTGAGATCCGCCATCGGCGTGCCCGGCGCGATCGCGGCCGGCAGCGGGAGCTTCTCCTGTTTGGCGCGCAGAACCATGGAGAGCGTCAAGGCGCCGCCCGCCGAGGAGCCAAAAATCGCCATATTTTTTGGCTCCGCCATTTTCACGGCGGCTTTCCAGACCGTCATGGCATCATCGAGCCCAGCCGGATAAGGGTGATCGGGCGGCATGCGGTAATCGACCGAGATGATCTTGAAATGCCCGAACCCGGCCATGAAGATCGCTTCCGTGGTTCCGGATTCGCCCGGAAAGCTCACGTAACAACCGCCGTGCACATGGATGAGCAGCCGGTTACGGTTCTCCGGCGGGATGTTCTGCGGCGTCACAATGAAGGCCTTGACCCCGCCGATCGTCATCGGCTCTACCGCAACGCCCAATTCTTTGCGCAGCGCAGGCAGTGTCTGCATCGCCGCGGCTGCGCCTGCATCGACTTGCTGCTTCCATTCAGCCGCTGTCTTCGGGATTACGTTCCAGGCAGGGGGTAACGGCGCCGCGATCAGCTTCTGCATTTGCGGGCTGACCGTGTCCGGAACGGGAATTGTGCGAGCCGGCATCTCGCGAGGTCCGGGAGCTGGTGTTTGGGCGATCACGGTTGTGACAAGGACAAGTCCTGAGGCAAGGCGATTAATTACCCGCAAGTGAGTTCTCATTGAAATGATATATGCTCACACGGGAAGTGACGTTTTAAAGGCGACCCAAAGAAGCGCCCCCACCATCGCGAAACCCAGCCCGATGTACGCATACCAAGGCGGATCGAAGGGCACAAAGTTCAGGCCCAGGAGCAACGCACACCCAAACCACCAACTCTCGACTATTCGGGTTAGCCTGCGCGCGTTCATTCGATCACTTCACACCGGTTTACGACACTGACTGGCAGGCTGACGAAAAAAGGCCGCAACATGGCTGGCCGCAGATAAACGCTGATTAACGCCGATTGAAAACAAAGAACTTGAGTCTGTCTTATCAGGGTTCATCGGCGTTCATCGGCGCTAAAGTGCCTTTTTCAGAGCCCTGCTAGTCTCCTGTCTCAGATAATTCTTTACAACGCCGGACCTTGTCGAGAATGACGTCGGCCGAGGCCTTCCAGACAAACGGGGTGGGTTCACCGTTCCAGGTGGCCAGCCACTTGTAGAT